>NZ_BAAANS010000047.1:0-65015 GCF_039529925.1 Kitasatospora saccharophila | reverse complement strand
AAAGGAACGCGACCCGTCACGGATCATCGAACTGGTTTCTCAGGGGATTGGCCGCCCCGGGACCGTCCACGCAGACGCGTGCTCGGTGCTCCCTGTCAGGCAACTCGAAGAACTCTACACATCCACGGGCTCGGGATCAAGGGGCACCTGGAAGACCAGCACCGCGACGTCGTCGTCGTGCTCGGCGGTGACGCCGAGGGCCCGCAGGAGGCGGGAGCAGACGGTGTCGGGGGTGCCGACGGGGCCGGTGAGGGTGTGGGCGAGGTGGTCGATGCCCTGGTCGATGTCCTGGTCCCGGCGTTCGACCAGGCCGTCGGTGTAGAGGACGCCGGTGGTGCCGGGGAGGAGGCGGAGGGTGTGGGAGAGGTGGCCGGCGCCGCCGGTGCCGAGGGGCGGGCCGTTCTGTTCCTCGCCGCGCAGGACGGTGCCGTCGGGGCCGCGGAGCAGGAGCGGGAGGTGACCGGCCGAGGCGTAGACGAGGGTGGTGGCGTCCGGGTCCCAGACGGCGTAGGTGCAGGTGGCGATCTGGTTGGCGTCGATCTCCATGGCGAGGCCGTCGAGGAGGGTCATCACCTTGTGCGGGGGGAGGTCGAGCCGGGCGTAGGCGCGGACGGCGGTGCGGAGCTGGCCCATGACGGCGGCGGCGCGCAGGCCGCGGCCCATGACGTCGCCGATGACGAGTGCGGTGCGGCCGCCGCCGAGGCCGATGACGTCGTACCAGTCGCCTCCTACTGCGGCGTCGGCCCCGCCGGGTTGGTAGGTGGCGGCGACGTGGAGGGTGTCGGGCTGTTCGAGCTTCTGCGGGAGCAGGCTGTGCTGGAGGGTGACGGCGGCTTCGCGCTGGCGGCGTTCGGCTTCGCGGAGGCGGCCGGCGGACTGGACCTGGTCGGTGACCTCGGTGGCGAAGACCAGGACGCCGGCGGGGGCGGCCGGTCCGTCGGGGCCGAGCGGGACGCAGGCGATGTTGTAGTAGCGGTTGCCGCCGAGGCCGAGGATGCAGCGGGACTTCACGCTGCGCGGGCGTCCGCTGCGCAGGACCTGGTCGAGCAGCGGGAGCACGCCGAGGGTGGCGAGTTCGGGGAGGGACTCGGCGGCGGGGCGGCCGGGGGTGCGGGCGCCGAACAGGTCGCGGTACGCCTGGTTCGCGTAGCCGAGCTGGTGCTGGGGGCCGTGGGTGAGGGCGACGGGGGCGGGCAGGCGGCGCAGGACCTCGCGCAGGTCGTAGAGCTGTTCGGGGTCGCGGAGGTCGGGGTCGCGGAGGGCGGGGACGGCCGGGTCGCGCGGGCCGGGGACGGTGACGGGTTCGCCCGCGGTGGCGGGGTTGGCCCGCCAGGCGGCTCCGGTGAGCCGGGCGCTCCAGCGCATGAGGTTCAACGTCGGCCGCTTCCTCGGGGACTGATGGGGGGTGGTGCCTGCGGGCGAACGGCTGCGGTGTGATGATCACAATGCGTACGTGAACCCGCACGCGCCGTAGTGGTCCCGTCGGGTTGATCCTGTCAGGCTCCGGTGTGATTCCGGAAGTCGAGCCCCCGGTACGGCGCGTTCCGGGAAGCGTGCGCCGGGGGTGCGCTCCGGTACGAGCCGGGCGGGACGTGGGAACCGGTGGTGGGAGCCGGACGGGGTGACGACGGGGCGACGGAGGAAGGGGAGGAAGAGAGGGAGGAGAGGGGGAGGCGGCGGGTCAGGTGCCGGGGCCCGTGGTGAAACCGGATTCGAACTCGGCCCGGGGGTGCTCGATGGTGCCCAGCGAAACGAGTTCGCGCTGGAAGAGGCCGCCGAACAGCCAGTCCGTCAGGACCCTGATCCGGCGCTCCCGGGTCGGCAGCCGGCGCAGTTGGCGGGCGCGGTGCAGCCACCAGGCGCGGCGGCCGGTGAGGCGGGCGCCGCGCCTGGTGTGGGCGACGGCGCGGCGCAGGCCGAGCGAGGTGGAGCAGGCGGGGTCGCCGGGTTGGTAGGCGGTGAGCGGGCGGCCGGCGAGTTCGGCGGTCAGGTTCTCGGCGAGGAGCTTGGCCTGGGCGAGCGCGTGCTGGGCGTTGGGGGCGCAGGGTTCGCCGGCCAGGTCGGGGACGGCGGCGCAGTCGCCGGCGGCCCAGGCGTCGGGCAGCGGGGTGCCGTCGGGGGCGGCGATCCGCAGGGTGGGGAGGCAGGTGATCCGGCCGGTGCCGTCGAGCGGGAGGTCGGTGAGGGAGAGGACGGGGGCGGGGCGGATGCCGGCCGTCCAGACCAGGGTGCGGGCGGCGAAACGGCTGCCGTCGGAGAGCAGCACCAGTTGGTCGACGGCGGATTCCAGGGTGGTGGAGAGTCGGACGTCGATGTTGCGCTCGCGCAGTTCGGCGAGGGCGTGGTCGGCGAGTTCGGGGGTCTCCTCGCCGAGGATGCGGTCCTTGGCCTCCACCAGGATCCAGCGCAGGTCGTCGGGGTCGAGGTTGTGGTAGCCCTTGGTGGCGGTGCGGGCCATGTCCTCCAGTTCGGCGAGCGCGCCGACGCCCGCGTAGCCGGCTCCGACGAAGACGAACGTCAGTGCGGCTTGGCGCAGTTCGGGGTCGCGGGTGGAGGAGGCCAGGTCGAGCTGTTCCAGGACGTGGTTGCGCAGGGCGACCGCCTCGCCGACGGTGGCGAAGCCCATGCCGTGCTCGGCGAGGCCGGGGACGGGGGCGGTGCGGGCGACCGAGCCGGGGGCCATCACCAGGACGTCGTACGGGACTTCGGTGGGCAGCCGGAGTTCGCCGCGCGGGGCGGCGTCCACCCAGGCGGTGCGGGTGGCGTGGTCGATCCTGGTGACGCGGGCGGTGAGCACCCGGCAGTCGGGGAGGGCGGTGCGCAGCGGGACCACCACGTGGCGCGGGTCGATGGTGCCCGCGGCGACCTCGGCCAGCAGCGGCTGGAAGGTCAGGTAGGGCTGCGGTTCGACGATCGTCAGCTCGACCCGACGTTCCTTCAGCTGGGCACGTAGGAGCTGTTGCAGGCGCAGCGCGGTGCTCAGTCCGGCGCAGCCGCCGCCGATGATCAGGACTCGAATGGGGCACCTCCGGCCGGCCCTGGGGCTGTGACCCGTTTCACGTTCCCCCTATGACGCACCCGGCGGTGGGCTCTTGTCCACACTCCGGGCCGGATCGGTCCGAATCCGGCCGGGAAAAGCGGCCCGGAACGCGGTGCGCCGTCCCGGCCGGCGGGGTCGCGGGGGCGGCAGCGGTGGGAGCGTGTACGCCCGACCGTTGCGGGGGAGCCGGGGCGGACCTCTCGGAATGGCCTGACGATTCGTCAAGATCCAGCAAAGGACGGCGAGTCGGGGCGTCGGCTGGCGTTCCGCTCCGGATCCTCGGGTTGTGACTCGTCTCACGCGGGCCGACGGGCGGTGCGTGGGGGGATTTGTCCGCACGTAGGGCCCGGATCGGACCGGTCCTGGGCGACGAGTGGTCCACTTCTGCGGCGAACTTCCCTGAACTATGGTCGGATTGTGCTTCGGACCGCCGATGGTGCCGGTCCGTTCGTCCTGGACCTGGTGGCATCGACGCGGACTGCACGGGAGCCATCCGGGGAAGGTAGTGCGCGGGCGTCGGACCACGGCCGGTGTCGGCAGCGCACGCCAGGGGGCGCAGTAGCCGTTCGGGTACCCGGGACGGGGTGCCTCGGGGGAGGTTTGGCATGTCGGAGCAGGATCAGTTGGCGGGGCGGGTGCCGGTCGCGGCGTTCGGGAGGTCCACGGTGGACGTGGTGCCGGAGCAGCGCGGTCCCGACGAGCGGGAGCGGTACGGCTTCCCCGGCGGCGAGCGTCCGGACGGGGCGGGGCGCGGTGCGGGTTCGCGGCTGCGGGTGGACGCCCGGCGGAACCTGGAGAGCGTGCTGCGGGCCGCCCGCGAGGTGTTCGGCGAACTCGGTTACGGGGCGCCGATGGAGGAGGTCGCCCGGCGGGCCGGGGTCGGTGTCGGCACCGTGTACCGGCGCTTCCCGAGCAAGGAGGTGCTGGTCCAGCGGATCGCCTCCGAGGAGGTCTCCTGGCTGACCGCGCAGGCCCGGGAGTCGCTGTACGGCGGCCTGACCGGGCCGTGGGACGCGCTGGCGGGCTTCCTGCAGCGGGCGGCGGCCTCGGGCGCGGGGCGGCTGCTGCCGCCGGAGGCGTTCCGGTACGCCGAGGAGATCGGGCGGGTCCCCGAGCAGCGCGGCACCGAGCTGCGGGCGTTCGGCGGCGCGCCGGTGGCCGAGGGCGAGCAGGGCGCCGACCCGCGGCTGCTGCTGCAGTTGCTGGCGGCGCTGGTGGCCCGGGCGGGCGCGGCCGGGGAGTTGCGCCCCGGGGTGACGGTGGCCGACGTGGTGCTGGTGCTGACCGCGGCGGTGCCGGTGCACGCCTCGGCGGCCGTCCCGGTCCGGGAGGGCGAGACCGAGGGCGGGGCGGGGCACCGGCTGCTGCAGATCCTGCTGCAGGGACTGCGCGCGGCCTGAACCGGCCCGCCGCACGGGGGTTGACGTACCGTAGGGGCCGGCTCCTTCGCGGGGGTGTTCGGGGCACGCCGTTCGGGTGACGGGAGCCGCCGGGCGCCGGGGCCGGAGCGGAAGCGGCGCGGAACGTTCCGGGTACGCGCGGTGCCCGCGCCGCCGGGGGTCCGAACACTTCCGCGAGCGGCAGCCCGGACGAGTGGGCCGGGGCGGACCCGGCTACCGGTGGTCGCCGCGCTATGCCATTCTTTGCCCGTGGTTGGAGCCATTGTTCCGTTGCGCACCGTGACCGCCGCCGACTTCGAGGGGCGGCCCCTGTGGTGCGCCGCGCGCCGGGTCGGTACCCGGTGAACCCCGACGAGCAGGGCGACGCGGGCGAGTTCGGCTCCGACCTGGAGACCCCCGGCCAGGTGCCGGACCAGGGCGGCAGTCCGGCCCGGGAGTCGCTGAGCGGCCGGGTGCCCGGCCAGGCCCCGGCCGGACAGGGCGGCGTCGCCCCCGAGGCGTTCATCGGCGAGGAGTTCCCGGTGCGGGCCGTGGTGCCCTCCCCCGCCGACCCGGTCGACGGCGAACGCCCGCCCTCCGACTCGGAGTTGACCGCCCTGGTGCGGGCCGGGGACGACGCCGCGTACGAGGAGATCTACCGCCGGCACGCGGACGCCGTCCGCCGCTACGCCCGCACCTGCTGCCGGGACAGCTTCACCGCGGAGGACCTGGCGGGCGAGGTGTTCGCCCGCACCCTGCAGGCGCTCAGGGCCGGCAAGGGCCCCGAGTTCGCCGTCCGGGCCTACCTGCTGACGGCGGTGCGCAACGTGGCGGCCGCCTGGGCCCGCTCGGACCGGCGCGAACAGCTGGTCGACGACTTCACCGGCTTCGCCGAAACCTCCGCCGCCACCGTCGAGTTCGACCTCGCCGACCCGGGCGCGGACGCCTGGGCGCTGGCCCTGGCCGACCAGCGCATGGTGATGCGCGCGTACGCCGAACTCCCCGAGGACGACCGGGTGGTGCTCTGGCACACCGAGGTCGAGCGGGAGTCGCCGAAGACCGTGGCGGTGATGCTCGGCAAGACCGCCAACGCCACCGCCGTCCAGGCCCACCGGGCCCGCGACCGGCTGGCCGCCGCGTTCCTGCAGGCGCACGTGTCGGGCAGCCAGGAGTCGGGCTGCGCCGGGTACGCCAACCGGCTCGGCGCGTACGCCCGCGGCTCGCTGCGCAAGCGCGCCTCGGCGGAGGTCGGCAAGCACGTCCAGGACTGCACCCGCTGCACGGCCGCGTACCTGGAACTCGCCGACATCAACCACAGTCTGCGGGCCGTGCTGCCCGGCGGTGCGCTGCTCTGGGTCGGCTCCGGCTGGTTCGCGGCCGCGGCCGCGGCGGTCGGCGGCGCCGCCGTCACCGGCGCGGTCGGGGCGGCGGTGGCCGGCGGGACCGCGGCGACCACCACCGCCGGTACGGCGGGAGCGGCCGGTACGGCGGGCACCGGCGCGGCCGGGGGCGCCGGGTCGGTAGGCGGCGGAGCGGCGCCAGCGGCCGGTGAGGGGCTCGGCACCGCGGCGAAGGCCGGCATCGCGGCCGGCATCGCCGTCGTCGCGGCGGCGGTCGCCGCGTTCGCGCTCACCGGTTCGCCGGTTCCCGCGCCGCAGGCGTCCCCGCCACCGGTCAGCGCCGCGCCGGAGAGCCCGCTGCCGGCGCCGCGGCCGTCGCCGACGCCCACCCCGACCCCGACGCCGAGCCCCACACCGACACCGTCACCCACGCCCACGCCGACGCCGACGCCCACCCCGACGCCCGCGCCCGTTCGGCGGGTGCCCCCGCCCGTACCCTCGCCGACGCCCACCCCGACCCCGAGCCCCACGCCGACACCGTCACCGACGCCCACGCCCACCCCCACGCCGACGCCGGAGCCGTCCCCGTCACCGACCCCGCCGGTGGTGACGGCGCGCCAGTTCTGGCTGGACGAGGTGCCGCTGAACCGGGGCCACCGGGCCGCGAGCGACACCCCGACCGTCCGCGGCGCCGGGCAGGTCCTGCAGCGGCCCTCGGCCTGGCTGCACGGCACCCGCTACCAGCACGTGCTGGCGGCCCGGGTGCCGTCCCGGGTGACGGTCGACCTGAACCGGCCCTGCCGCTCCTTCGACGCCGTCGCGGGGCTGGACGACTTCGGCGTCACGTACGGCGAGGTGGTGTTCTCGGTGCAGGGCGGCGACGGCCGGGTGCTGTGGACCTCCCCGCCGATCTCCCCGGACGACCGCCCGGTCCCCGTCCACGTCGCCCTGGACGGCCAGACGTCCATCCGCCTGCTGGTCACCCCGGTCCGCGACTCGGTGCCGGTGGTCGACCTGGCGGACTGGGCGCAGGCCCGGCTGACCTGCTGAGACCCGCTGCGCCGGGGCGGAGGCGCAGCGGGTGTCAGATCGCGCAGCTGCCGTCCTCGCAGGTGGCGGCGGGCGGGGCGAGCGGGGTGATCCGCTTGGCGGTCTCGGCCTCGACCTGGCGGAGGACCTGGAGGAAGGTCTCGGCCTCCTGGCCGCCCTGGACGGCCCACTGGCCCTCGAAGACGAAGGTGGGGACGGCGGTGACGCCGATGGCGCGGGCTTCGGCGAGGGCGGCGCGGGTCTCGGCCGCGCCCTCGTCGCCGGCCAGGTAGGCGGCGGCGCGGTCGCGGTCGATGCCGGTCTCGGCGGCGAGGTCGGCGAGCGCCGCGGTGTCGCCGACGTCGACGCCCTCGGAGAAGTGGGCCTTGAGCAGGCGCTCCTTGAGGGCGGCCTGGACGGCGGTGCCGTACTCGGTCTCGGCGAGGTGGAGCAGGCGGTGGGCGCGGAAGGTGTTGACCTCGACGGCGGCGTCGAAGTCGTAGTCGATGCCGAGGTCCTTGCCGACCTCGGTGATCCGGGCGTCCATGGCGAGGGCCTGCGGGCCGTAGCGCTCGGTGAGCCACTCGCGGTGCGGGCGGGCCTGCTCGGGGGCGTCGGGGACCAGCTGGTAGGGGCGGTAGACCACCTCGACGCCGTCCTTGCCCTCGAACTGTCCGAGGGCCTGCTCGAAGCGCCGCTTGCCGACGTAGCACCAGGGGCAGGCGATGTCCGAGTAGATTTCGACCTTCATGGCGGGGCGTGCTCCTGTCGGGGTGGTCGCTCGACGACCGGACGGCCGTTCGACGGAAGGTGAACGCTCAACCATCCCGGGGCATTCCGGTCGCCCCGGCCGAGCCCCTCCCCCGCTCAGTCCTCCTCGGCGGGCGCCGGGACCACCAGCACCGGGCAGGTGGCGTGGTGCACCGCGGCGGTGCTGACCGAGCCGAGCAGCAGCCGGGAGAAGCCGCCGTTGCCGCGGGTGCCGACCACCAGGGTGTGCCGTCCCCCGGCGGCCTGGAGCAGCACGTCGATCACGTTGCCGAGGACGACGTGCAGGGTGAGCTGCCCGGCGTACGGGCGGGCGCGGGCGGACTGCACGGTGGAGACGGCTCGGCGCAGGCCGTCGGACATGCTCTCGATCAGCCGCTCGACGCTCTCCTGCACCAGGTCGGCCATGCCGGGCGGGTAGCCGGTCGGCGAGGGGTTGACCACGGCGAGGACGTGCAGCGGCAGGCGGTGCGCCTCGGCCTCGGTCATCGCCCGGTCGAGGGCCCACAGCGCGGCGTCCGAGCCGTCGCAGCCGACCAGGACCGCGCTGCCGGGCGGCGGCGCCTCGTGGCTGACGGGGAGGGTGGCGGTCATGGCGCGCGCTCCGAACGGGGGTGGGGGCTCCGGGGCCGGGGCCCCCGACGCTACCCAGCGGGGGCCCGGCGGCGGCGCAGGCGCACCCGGGCGGTCAGGTTTCGATCGCGGTGCGGCGGGGCGCGGGCAGGCCGGTCCAGGAGGAACCGGGGCGGCGGGCGGCCAGCCGGCGCAGCCAGAGTTCGGTGGAGACCAGGTCGGCGAGGGCGGCCAGGGTGCCGGGCGGGGCGCTCTGCGCGGGGTCGGTGGCGGCGGCCAGGGTCTTCCGGGCGGCGGGGGCGTCGAGCAGTCCGGCCTCGGCGAGCAGCGGGCGGTCGAAGAGTTCGGTGAGCGCGGGCGCGGCGGCCCGCAGGCCCCGGCGGACGGGGTCGTGCGGGTCGGGGCCCGGGGCGCGGCCCCAGTCGGCGGGGAGGTCGGTGCGGCCGGCGCCGGCCAGCACGGCGGCGAGCAGGGCGTGCCGGGCGCCGGGCTGCAGGCGCAGGTCGTCGGGGAGCAGCCGGGCGGCGCGGACCACCTGGTTGTCGAGGAACGGGGCGTGCAGGCGCTGGCCGTGCTGCTCGGTGGCCTGCACCAGGGTGCGGTAGTGGGCGGCGTGCCGGTGCAGGGCGAGGCGGGCCCGGCGGGCGCCGGGGGGTTCGGTGGGGGCGCCGTCGCGGGCGGCGGTGCGCAGGTGCTGGGCGAGGGCGGCGAGCGGTTCGGCGGCGAGCAGGTGGGCGGCGGGGCCGGGGCGGTGCCAGGCCAGGTCGGCGGCCAGGGTGCGGCCCATCGTCCTTCCCGGCATGGGTTCTTGACGGATCGTCAGCTGCAGGGCGAGGTCGTCCAGGGCGTCGGCGTAGCGGGCCCGGGCGAGGCGGCGGGCGGCGCGCAGCACGGTGACGGGGGTGCGCAGGGTGCCGGTGAGGGCGCCCGCGGTGGCCCGGTCGGCGCCGGCCAGGGCGGCGAGCGGGGCGAGCAGGTCGAGGGAGCGGCCGGCGCGGACCAGGTCGGCGAGCCGGGCGGGGTGGCCGTCGAGGACCTGGCGGGCGCCGTGGCCGGTGAGGTGGTCGGCGCCGCCGGCCCGGTGCGCGGCGGCGTGCCGGGCGGCGTCGACCAGGGCGGGACCGGGTTCGTCGGTGAGCGGTCCGGCGAGGGGGTCGGCGAGGTCGGCGTACGGGGCGACCGGCGGGACGAGCAGGTGGCGCAGCCGGGGGGCGTGGACGGCGAGGGCGAGTCCTTCGGCGTCGCCGAGGGTGACGGCGGGCAGCGTCTCGGGCTCGGGGGGTTCGGCGCGGCGGGCCCAGGAGCCCTTGACGGCGCCGGTGCGGGGGGCGGGGTGCTCGGGTCCGGTGCCGGTGCCGGGTCCGGGCGGCAGCGGGACGGCGGCGGCGAGCAGGGCGACGGTGGCGGAGGCGGTGCCGTAGGAGAGGTCGACGCCGAGCCGGGGCCGGTCGGCGGGCGCGGTGGCGCGGACCCGGCAGCGGACCGCCTCCAGCAGGGCGCGGGTGAGTTCGCGGACGGCGGGCGCCTCGGCACGCTCCTCCCCCGGGTCGTCCAGGTAGGAGGTGCGGTCGGCCCGCCCGCCCCGGATGCCGAGCGCGTGGCCGGGCGGGACCCGGCGCACGCCCCGGTAGGGGGTGCGGTCGCCGAGCGCCTCGGGGGTCTCGGGGGCGGCGAGCCGGGCGGCCAGGTGGGCGGCGTCGAGGGGGGCGCCGACCAGGTCGGCGAGCGGGAGGGCGGCGGTGGCGTAGGCGGTGCCGCCGGCGAACGGGGTGTGGAAGACCGGCTGGGCGCCGGACAGGTCGGTGAGCAGCACGGTGGAGCGGGTGCCGGTGCGCAGCACGACGGTGTAGCTGCCGGGCCAGTGGGTGAGGTGGCGCAGCGCGCCGCCGCGGGCGGCGGCCAGGCCGTCGGCGAGTTCGCGGTCGGTGGCGCCGCAGCGGCCGGCGACGGCCAGGCGCAGGGTGGCGGGGGTGTCCCGGTCGGCGCTGTCGGCGGGGTCGCCCGGGTCGAGGCCGCCGCGGACGGTGGCGGGGCCGCCGGGGCGGAGCACGGCGAGGCGCAGTTCGTCGGGGCGCCAGTCGCCGACCGCCCAGAGCGGGTTGGGGCCGCCCCAGAGCGGGGTGCCGGCCAGCGGTCGGAGCGCGGCGAGGGTCGGGTCGGCGGCGGTCAGGCCGCTCCAGCCGGTGAGCCACCGCATCGCGCCTCCACCTGTGGTGCCGCGGCGCGCGGCGAACCCCCGGGCGGGCGTACGGGGTTGGCGTGCCGTCGGGAGACATCGTGCCACCGATGGGGCGGACGAGCGCCGGGCTTTCGGGTACGGGGAGGCGCACGGACCGGGCCTCCCCCTCCGGGGCCCGGGCCGTGCGGGTCTCGAACTCCCGTCCGGCGCAAGGCCGGTGGCCGGGCAGGGTGGTGCGGGGAACGGCCGCGGCCGCCGCGGACCGGCCGAAGTTGGCCGAAAGCCGTCGCACGGCCCGGGAGGGCATCCGCATGCCCTCCCGGACGCGCAGCTGCCCGCGGGGAATTGAGGCAGCGTTTCCCCCGGCCCGCCGGGTCCTCGACGGCGAGCCGATCCACAGGCTTTAGCGAATCGCCCACCTGCCGCTGCGACCAGGGAGCACGGGTGGCGCACACGGGCACGGGACCGGAGCACGGGCGTCCGGCACCTGCCCGCGGAGCGCCGGGCGAACGTCCGGGCGCCCGCCGTGGACGCGGCGCGTTCCCGCCAACCGGAATGCAGCCTCTTAACCCTCGGAACGCGGGCGACTACGCTAGGTGCAAGCAGTCCGCCGGCGTACCCGCCGCCACCGCGGCTCTCCGCCATCCGCGCACGACGTCGCCAGGGGGTGCCACCGCCACCATGACCGTCAGCTCACGAGGGCCGAACGACCGGCTCGGGGCACTCCTCTCGCTCGCCCAGATCAGCAACGCCGGGCTCGCCCGCCGGGTCAACGACCTCGGCGCGCAGCGCGGACTGACCCTCCGCTACGACAAGACCTCGGTGGCCCGCTGGGTCACCAAGGGCATGGTCCCGCAGCGCCCGGTGCCGCACCTGATCGCCACCGCGCTCGGCAACAAGCTGGGCCGTCCCGTCCCGCTGGAGGAGATCGGCCTCGCCGACTCGCACCCCACGCCCGAGCTGGGCCTGGAGTTCCCGCGCGAGGTCCCGGAGGCGGTGCGCTCCGCGACCGAGCTGTGGCGGGTCGACCTGGACCTGCGGCGCGGCCCCGGCGGCGGCCGGTGGAGCGACAGCCTGGCCGGCACCTTCTCGGTCGCCGCGTACGCCACCCCCGTCTCGCGCTGGCTGATCACGCCCGCCGACGGCTCGGTGGCCCGCGAGGCCCTCCCCGACCTGTCCGGTTACCGGGTGGGGCACGCGGACGCCGAGAAGCTCCGCGAGGCCGCCCAGGAGGCCCGCCGCTGGGACTCCAAGTACGGCGGCGGCGACTGGCGCTCCTCGATGGTCCCGGAGTGCCTGCGGGTCGAGGCCGCCCCGCTGCTGCTCGCCTCGTACAGCGACGCGGTCGGCCGGGCGCTGTTCGGCGCCACCGCCGAACTGACCAGGCTGGCGGGCTGGATGGCCTTCGACACCGGCCAGCACGAGGCCGCCCAGCGCTACTACATCCAGGCCCTGCGGCTGGCCCGCGCCGCCGGTGACGTGCCGCTCGGCGGGTACGTGCTGGCCTCGATGAGCCTGCAGGCCGCCTACCGCTCCTTCCCGGACGAGGCCGTCGACCTCGCCCAGGCCGCCCTGGAGCGCAACCGGGGCCTGGCCACCGCCCGCACCATGAGCTTCTTCCACCTGGTCGAGGCCCGCGCCCACGCCAAGGCCGGCAACGCCGCCGCCTGCGGCACCGCGCTGGCCGCCGCCGAGACCGCCCTCGACCGGTCCCGCCCCGGCGACCCGGACCCGACCTGGATCGACTTCTTCGCCTACGACCGCCTCGCCGCCGACGCCGCCGAGTGCTTCCGCGACCTGGGCGTCCCGTCCAAGGTCCGCCAGTTCACCCGGGAGGCGCTGGCCCGCCCGACCGAGGGCTACGTCCGCTCGCACGGCCTGCGACTGGTGGTCTCGGCGATGGCCGAGGCCGAGGCGGGCGACCTGGACGCCGCGGTCGCCGCCGGGGAGCGGGCCGTCGAGGTGGCCGGCCGGATCTCCTCGCACCGCAGCCGCGAGTACATGGTCGAACTGCTGCGCCGCCTGGCGCCCTACCAGAACGAGCAGCGCGTCAAGGACCTGACCGAACGCGCCCGGCTGGTCCTGGCCACTTCTTGAACTCCCCCGCCGCCCCGGCCCGGCCGTGGCACCATCCATCGGAGCGGTCTCACACGGGCGAGGGGTGGCGGGGTTGAAGCACGACGTCCAGGTGGTGGTGGTCGGCGGCGGCATCGTCGGCCTGTCCACCGCGTACGCCCTGACCCGCGAGCACCCCGGCACGAGCGTCGCCGTGCTGGAGAAGGAGGGCGCCCCCGCCGCCCACCAGACCGGGCGCAACAGCGGGGTGATCCACAGCGGGGTGTACTACCGGCCGGGGTCGCTCAAGGCCGGGTACGCCACCGGCGGGGCCCGCGAGATGGTCGAGTTCTGCCGCGAGCAGGGCATCGCGCACGAGGTCACCGGCAAGCTGATCGTCGCCACCGACCCCGCCGAACTCCCCCGCCTCGCCGCGCTCGCCGAACGCGGCCGGGCCAACGGCATCCCGCTCACCGAACTCGACCCGGCCGGGATCCGGGCGCACGAACCCGAGGTGGCCGGCATCGCCGGACTGCACCTGGCCACCACCGGCATCTGCGACTACCCCGCGGTGGCCCGCCGCTACGCCGCCCTCGCGGGCGGGGCCGGGGCCGAACTCCGCCTGAACACCCCCGTCCTGGGCATCGCCCGGCGCGCGGACGGCGTCACCGTCACCACCCCGCACGGCGAGGTCCGCTGCGCGGTGCTGGTCAACTGCGCCGGGCTGCACAGCGACCGGATCGCCCGGCTGGCCGGCGACGACCCGGGGGTGCGGATCGTCCCGTTCCGCGGCGAGTACTACGAACTGGCCCCCGAGCGGCGGTCGCTGGTGCGCGGCCTGGTCTACCCCGTCCCCGACCCGGCGTTCCCGTTCCTCGGCGTGCACCTCACCCGGGGCGTCCACGGCGACGTCCACGTCGGCCCGAACGCGGTGCCCGCACTGGCCCGCGAGGGCTACGACTGGCGCACCCTGAACGTCCGCGACCTCGCCGGGACGGTGCGCTTCCCCGGCACCTGGACGATCGCCCGCCGGCACTGGCGCTACGAGCTCGGCGAACTGCACCGCTCGCTCTCCAAGCGGGCCTTCACCGCCGCCGTCCGCCGCCTGCTGCCCGCCGTCACCGAGACCGACCTCGTCCCCGCCACCGCCGGCGTCCGCGCCCAGGCCGTCGCCCGGGACGGCACCCTGCTCGACGACTTCGCCTTCGCCGGCTTCGACCCGGACGACCCGCGCTCCCCCCGCCGGGTGGTGCACGTCCTCAACGCCCCCTCCCCGGCGGCGACGGCCTCGCTCGGCATCGGCCGGGAGGTCGCCCGCCGGGCGGTGGCGGCGCTGCGGGCCGGGTGAGACCCGCTGCGCCGAGGCGGGTCCGCCGTCCCGGGGGCTCGTGCCGGGCCTCCTTTAGACTGGTGCGATTGTGACCTCCTCCGCCCCCAGCACCCAGTTGTCCGCGTCGGCCCGGCTCTCCGCCGCCCCGGCGGCCTACCCCGCGCCGATGTACCCGCACAAGGCCACCGAGGCCCAGCACCGCGAGCAGCGGATCCGTAGTTTCCAGCCGCGCCGTGGTCGGATGACCAAGGCGCAGGCGGGCGCGCTGGACCGTGGCTGGGAGCGGTTCGGGCTGGCCATCGACGGGACTCCGCTGGACCTGCCGGTGCTGTTCGGGGGCCGTCCGGTGACGTTGGAGATCGGCTTCGGGATGGGTGACACCACGGCCGCGATGGCCGCCGCGGACCCGTCCGCGGGGATCCTCGCGGCGGACGTGCACACCCCGGGCCACGGCAACCTGCTGCAGTTCCTGGAGCGGGACGGTTCGGAGAACGTCCGGCTCGCGGCGGGCGACGCGGTGATCCTGCTGCGCGACATGCTGCCGGACGCCTCGCTGGCGGGCCTGCGGGTGTACTTCCCGGACCCGTGGCCGAAGCCGAAGCACCACAAGCGCCGCCTGCTCCAGTCCTCGTTCCTGGACCTGGTGCTGCCCCGGCTGGCCCCGGGCGCGCTGGTGCACTGCGCGACCGACTGGGAGCCGTACGCGGAGCAGATGCTGGCGGTCCTGGGCGCCTCGCCGGAGCTGGAGAACCTGCACCCGGAGGGCGACGGCTCGGGCTGGCTGGAGCCGGACGAGCACCCGGCGGGCAGCGTGCCCGGGTACGCGCCGCGGCCCGACTGGCGTCCGGTGACGAAGTTCGAGCGGGCCGGCCTGGCCAAGGGCCACGTGGTGCACGACCTGCTGTTCCGCCGCCGCTGACCCCGCCGGGGCGGGCCGTTCGGACCGCCCCGCTCAGGCGGTGGCCCGGCCCGCGGCGACCAGCGCGCCGAGCGCCGTCCGCTGGACGTGGGCGAGCAGGGCGACCGTCACCGCGCTCATCACCAGCGCGAACAGGACGTGGCCGAGGGCGGTGCTCACCGCCGCCCCGAGCAGGCCGAGCAGCAGGTGGCTGCCCAGCCGCAGGCCGACCAGGCCGAGGGCGACCTTGCGGGTGCCCTTGCCGCGCCACAGCAGCTTGGCGAGCTTGAGCCGACGGCGCATCAGGGTCAGCGAGACGCCGAGGTTGAGGACCGCCAGCGCGACCAGCGCGGGCCAGGCCGAGGGGGCGGCGCGCAGCAGGTCGAAGGCCCCGGCCAGGGCGCCCTCGAAGCCGAAGAACCAGACCGGCAGCCGCATCTCGGCCACGCTCGGCCCCTCGGCCGCGGCCGACCCTCCGACCGCGCCCGACGCCCCGACCGCGTCCGGCGTTCCGGGCCGCGGTTCGGCGGGCGCCTGCGCGGTGCGGACGGCCGTCGTGATCGTGCTGCCGCTCATGGTGTCTCCCCCGTGTCGTCCCCGCCCCGCCGGGCCCTCCCCCGCGGTGGTCACCACTGTGCCCGCCGGGGCCGGGGCCGGCCCAGGAGCCGGCGTCACCGGCTCGGCATGACGGATGTCACGGGTCCGGGGCGGGCGGTACGGCCGGTTCCGCTCCGCTGACGATCGGTCACCCGGCGAGTACGTATTGTTCCGACCCCTCCCCCCGGGGGGAGGGGTTCGCCTACGCTGCTGCAGGTGAGCAGTCCGCCCAGCGGCAAGCCGACTCCCGGCCTGCCCGTGGTGGCCGCCGCCACGGCCGCCGATTCCCCGTCCCCCACCGGCTTTCGGTCGCTCCCCGGTCAGGGTGCGCGCCGGTCCGGTGGGCTGCTCCCGGGCCGGTCGCCGCGGCGACCGGTGCTGAGCGGGCGGATCCCCGGCCAGCAGGGCGGTCCGGTGCCGGTCCGGGCGGTGCCGCCGCTGTGGCGGCGGTTGTGGCCGCTGCGGCGCCCGGCGCTCTCCTCGGCGGTGGCGGCGCTCGCGCTGGCGGGTTCGGGGGTGCTGATCCTGCACCTGGTGCAGCGGCAGACCGGGACGACGGGGCTGCTGGTCGGGCTGGGCCTGGCGCTGCTGCCGCTGCCGTTCGTGCTGGGGGCGCTGGCCTGGCTGAACCAGACCGCGCGGGTGCCGGTCCGGCACACCCTGTTCTGCCTGGCCTGGGGGGCGTGCGCCGCGACCACGGTGGCGATCCTGGCGAACGGCTGGGCCAGTGACTTCCTGGTCGCCCACCAGGGCGCGCGCGGGGAGACGCTGGGCGCCGAGTTCGCGACGCCGCTGATCGAGGAGGTGGCGAAGGGTTCGGCGCTGCTGGTGCTGCTGCTCCCGCTGCGGCGGCGGCACCGCTGCGAGGAGGGCCGCCCGTGCGGCCGGTGGCGGCGCCTGCTGTGGCACCGGCCCGGCACCGGCCGCCCCGCGCACTTCCGCCCGGCCCCGGCGGGCCGCCAGCGGGCCCGTTCCAGTCCGCGCACGCTGGCGGCGGGGACGGTGCTGGGCGGCGTGACGGCCTGCGGCTTCGCGTTCACCGAGAACGCGCTGTACCTGGGGCGGGCGTTCACCGCGGACCGGCAGGCCCGGCTGGACGCGATCGGCCTCGGCGAGGCCCCGAGCCTGCGGGACTTCGACGGGACGGTGCACACCTTCGTGCTGCGGGCGCTGCTCTCGCCGTTCGCGCACCCGCTGTTCACCGCGCTGACCGGGCTGGGCCTCGCCCTCACCCTGACCACCGCCCGGCGCTGGCTGGCCCGGCTGGGCGCGCCGCTGGGCCTGCTGCTGGCGATGGGCCTGCACGGGGTGTGGAACGCCGCCGCCGGCCTGGGCACGGACGGCTTCCTGCTGGTGTACGGCCTGGTGATGGTGCCGTGCTTCGCCGCGCTGGTCTGCTTCGCGGTGTGGGCGCAGACCCGGCGCGCCCGGCAGCCGAGCCGCCCGGGCTGAACCGCCCGGCGCCCGTCCCGGGCGTTCCGGCCGGTGGTCGCCGACCTGCGGGAACGCCCGGGACGGAAACCGATTTCCCTTTCCGGCAGGGCTCACGTAGAGTCGTGTTCACCGACGCGGGGTGGAGCAGCTCGGTAGCTCGCTGGGCTCATAACCCAGAGGTCGCAGGTTCAAATCCTGTCCCCGCTACTCAGTAGCACGAAGGCCCGGAAGCATCGCTTCCGGGCCTTCGCCGTTCCCGGACGCCGCTGTCCCGGCCCGTCTCCCCGGCGCCGTTCCCCCTGGTCCGGGGCGCCCGTGGTGGTGGCGACACGGTGCCCTCGCGATGGGGTAGGGTGGTGTTCACCGACGCGGGGTGGAGCAGCTCGGTAGCTCGCTGGGCTCATAACCCAGAGGTCGCAGGTTCAAATCCTGTCCCCGCTACTCAGTAGCACGAAGGCCCGGAGGCACCGCCTCCGGGCCTTCGCCGTTCCCCCGGAGGTTCCGGCGGATAAATCCGTTGCCCGGTCCGGTGGGCGGTGCCTATGGTGGCAGCACACTGAAAGGAGGTGATCCTGAGTTGAGTTCTTTCAGGATGCGTGAGGTGGCTGCTCGCTAGAGCCGCCCCTGCCTGTGCAGCGGTGAGGCCGTAGTGGTCTCCGGCTCAGGCTAATTCCCAGCAGTCACCCGGCCCGTGGGCTCACCGGTACATCCCCGGTGCCTCGGTCGCCGTCCCCCGTGGGGGCGGCCCGAGGAGCAGCCCACGGGCCGTCTGCGTTCGCCGGGGCGCCGTCCCGGGCGTGCCGCGGGCGCAGGGCCAGGACGCTGCCGGTCCGGCCGGTGCCGCCGGTGCCGCCGGTGCGCAGGACGCGGCTGGCGATGCCGTGGTGGCGCAGGGCGGCGCGCAGTTCGGTGAGGTGGGGGCAGGGGCGGCCGCGTTCGTCGTGCAGGGGGTGGACCCGGACCTCGCCGTCGGGGGCGGTGACCCGGGCGAGTTCGCGCAGGGCGCGGAGCTGGTCGGCGGGGCCGAAGACGGCCGGGTAGGCGAACAGCAGGTAGGAGCTGAGGGTGAGGGCGAAGGTGTCGTCGGCGAACGGGAGCCGGGGCAGCGCGGCGGCGACGTAGCGCTCGGGCCGGGCGGCGGCGTCGGCGGCGAACAGCCGGCGGGCCCGGTCCCAGCTGCGCAGGTACTTCTCGGGGCGGCGCCGGCGGTCGGCGGGCAGGTGGCCGCGGGGGTCGCGCCGGATGGCCTCGGCCATGACGGCGCGGCCGTCGGCGGCGAGCCCGGCGAGGCGGTGCGGGCCGAGCGCGTAGCCGGGGTCGGCGGCGATCACCTCGCAGCCGAGTGCGCGGGCCTCGGCGGTGAGGGCGGCGGCGCCGCCGGGGCAGTCGAGGACGGGGCCGGTCAGCCGGCCCAGGTCGGCGCGGGTGAGGCCGAAGCAGGCGCAGTACTCGTCCAGCGGGCGGGAGGTGACCAGGACGGGCGGGGCGGTCTGGCTCATGCGGGCCTCCGGGCCTCCGGACGTTCGGCGGGCCCGGGGTGCGGCCCGGGCCCGTGGTCATCCGACCACGGGCCCGGGGGTGTCGCACGTCCAGCCGGTCGTCCGGCGGTCGTCCGGCGGTGGTCCGATCGTCCGGTCGCCGCCGGAGGGTGTCGTTCAGTCGTTGCTGGAGAGCAGGGCGCGGGCGGCGAACCGGTTGACCGCGTTGAGGCCGCGGACCAGCTGCGGGGTGAGGAAGAGGATGACCAGGCCGAGCAGGCAGACGCCGGCGATCTGCCAGAAGGAGGTGAGCTCGTAGACGTGGTGGGCGCCGTCCGAGCCGGTCCAGTCGGCGACCCGGTAGCCGTTCCAGTCGGTGTACCGCGGGAAGACCCACTGGTAGAGCGGGAACAGGGCGAGCGACCAGCCGAGCAGGAAGAGGACCAGCGAGAGCACGAAGCTGAGGATCGCCCAGGGGAAGACCGCGACCTGGTGCAGCACGGCCTTCCAGCCGGCCGGGTCGGCCAGCCGGGCGGTGATCCGGCCCCAGAAGCCCTCGCGGGTGACCACCACCGGGGGCGGGGCGGGCAGCTCCTCGCCGAGCATGGTCCGGATCCGGCCGCGCTCGGCGGCGCCGAGGCCGCGGGCGACGACCAGCAGCAGGCCGAGGACGGGCAGGCCGATGACGGTGACGGCGAGGCCCACGCCGGTGAAGAACAGCGGGAGGACCAGGCAGAAGCCGAACAGGGCCACCGGGAGGCCGGTGAGGGCGTAGCCGAGCTCCCGGAAGCTCTGCCGGGCGAACGGGGCGCGCCAGAACCCGGGCCGGTCGGGGCGGCCGCCGGAGGTGGTGGCGGGGTACTCAGCGGTGGACATCCGGAGTCCTTCGGGTCGTCGGGCGGCCCCGCCGGTCGGCGGTGCCGGGCACGAGTACCAATCTGCCGCCGCGACCCCGCCCGGCGTAATGACGCCTGCTGCCGAGTCCGTGGTGGGGTTAACCCCCCGACCGCCCTGGAGCCGGGCCCGCCGTCCGCCCGCCGCCCCGCCAGGGCGGACCGTCCCACTCGGGGGCGAGCAGCGAGTACTGGAGCGCGTCGTGCCAGGCGCCGTCGCGGTACGACTCGGCCCGGATCCGGCCCTCGTACCGGAAGCCCGCCCGGGTCAGCACCCGCACCGAGGCGGCCTGGCCGGGGTCGCAGCGGACGGCCAGCCGGTGCAGGCCGAGGCGTTCGAAGCCGAGCACGCACAGCAGCGCGGTGACCTCGGCGCCGTACCCCGCGCCCCAGCGGTCGCGGCGCAGGACGCAGCCGAGTTCGGCGGCGTGCTCGCCCTCGCGGGTGAGCGCGGCCTGGCCGACCGGCTCCCCGGCGGGGTCGTCGACGGCCAGCCGGTAGTGCGTCCGGGGCCGCTCCTCGGCCGCCTCCAGGTACAGCTCGACCTGGTCGGCGCAGTCCTCGAAGTCCCGGACGCCGAACGGCAGGTGGCGGACGGTCTCGGGGTCGCCGTGCACGGCGTGCAGCGCGGCCACCTCCTCCGGGGTGTGCCGGTACTCCCGCAGGGTGAGCCGGGGTCCGGCCAGCCGGAGGGTCTCCATGCCCGCCGACCCTACCGGGCGGCCGTCCGGGGACCGGCTACCGTACCGGGGTGGACGACGAAGACCTGCACCTGCTGCCCCGCACCCGCGCCGCCGACCTGCTGGAGTGGGCGGTGGCGGAGGGGTACGACCCGGTGCCCGAACCGGTGGTGCGGACGGTGCTGACGCTGCTGGAGCTGGGCGGGGCCCGGCTGCACGACGGCCTGCCCGAGCTCTCCTCGCCGGTGCTGGAGCACCTGCTGTACGAGCAGCTGCACCTGTACGTTCAGCCGGACGTCGACCCGGCCGGGTACCCGGCGGCGGTGCGGATGCTGATCGGGTGGCAGCGGGCGGCCCGGCGGCTGAACGCGAAGCGGGCGGAGAAGCTGCGCGCGGAGGCGGACTGGCAGGGCGAGGTGCTGCTCTCCCTGCTGCGCCGCTCCGACCTGGTGACCTGGCCCCGGCTGTACGCGCTGCTGCTGCGCGCGGACGGGGTGCCCATCGGGGAGCCGGAGCGGGTGCGGGAGTGGCTGGCGGGCTTCCGGGAGCTGCCGGAGGAGGAGCGGTTCGCCGCCTTCGACCGGGTGCCCGGCCTGGACGGGGACGGCAACTGGGACCAGCCGGGCCGGCCGCTGCTGGTCGGGGTCTCCACCGACGGCGCGCGGCGGCTGCTGGAGCAGGGCCTGATGCGGCGCAGCTACCGCAACCTGGCCGAGCGGTCCGCCCGCGGGCTGCCGATGCCCGCCGAACTCGCCGGTTCCTTCGAGGAGTTCGAGGAGGCGGTGGCGCAGGCCGCGATCGACCTGTGCGGGGAGTGGACCGTCCCGGGGCTGCCGCGGCTGCTGCTGGAGGAGTTCCCCGAGCTGGCCCCCGAGGAGTACTGAGGGCCCCGGTCAGGTGGTGACCGGGGTGCTCCAGCCGGCCAGCAGGCGCAGGGCGTCGGCGGTGGGGGAGGCGGGTTCCACGGAGTAGACGCACAGGGTCTGGTCGGGGTCGCCGGGGGTCTGGAAGGACTCGTAGGAGAAGTGCAGGTCGCCGACCAGGGGGTGGACGTAGTGCTTGGCGCCGTGGGTGCGGCGGAGCACCCGGTGGTCGTTCCACCAGGTGGTGAACTCCGGGCACTTCAGGGTGAGTTCGCCGATCAGTTCGGCGAGCCTGCGGTCCTCCGGGTACCGGCCGGCCTCCAGCCGGAGCATGGCCGCGGTCTCGGCGGCGATCGTCGCCCAGTCGCCGACCCGGTCGCGGGCCCGCGGGTCGAGCAGGTAGTAGCGGGCCAGGTTGCGGCGGGTGGCCGGGAGCGCGTCGAAGTCGGTGAGGACCTCCCGGGCCAGCCGGTTGGCGGCCAGCACGTCGGTGCGCCGGCCGAGGACGAACGCCGGGACGTGCCCCAGGGTCTCCAGCAGCAGGTGCAGCCCGGGCCTGACCCGTTGCGGCCGCTCCGGGGCGCGGCGGGCGGCCTGCGGGGCGGGGAGCAGCAGGTCGGCCAGGTGTTCGCGCTCCGAGGGGTCGAGCCGCAGGGCGCGGGCCAGTGCCTGGACCACCTCGGCGGACGGGTGCCCGGCCCGGCCCTGTTCCAGCCGGGTGTAGTACTCGGTGCTGACCCCGGCCAGCCGCGCCACCTCGTCGCGGCGCAGGCCCGGCACCCGGCGCACCCGGCCGTCCGCGGGCAGTCCGGTCGACTCCGGGGCGATCGCGGCGCGCCGGGTGCGGAGGAAGTCGGCGATCTCCCTGCTGCGTTCCATGGACCAAGTGTGCGGCCCCGGCGGGTGCGCCGGCGGGGCGAGGGTGGTCCTGCCGGTACCAGTCGGCGCAGGGTCCGCCCGGGGCCGTCCGCGGGGCCGCCGGGCTGGTGTGCTGGAGTCGTGCCCGGGACTCCCCGGTGTCGCAACTCCCCTGCTCCGCACGGAAGAAGGCCCACCATGTCCGCATCCACCAGCACTCCCGCCGCCGCCCCCGCCGCACCCGCCGACCGGCCGCTGACCGGCCGCGTCGCCGTGGTCACCGGCGCTTCCAGCGGCATCGGCGCGGCCACCGCCGAGGAGCTCGCCGGGCTGGGCGCCCGGGTCGTCCTGCTGGCCCGCCGCGCCGAGCGGCTGGCCGCGCTGTCCGACCGGATCGGGCGGGCCGGCGGCACCGCCCTGGCGATCGCCGCGGACGTCACCGACCCGGTCTCGGTGCGGGCCGCCGCCGACCGGGTCGCCGCCGAACTGGGCGGCGCGGACCTGCTGTTCAACAACGCGGGGGTGATGCTCCCGGCGCCGGTCGAGGAGCTGGCCGTGGAGCAGTGGCAGCACCAGATCGACCTGAACGTGTCCGGCCTGATGAACGTCATCGGCGCGTTCACCCCGCAGCTGGTCGCGGCCGCGGCCGAGCGCGGGGTCGCCGACCTGGTCAACACCTCGTCGATCGCGGCGCGGAACCTCTTCCCGACCTTCGCCGTCTACTCCGCGACCAAGGCGTACGTCACCCACCTCTCGCTGCACCTGCGGGCCGAGCTGGGCGCCAAGCGGGTCCGGGTCTCGGCGATCGAGCCCGGCATCGTCGACACCGAGCTCCAGTCGCACGTCACCGACCGGGGCGCGCTCGCCTGGCTGGACGGTTCCAAGGAGGCGATGGAGTGGCTCACCCCCGGCGACATCGCCAGGACGGTCGGCTTCCTGGCCGCCCTGCCGCCGCGGGTCAACCTCCAGCAGGTCACCGTGATGCCGACCGGCCAGGCGAGCTGAGGGCGCGACGGTCGTGCCGGGGCGTCGGCCGCGGTCCCGGGGTCAGCGGCCCCGGCGGTCGCGGCCGCCGGTCACGGCTGGAGGCCGAGGTGGCGGAGCCAGGGCAGCGGGTCGACCGGGGAGCCGTCGGCGAGGCGGACCTCCAGGTGGAGGTGCGGGGTGGTGGCGCTGCCGGTGGAGCCGACGGTGCCGAGGAGGGTGCCGGGCGCGGCCTCGCCGGGGGCGGCGGTGATCCGGGCGAGGTGGCAGTACCAGAGCTCGGTGCCGTCGGGGAGGGTCTGGACGACGCGGTAGCCGTAGGTGCCGGACCAGCCCGCGGCGGTGACGGTGCCGGCGGCGACGGCCGTGACGGGGGTGCCGGTGCGGGCGGCGAAGTCCAGCCCGTTGTGCAGGTGCGCCCAGTGCAGGCCGGCCTGCGAGAACCCGTCGCCCAGCCGGTAGCCGGTGAGCGGGAGGGCGGGTGCGGAGCGGTCGGTGCCGGGTGCGGCGGCCGTCGTGGTCGCCTCGGCCCGCCGGTCGGCACGCTTGGCCTCGGCCTCCTGGGCGGCGGCCAGCCGGGCGGACTCCTCGGCGTCGGTGCGCTGCCCGTCGGCCTGCTGCAGGATGCGGGCGGCGAGGGCGAGTCCGGGGTCGGCGGCGAGCAGGTCGTCGGAGACCTCGTCGGCGGCGGTGACCGGGGCCGGGGCGGGCGCGGGGGCGGCCTGGGCGGGAGCGGCGGCGAGACCGGTGGCGCCGAGCGCGGCGGTCATCGCGGTGACGCCCAGCAGGGGCGCGCCGGTGCGGGCCTGGCGGGGGAGCCGGTGCCGGACGGGCTCGGCCTCGACCGGGTGGTCGAGCAGCTGGGTGCCGGTGCTCTCGGTGTAGGTCGACGCCACGGGGGCGCGCTCCTTCCTTCCCTGCCGCCGACCGGGTTAGCTGACGGGTTCGGAGGTGGAAGGTCTCCTACGGTCGGGCCCAGGGCCGTCCCGATTCACCCCGGTGGAACGTGGTTCCCCGGCTCCTGGACCTGCCGCGGGGCAGGACCGGATGGATTAGGCGTGGCGCACGGTGCCGCATGGTTACGGCGTTGCCGACCGCGCTGCGTTATCAAACGTTAATCCTATGGACCCCATGATTCCAAGCGCCTTCCTGGGTGCAGTGAAAGTTTCCTGACGCCCTATGGGCGATTTGTGACGGTTCGTCGATGCACCCGGATCCGGCCATGACGGACCGTGACGGAGCAGTTGAGTATCCGTACTCACGACCTGCCCGCGCCCCGGCGGGACCCTGGCCCCATGACCGCTCCCGTACCCCGCCGCACCACGTCCGCCTACTACCTGCAGGCCGTCGCGTCCTTCGCGTTCGCGACCGCCGCCCTGGCCCTGGGGGTCGCCTACCTCCCGGTCAGCGCGTGGATGCGCGCCTTCCTCGCCGTCGGCCTGCTCTACCAGGTCACCTCCGCGTTCACGCTGGCCAAGGTGATCCGGGACCGCCAGGAGGAGGGCGCGATCACCAGCCGGGTCGACCAGGCCCGGCTGGAGAAGCTGCTCTCCGAGCACGACCCGTTCCGGGCCGACGGGATCTGAGCCGGACAGGGTCCGGGACGGACGGGGCCCGGGACGGACGGGATCCGGGGCGCGCCCGCCGACGGGCGCACCCGCCGGGCTTGACGGCTAAGGCTATTAGCCTTAGCTTTATGGCTATCGGCAGGAGCCGGGCACCGAGCCCGGAGCGCCGGACGACGCCCGCCCAGGAGGCCCGCGATGAACAGCACCCTCGGCACCACCACCCGGTACCTCGACGTCCCCGGCGGCCGGATCGCCTTCGACGACGCCGCCGGCCCCGGCACCCCGGTCGTCCTGCTGCCCGGCATGCTCGACCGGCGGGCCGTCTACCGCTTCCTCGCCCCGCTGCTGGGGGCCGCCGGGCACCGGGTGGTCACCATGGACCTGCGCGGCATGGGCGAGTCCTCCACCGGTTTCACCGACCACACCCCGGCGGCGATCGCGGACGACCTGGTGGCCCTGCTGGAGCACCTGGACCTGCGCGGCGCCGTCCTGGTGGGCAGCTCGTACACCGGCGCCACCGTGGTGCGGGCCGCGGCGCTCGCCCCCGAGCGGACCGGCGGGGTGGTGCTGGTCGACGCCTTCATCGAGAACCTGCCGCTGAACGCCTTCCAGAAGGCGCTGTTCGGCCTGGCCGCCCCGCTGGTCAGCGCCTTCCCGGGCCTGTGGGGCTCGATGCAGAAGTTCTACTACCCGGCCGCCGCCCGGCCCGCCGACTTCGAGGAGTACCGGGCCGGCCTGGCCGCGATGCTCCGCGAGCCGGCCCGCAAGGCGGCGCTGCGCGGCTACCTGAAGGGCGACTCGGCGCCGGTCGGCTGGTGCGCGGCGGTCGACGTGCCCGCGCTGGTGCTGATGGGCGAGCGGGATCCCGACTTCCCGGACCCGGAGCTGGTCGCCGACCGGCAGGCCGCCGCGCTGCGCGGCCGCAAGGTGATGATCGCCGGCGCCGGCCACTACCCGATGGCCGGCCGCCCGCAGGCCGTCGCCGACGCCCTGCTGCCCTTCCTCGCCGAGCTCGACGGCCCGGCCGGACCGACCGACGAGAACGGGACCGCCCGCTGATGCCCCGCGCCGGACTCTCCACCGCCGCCGTGGTGGACCACGCCCTGGAACTGATCGACGAGCGCGGCGCCGAGGCGCTGACCCTGGCCGCGGTCGCCGCCAGGGCCGGGGTGGCCACCCCGTCGCTGTACAAGCACGTGGCCGGCGGCCTGCCCGAACTGCGCCGCCTGGTCGCCGTCCGCACCACCGGGGAGCTGGCCGACCACCTGGCCGCCGCCGTCCTCGGGCACTCCCGGGACGGCGCGGTCCGCGCCCTGCTGGCCGCCTACGCCGGGTACGCCCTGGCGCACCCGCGGCGGTACGCGGCGCTGCCGCAGGTGCCGGACCCGGATCCGGGCCCGGAGCTGGTCGAGGCCGCCGAGCGGCTGGTGGGGGTGCTGTTCGCGGTGCTGCGCGGCTACGGGCTGGAGGGCTCGGAGGCGGTGCACGCGGTGCGGACGCTGCGGGCGGCGGCCCACGGGTACGCCTCGTTGACCACGGCGGGGGCGTTCCAGCTCGCCGAGGGCACCGACGTCACGCTGGAGCGGCTGACCGGGGTGCTGGTCGAGGGGCTGGCCAACTGGCCCGGCGGCGAAGGCCCGTGACCTCCCGGGGGCCTGCCGCGTTCTACCCGGTATGAAGAAGCGCAGCATGCTCGCCTTTGCCTCGCTCGCCGTCGGCGTGGTCGCCTCCCTCACCGCTCCCAGCGCGCACGCCGCGCCGGAGCACCGGGACGGGCTCGCCCCGCTGAAGGACGCCGTCTCCGCCCCGGACCTGTCGCTGGACGAGGACTTCGCGCAGACCGTCGCCGAGCTGCCGGGGGCCTGACGGCGCGGGTCGGCGCCCGTGCACACCTTTTCGCAACCTCCTCCCCATCATTTCGACACCGTCGGTGCGTAACACTGTCCTCCGGTCGGGAAGTCATACCGCGTGGAGACCTTCCACGGGTGTGGCCGACAAGCACGGAGGATCAGCGACATGCCGCAGGCGACTCAGCACACCGAGCCCGGCACGGGACTGATCCCGGCCCCCCGGACGGCACCGGACGGCGCCTCCGGCGGTCCGCGGCCCGCGGGCCGGTCGGCCGACCCGCGGCCGGAGGGCTGGACGGCCGCGCTGCGGCACGGGGTCGCGGTGCTGCGCGGACTGGGCTCGCTGCGACCGGTCGACGCCCGCCCGCAGCGCGGGTACGGCGAGGTCGACGGCCAGTGACCGGCCGTTCCGCCACTGGCAGGGTGTCGGAAATGCCGCGGATCCACCACGTGTCGTGAAAGCGCCTGGTTGCCCGGTGCGTCCATAAGATGGTCGGCACTGGCACGTCGACCGGAAGGGCCGGGCGCCTCCCATGGACCAGAGCTCCCCGCGTCGGGCCAGCCGTTCCGAACTCCGCTGCGTGCGCGCCCTGCTGCGGGCGTCGAGCGCGGCGGAGCTGCTGGCGGCGCTGCTGACCGAGGGCCCGGCGTGGATCACCGGCGAGGGCTCGGCGCTCTACCTGCTGGACGGCGGCATGCTCCGGCTGACCGCCTCGCACGAGCTGCCCGAGTGGGCGCACCGCAAGTACGGGGTGGTCGATCCGGCGAGCGAGCTGCCCGCGGCGCTGGCGCTGCGGCGGCGCGAGCCGGTGCTGCTGAGCCCGCAGCAGACCAGCACCGACTACCCGAACACGGCGGCGGGCCTGGGCACCGGCCTGGTCGCGCTGGCGGTGCTGCCGCTGGTGGTGGACGGGGACCCGGTGGGTTCGCTGGCGCTCGCGCTGGCCCACCGCGGGGCGGTCCCGCAGCGGGACGTCGAGCTGCTGGAGACCCTGGCCGACGTGGCCGCGCACCGGCTCGCCCACCTGCTGCACCACGTGCACACGGCCGACCCGACCGCGGGTCAGCCGAGCACGGAACTCCCCTCCGCGGACGGCCAGTTGATCTCGCTCGCGGTGCGCTCGGCGGGCGCCGGGGCGTTCGAGCGGGACTTGGTGACCGGCGAGACGCTGTGGGACGCCCAGGCGTACCGGGCGGTGGGCCTGCCGCCGCCGGGCCCGACCGGGCGGGCGCCGGACCTGGCGGACGTGGTGCACCCGGAGGACCTGCCGGACGTGCAGGCCGCGCTGGCGGAGGCGCTGGCCACCGGCGGCCCGTACCGGATCTCCTACCGGGTGGTGCGGCCGGACGGCGCGCCCTGGCGGGTGGACGAGGCCGGCGAGGTGATGCTGGACGTGCACCGGCGGCCGGTGCGGACGGCGGGGTTGCTGACCGGGCGGGAGTGGCGGCCGGAGCCGGCGGCCGCGGCCGGTTCGGTGGCCGCCGCGGCGGCGGGGGCCCGCTCCACGCTGCTGCTGGCGCTGACCCGCTCGCTGTCCCGGGCGGTGACGGTGCGCGAGGTGACCACGGCGCTGACCGACGTGGCCCGGCCGGCGCTGGGCGCGACCAGCGTGGTGCTGGACCTGGTGGACGAGGGCCGGCTGATGCCGGTCTCCCCCGCGGTGTTCGGCGGCCCGCACCGGGCGGAGCTGAACCGGCTGCACGACCTGGCGGGCGGGGTGATGGAGCACGTGCTGACCCGGGCCACCCCGCTGTTCAGCGAGCCGGGGCAGGAGCGCCCAGGGCCCGGGGTGCCGGCCGCCTGGACGGTGCTGCCGCTGGTGGCCTCGGGCCGGCAGGTCGGCTCCTGCCTGATCACCTTCGCCACCGAGCGCTCGTTCGGCCGTGAGGACCGCACCATGTACTCGGCCTTCGCGGGCATCCTGGCGCAGTCCCTGGAGCGGGCCCGGCTGTACGACGTGCACCACGAGCGGGCCAGCGAGCTGCAGCGGGCGATGCTGCCGCGCTCGCTGCCGGTGCTGCCGGGGATCGCCTCGGCGGCCCGCTACCTGCCGTCCACCGAGGGGATGCAGATCGGCGGCGACTGGTACGACCTGCTGCGGCTGCCGGGCGGCCTGGTCGGGCTGGTGATCGGCGACGTGCAGGGCCACAACGCGGAGGCGACCGCGGTGATGGGCCAGTTGCGCTCGGGCCTGTGGGCGTACGCGACGGACGGGCACGACCCGGCGACGACGCTGGCCCGGACCAGCCGGCTGCTGGCCGAGATGGAGACCGAGCTGTTCGCCACCTGCCTGTACGTGGTGCTGGACCCGGCGACCGGGGCGCTGCGGGCGGCCCGGGCCGGGCACCCGCAGCCGGTGCGGATCGGGGCGGCCGGGGCGGCGGAGCTGGACCTGCCGGGCGGCCCGCCGCTGGGGGTGCTGCCCGGGGTGCGCTACCCGCTGGCCGAGGCGCGGCTGGAGCCGGGCGAGACGCTGCTGGCCTACACGGACGGGCTGGTGGAGGTCCGGGACGAGGACTACGACGAGTCGGTGCAGCGGATGCTGGGCGGGCTGGAGCTGTGGACGGCGGAGGTCGGCGGGGCCGGCCGGCTGGAGCGCCCGGAGGCGCTGGAGCGGCTGGCCGACCTGCTGACGCTGAACGTGACGGAGCGCGAGGTCCGGCAGGACGACGTGGCGCTGCTCCTGCTGCACCGGGTCCTCGCCCCGGCCGCCGACTGAGGGCGGCCCGTTAGCCGGGGGCGGGCCGATCCTGTCCGACCTGTCCGAAATTGACGGAATCTGAACAACGGAAGTGGGAACCGTTCATACGCAAGTAGTAACACCACCATAAACTCCGCGTGTGACGACCACTCAATGGTGTTTGGCAGCAGCCGCATTGCTCGCCCTCCTCGCCCTCGCGGCCACCGCCCGCTCCCGTGCCGTCACCCGGACCCTGCGCCTGCGGCTCATCGGCACCGAGCAGGAACTCGCCGACGTCCGGGCCCGGTTGGAGGCCGAACTGGCCGACCGCCGGGCGAGCAACGAGGCCGCCCTGCACGAGCAGGAGATGAACGCGGCGACCCGCCGCGCCTTCCTGAACGTGGCCCGCCGGATCCTGGTGATGGCGCACGACCAGCAGGCCGGGCTGGACGAGATGGAACGCACCCACGACGACCCGGTCCTGCTCGACGGCCTGCTGCGGGCCGACCACGCCGCCGCCCAGCAGGCCCGGCTGGCCCAGACCCTGGCCGTGCTGTGCGGCTCCCGGGCAGGCCGGACCTGGCCCGAGCCCGTCACGCTGGAGGACGTGGTCCGCGGCGCCCAGGGCCGGATCCTGCCGTTCCAGCGGGTGGTCGTGCACAACCGGGTGGACACCGCGGTGCTCGGCGCGGCCGCCGAGGCGCTGATCCACGCGGTGGCCGAGCTGCTGGACAACGCCACCCGCTACTCGCCGCCCAGCTCGCAGGTGTACGTCTCGCTGATGTCGGTGCACAACGGCGCGGTGATCGAGATCGACGACTGCGGCGTCGGCATGACCGACGTGACGGTCGCCAAGGCGGCGGCCGCGCTGTCCGGCGAGGGCTCGCTGGAGGTCTCCCGGATCGGCGAGGTCCCGCAGCTGGGCCTGGCCGCGGTCGGCCTGCTCGCCCGGCAGTACGGCTTCCGGGTCACCGTGCACTCCACTCCGTCCCCGTACGGCGGCGTGCGGGTGGTGGTGCTGCTGCCCACCGCGCTGCTCACCGACCCGCTGCCGCAGCACGGACTGCCGGCCGGCCGCCCGCAGCCGAACCGGGCCGCACCCCAGGCCCGGCCCCAGACCCAGGCCCGGCCCCACCCCCAGGCCCACCCCCAGGCCCACCCCCAGGCCCACCCCCAGGCCCAGGCGCAGGCCCAGCCCCAGGCGCAGGCGCAGGCCCAGGCCCAGCCCCAGGCGCGGCCCCCGCTGCCCACCCGCCCGGTCTCCCCCCGGACCGGGAGCACCCCCTCCTCCGCAGTACCCGCACAAGGCGGCCCCCTGCCCCGCCGGAGCAACCGCCGGGGCGCCGCACCGCAGCACCGGTTCCCTCCGGAGCCGACGGTCCCGCCGCGCTCCGCCGGCGAGGCCCGGTCCTTCATGTCGCTGTTCCAGAGCGGCACCGCGGACGGCCGGGCCGCCGCCCAGCACCACCAGCGGTCCGGCGCGGACCGCCCCGACGAATTCCCCGCTTCCCCCCTGGGAGACCCGCATGACGACCAACCCTGATCTCGGCTGGCTGCTGGCCGACATCGTCTCCGTGCCGGAGGTCCGGCACGCCCTCGTGGTGTCCAACGACGGCCTGGAGATCGGCCGCAGCCCGCGGATCGACCGGGACGACGCCGAGCGCCTGGCCGCCGCCTGCTCCGGGCTGCAGTCGCTCTCCCGGGGCGTGGCCACCGGCTTCGGCGACGGCCGCACCCGGCAGATCGTCATCGAGTACGGCGGCGGCTACCTGTTCGTGGTGGCCGCCGGGGCCGGGGCGCACCTCGCGGTGGTGGCCGGGGAGTCGGTCGACGCGGGTCTGGTGGCGTACCAGATGCAGATGCTGGTCGGCCGGATCGGCGAGCACCTGACCGCCGCGCCCCGGCAGGAGACCGCGACCGCCGGGAACCCGCGGTGAGCCGCAGCCCGGTACGGCCGTACGTCATCACCGGCGGGCGCAGCCGGACCGGCCGGAACGTGCTGGAGTTCGAGAGCCTGGTGCGGACCGTCCCGGGGGTCCGGGTCGACCCGCTGGTGGTGAACCGGGAGCAGTTGACGATCCTGGAGCTCTGCCGGGAACTGCTGTCGATCGCCGAGGTGGCCGCCCACCTCGGCCTGCCGATCAGCGTGCTGAAGGTGCTGGTCGGCGACCTGTGGGAACTGGGCGCGGTCCAGGTGCTGCCGCCCGTCCGTCCGGCCGAGCGGGCTCCGCTCGCACTGATCGAGGAGGTGCTGGTTGGCCTCCGTCAGCTCCGCTGAGCCCGAGTACCTGCCGTCCAGCGTGCAGGGCGCGGTGAAGATCCTGGTCACCGGGCCGTTCGGGGTCGGCAAGACGACCCTGGTCGGGGCGCTGAGCGAGATCGCCCCGCTGCGCACCGAGGAGACGATGACCGCGGTCGGCGAGGGCGTGGACGACCTGACCGGGCGTCCGCACAAGTCGACCACCACGGTGGCGCTGGACTTCGGCCGGATCACGCTCAGCACCCGGCTCGCGCTGTACCTGTTCGGCACGCCCGGGCAGCAGCGGTTCTGGCCGCTGTGGGAGGACCTGTCGCGCGGGGCGCTGGGGGCGATCGCCCTGGTCGACTCCCGCCGGCTGGAGGAGTCCTTCGACGTGCTGGGGCTGCTGGAGGAGCAGCGGATCCCGTTCGCGGTGGCGGTCAACCGCTTCCCCGACACGCCGGCGTACCCGGAGGAGGAGCTGCGGGCCGCGCTCGACCTGCTGCCCGGGGTGCCGGTCCTCACCTGTGACGTCCGCGACGAGGACGCCGCCCACCGACTGCTGATCGATTTCGTCGACCACCTGCGGGCCGGCGCCCTGGAGCTGTCATGACCGTTCCCGAACCGCACCTGGCCGGCGGCTGCCCGTACGCCGAGCGCCCCGGTGTCACCCCGCTGTACGGCCGGACGGTGGCCCAGGACCCGCACGGGCTGTACGCCCGGATGCGCGCCGAGCACGGCCCGGTGGCGCCGATCGAGCTGGAGCCCGGGGTCGAGGCGTGGCTGGTCATCGGGTACCAGGAGCTCCTCGAACTCACCCGCAACGAGCAGCAGTTCTCCAAGGACTCGCGGCACTGGCGGGTGGCCGCGGAGGGCCGGCTGCGGCCGGACTCCCCCCTGGTGCCGATGACCATGTGGCGGCCCACCCTCAACAACCTGGACGGCGCCGAGCACCAGCGGCTGAGTGCCGCGGTCGGCGACACCCTGGCCCGGGCCGACCAGAAGCGGCTGCGGGAGACCAGCGAGGCCGCCGCGCTGGCGCTGATCGAGAGCTGGGGACCGGACGGCACCGCCGACCTGGTCAGCCAGTTCACCCGCCGGCTGCCGCCGCTGGTGTTCACCACGCTGCTGGACCTGCCCGACGAGGACGGTCCGAAGCTGCTCGGGCTGATCATGAACGTGGTCGACAGCGGCGCGGACTCGCACCGCGCCTCGGTGGAGCTCTTCGGGCTGCTGGGCGAGCTGGTGCGGCGGCGGCGCGAGCACCCCGGGGAGGACCTGGTGTCCTGGCTGCTGGGGCACTCCGCCGGGCTGAGCGACGAGGAGGCCGTCCACAACCTGCTGGTGTTCCTGGTCGCGGGCAACGAGACGTGCGTCAACTGGATCGGCAACGCGGTGCGGCTGCTGCTCGTCGACCGGCGCTTCCGCGGCAGCCTGACCGGCGGCCGGGCGACCGTCGCGGACGCCCTGGAGGAGGTGCTGTGGCGCGACCCGCCGATCCAGAACTTCCCCGGCCGGTGGGCCACTTCGGACACCGTGCTGGGCGGCCAGTACATCAGCCGGGGCGACATGCTGGTGCTGGGCATCGCCGGTGCCAACGACGACCCGGCGGTGCACGGGCCGAACGACCTCAGCGGCAACCGGGCGCACCTCGCCTGGAGCGCGGGCCGGCACGTCTGCCCGGCCAAGGACCCGGCCCGGCTGATCGTCGAGACCGCGATCGAGACCCTGCTGCACTGTCTGCCCGACCTTCAACTAGCGGTTCCCGCACACGAGTTGGAGTGGCGTCCGTCCCCCTGGTCGCGCGCCCTGGCGAGCCTGCCGGTGCTGTACAGCGCCTTCGCCCCGCCCCGTCCGACCGACCCGGTCCCCTTCCCGTCCGCCGGGTCCGCCGGGTCCGCCGACCCGGCACCCGCCGACCCGGCACCCGCCGCCTCCGCACCCGTCACGCCCGAGAGGACCGCATGGACACCGCAGCCGCAGCCGGGGTCTGCCCCCACCGACTCGACCCCACCGGAGCCGACCAGCTCGCCGAGAACCGGCAGCTCCGCGCTCTCGGACCTGCGGCGCAGGTTGAGCTCCCTGGTGGGGTGGTGGTCTGGTCGGTGACCCAGCACGCCGCCCTGCAGCGGGTGCTCGCCGACCCGCGGGTGGCCAAGGACCCCGCGCACTGGACGCTGTACCGGGAGGGGCGGCTCCCCGAGGGCTGGCCGCTGATGACCTTCGTCACCATCCCCGGCATGACCACCTCAGACGGCGCCGACCACCGCCGGCTGCGCGGCCTGGTCAGCCAGGCCCTCACCCCGCGCCGGGTCGACGCGCTGGCCCCGGCCGTCCGGCAGCGGGTCCTCGGCCTGCTGGACGACCTCGCCGGGGCCGCCGCCCCGGACGGGTCGGTCGACCTGCGGACCCGGTTCGCCTACCCGCTGCCGATGTACGTCGTCGGCGAACTGCTGGGCCTGCGGGCCGAGCAGCAGGACCGGCTGCACGAGCTGTCCGACGTCATGGTCAGCTCCTCCGCCGCGCCCGGGGCGGGCGCCGCCGCGACCCGCGACATGCTCGGGCTGCTGGCCGGGCTGGCCGCCGAGAAGCGGGCCGAGCCCGCCGACGACCTGACCAGCGCGCTGATCGCCGCCCGCGAGGAGCAGGACCGGCTCAGCGAGGAGGAGCTGATCGGCATCCTGCTGCAGCTGGTGGTGGCCGGCCACGAGACCACCCTCAACCTGATCTGCAACGCGGTGCGCGCCCTGCTCGCCCACCCCGACCAGCTGGCGCTGGTGCTCGGCGGCGCGGTCCCGTGGTCCGCGGTGGTCGAGGAGACCCTGCGCCGGGACTCCCCGGTCGGCCACTTCCCGATGCGCTACGCACTGGAGGACATCGACCTGGGCGGGGTGGTGATCCCGGCCGGCGACGGCATCCTCGCCTCGTACGCGGCGGCCGGGCGCGACCCCGGCCACTGGGCGGAGCCGGACCGCTTCGACCTGACCCGCTCCCCGGTCCGGCACCTCTCGCTCGGGCACGGGCCGCACTTCTGCATCGGCTCCGCCCTGGCCCGGCTGGAGGCGGAGACGGCGCTGCGCGAACTGTTCGCCCGCTTCCCCGGCCTGCGGGCCGCCGAGGGCGCGCCGCCGGCGCCGATCGCCTCCTTCGTCAGCAACGGCGTCAGCAGCCTGCGGGTGCGGCTGTCCTGAACTCCCCGCGAACCGCCCCCGCCGGATCAATCCACGTGACCGGGCGGGGGCGGCGCTCGTTGCACCTGCCATGAAGAAGCTCACCGCCCTCGCCGCCCTGTCCGTGGCCGGGCTCGCCCTCGTCCAGGCGCCCGCCCAGGCCGCCCCGATCGCCCAGGCCGGCGGCCTCGGCCAGGCCCAGGGCCTCGACACCGGCTACCACGGCGTCCTGCCCTCCACCGCCGAGCTGTGCCACCGCGACCTGGCCCAGTACCCGGTGGTCGGCCCGCTCACCGACTCCACCACCGGCGCCTGCGAGGCCCTCGGCGCGACCGTCGACGGGCGGTAGCCAGGACTCGGACATCCGAGCCGTTATGGTGCGAATGTCCGTTTCTTCGGTGGTTTCTGGCGTGAGGTGATCCCGTGGGCAGCGTGGCCGACCAGATGGTGGAGGTGCTCCGGCAGGCCGGGGTCGAACGCGTCTACGGGGTGGTCGGCGACAGCCTCAACCCGGTCGTCGACGCGATCCGCCGCGCCGAGGGCATCTCCTGGGTGCACGTCAGGAACGAGGAGGCCGGGGCGTTCGCGGCCGCCGCCGAGGCCGAGCTGACCGGACGCCTCGCGGTCTGCGCGGGCAGCTGCGGCCCCGGCAACACCCACCTGATCCAGGGCCTGTACGACGCCCAGCGCAGCGGCGTGCCGGTGCTGGCCCTGGCCTCGCACATCCCGTCCGGGCAGATCGGCACCGGCTTCTTCCAGGAGACCCACCCCGAGCGGGTGTTCACCGACTGCAGCGCCTGGTGCGAGATGCTCTCCAACCCGGCCCAGCTGCCCCGGCTGCTGCGGGTCGGCATCCAGCACGCGCTGGGCTCCCCCGGCGTCTCGGTGCTGGTCTTCCCCGGCGACGTCGCCGCGCTCACCGCCCCCTCCCCCACCGGCCGCAGCTCCTTCCTCACCGAGCAGGCGGTGGCCGCCCCGCCCTGGTCCCAGGTGCAGGCCCTCGCCGAGGCCCTCAACTCGGCCGCCACCGTGACGGTCTTCGCCGGCGCGGGCACCCGCGGCGCGCACGAGGAGCTGATGCACCTCGCCGAGACGCTGAACGCCCCCGTCGGGCACTCGCTGCGCGGCAAGGAATGGGTGCAGTACGACAACCCGTACGACGTCGGGATGAGCGGCCTGCTCGGCTACGGCGCTTGCCACGAGGCCCTGCACGGAGCCGAGTTGGTGCTCCTGCTGGGCACCGACTTCCCGTACGACTCCTTCCTCCCGCAGGCCCGCACCGTCCAGGTCGACCACGACGCGACCCGGCTCGGCCGCCGCACCCCGCTGGAACTCGCCGTGCACGGCGACGTGGCCGCCACGCTGCGGGCGGTGCTGCCGCTGCTGGAGCGCAAGAGCGACCGCCGGTTCCTGGACGCCATGCTGGAGCGGCACTGCAAGTCGCTGGAGACGGTGGTCGGCGCGTACACCAAGGACATCGAGAAGCACCGGCCGATCCACCCCGAGTACGTCGCCTCGGTGCTGGACGAGATCGCCGCCGAGGACGCCGTCTTCACCGTCGACACCGGCATGTGCAACGTCTGGGCCGCCCGCTACCTCACCCCCAACGGGCGCCGCCGGGTGATCGGCTCCTTCCTGCACGGCTCGATGGCGAACGCCCTGCCGCACGCGATCGGCGCCCAACTCGCCTTCCCCGGACGGCAGGTGGTGTCGATGTCGGGCGACGGCGGGATCGGCATGCTGCTGGGCGAACTGCTCACCGTGGCGAAGTACCGGCTGCCGGTGAAGACCGTGGTGTTCAACAACGGGGCGCTCGGCATGATCAAGCTGGAGATGCTGGTCTCCGGCTACCCCGAGGCCGAGATCGACAACGGCGACGTCGACTACGCGGCGATCGCCCGCGCCTGCGGGATCCCCGCCAAGCGGGTCACCGACCCCGCGAAGGTCCACGAGGTGCTGACCGACGCCCTGGAACGCCCCGGCCCCGCGCTGGTCGACGTGGTCACCGACCCCAACGCGCTCTCCATCCCCCCGCACATCACCGCCGCCCAGCTCAAGGGCTTCGCCCTGGCCGCCGGCCGCACCGTCCTGACCGGCGGCGTCGGCAAGATGCTCGACCTGGCCCGCTCCAACCTGCGCAACATCCCCCGCCCCTGAGAGCCCCTCCGGGGCGGAGGGGGAGGAGGGGGACAGCGGAAGCCCTGGCCGGGCGGGGGATCCGGCCCCCCCCGGGGCGGAAGGGAGGAGGGGAGTCAGGGGAAGGCGAAGGCCCTGGCCGGGCGGGCTGGGAAGGTGGAAAAGCCCTCCCCCCCGGGGCGGAGGGGGAGGAGGGGGACAGCGGAAGCCCTGGCCGGGCAGGCGGAGAAGGGCGGGGGATCCGGCCTCCCGGGGCGGAAGGGAGGAGGGGAGTCAGGGGAAGGCGAAGGCCCTGGCCGGGCGGGCTGGGAAGGTGGAAAAGCCCTCCCCCTCCGGGGCGGAGGGGGAGGAGGGGGACAGCGGAAGCCCTGGCCGGGCGGGCGGGAAAGCCCGCCCCTCCGGGGAGGACGGCGGGGACCTGGCCGGGCGGGGAGCCACCCCCTCCGGGGCAGGGAGCTGAGAACGGGAGCCCCGGCCGGGCGGGCCTCGGCGGGCGGGCGGGAGAAGCCCGGCCCCCTCCGGGGAGGGTGGGTGGGGCCGGTCGGCCCTGGTGTCGGGGCGGGTGGGGGCGGGAAGGTGGGGGCAGGGGGGCGGGTTTGCCTGTGGGGCAAGTTTGTTGCCTCGGGGGCAGGGAGGGTGTCCACTGGTCCCATGACGGACAGTCCCCTCGACGAGGACCAGGAGGTCGCGGGCCTCGGCGCGCGGCTGCGGGAGCAGCGGGTCTCCAGCCGCTTGACGCTGGAGGTCGCGGCGGCCCGGGTGGGCCTCTCGCCAGCTTACTTGTCGCGCCTGGAGACCGGCCGCCGGCAGCCCTCGCTGCCGGTGCTGCTGGGCCTGGCCCGGGCGTACGGGACGAGCGTGTCCGAGCTGCTCGGCGAGCAGCCCGGCGAGCCCGACCCGGTGATCCGGGGCGGGCGGGTGGAGCCCGGGCGGGCCGGCGGCTGGGGGTACCAGCGGGCCGGTGCGCCGGGCCGGGCGATGCAGGCGCTCCGGGTGCACGTGCCGCCGAGCACGCAGGACGCGGTGGTGCGGGTGCACCCGGGCGAGGAGTGGCTGTACGTCACCGCGGGCCGGATGAAGCTGGTGCTGGGCGACCGGGTGCACTTCCTGGACGAGGGCGACTCGGCGCACTTCGACTCGATGACCCCGCACGTGATCGCCGCCGACTCCGCCTCCGGCCTCGACCTGATCTTCGTCCACACGCTGTTGCAGAGCCCCGGCGGCGACCTGTGCCTGGGCGACACCCCGCGCCTGTAGCCCCACCACCTCCACGTCAGGAGACCGCGCCATGACCGACACCGGAAAGCCCGCCGCCCACACCCCCGCCCCGACCGCTCGGACCGCCCCGGCCGTTCCGAAGTACGCGGAGACCATCGACGCGGGCTACCGCGCCTCGAACCGGGTGTGGATCCGGGTGTGGATCTACATCGTCTCGGGGCACGTCTTCGTGGCCTTCCTGTTCCTGCTGTTCTACGTGGGCAGTCACAAGGGCTGAGCGAGCAGTTCGCACAGCGCGTCGAGCGCGGCGCCGAAGGCGTGCTCGGGCGGGGTGCCGTAGCCGATCACCAGCCCGGGGGGCCGTCCGGGCCCGGGGGCGGCGCCGGGCGCCAGGTGCCAGCCGAGGGTGTTCAGGGCGAGGCCCGCGCGCCGGGACCGGTGCAGCAGTTCGGCCTCGCCCGGGCCGTCCGCGGGCAGTTCCAGGACGGCGTGCAGGCCCGCGTTGAGGCCGGTGACCCGCACCCGGGGGGCGCGTTCGGCGAGCACCCCGACCAGCCGGTCGCGGCGGTGGCGCAGCAGGTGCCGGCTGCGCCGGACGTGCCGGTCGTAGTCGCCGGAGTCGATCAGTTCGGCGAGGGCGAGCTGTTCCAGCGAGCCGCTGTGCGCGTCGGCCAGCCGCTTGTGCCGGGCCACCGGTTCGACCAGGGCGGCGGGCAGCGCCAGCCAGGCCAGCCGCAGGCCGGGGGCGAGCGACTTGGACGCGGTGCCCGCGTACACCACCCGTTCCGGGTCGAGCGCCTGCATGGCGCCGATGGCGTGCCGGTCGTAGCGGAACTCGCCGTCGTAGTCGTCCTCCAGCAGGTAGCCGCCGGCCTGCCGGGCCCAGTCGACCGCGGCGGCCCGCCGGGAGGCCCGCAGCGGGACTCCGGTGGGGAACTGGTGGGCGGGGGTGAGCACCGCCAACCCGGCGTCGGTGCGGGTCAGTTCGTCCGTCCGGGCGCCGCCCTCGTCCAGTGGCAGCGGGCGCAGGGCGAGGCCGCGGGCGGTGATCACGGCGTGCTGCGGCGGCAGCCCGTACTCCTCCACCGCGACGGCGGCCAGGCCGTGTTCGCGCAGCGCGGCGCAGAGCAGGCCGAGGCCCTGCAGGTAGCCGGTGCAGACCAGCAGCCGTTCGGGGTCGGTACGCACGCCGCGGGCCCGGGCCAGGTAGCCGGCCAGGGCGCGGCGCAGTTCGATCCGGCCGCGCGGGTCGCCGTAGCCGAACGCCTCGTTGGGGGCGGCGGTCAGCGCCCGGCGGGCGGCGGCCAGCCAGGCGGTGCGCGGGAAGCGGCTCAGGTCGGGCGAGCCGGGGCGCAGGTTGTGCACGGGCACCGACGGGGCGGGCAGTCCGGGCGGCGGCGCGGCGGGGACGGACTGCGGGCCGCGCTCGGCGACCACCGTGCCGGAGCCCTGCCGGGAGGCGAGCCAGCCCTCCGCGGCGAGCTGGGTGTACGCCTCGGCGATGGTGTTGCGGGCGATGCCCAGGTCGACGGCGAGGGCCCGGGAGGACGGCAGCCGCGTCCCGGCGGCGAGGCGGCCGTCCCGGACGGCGGTGCGCAGCGCGTCCTCCAGGGCGGCGCGCAGACCCAGGCCGCGGGAGCGTCCGGCGTCCAGGTCGAGGTGCAGGTCGCCGCCGAAAGTGGCCCAGGGATCCATCCCCCAAATGAACCACGCGGCCGGTCCACCGCGCGCCTACGGTGGGCCGTATGACCGACGACTCCACCGTTCCCGCCCCCGCCCTCCGCATCTCGCTGCGCGACCGCGCCCCCGAGTTCTACCGCCCGCTGCTGGAAGCCTCCGGGGCCGCGATCGCCGGCCTCGCCGACCCGGTGCTCACCGAACTGGTCAACCTGCGCGCCTCGCAGATCAACGGCTGCGCGTTCTGCCTGGACAAGCACGCGGGCGACGCCCGCGCGAAGGGCGAGCGGGAGCACCGCCTCGACACCCTCGCCGCCTGGCGGGAGACCCCGTACTTCACCGCCCGCGAGCGCGCCGCGCTGGCCCTGACCGAGTCGGTCACCCTGGTCGCCGAGACCCGCGTCCCGGACGCGGTGTTCGACGAGGCCGCGAAGCACTTCTCGGAGACCGAACTCGCCCACCTGATCGGCCTGATCTGCGCGATCAACGCGCTCAACCGGGTGGGCGTCACCAGCAGGCTGACGCCGGCGCCGAAGCGCTGAGCGGGTGCGGAACCAGGGGCGCGGCGGGTTCCCCGCGCTCCTGGTTCCGCGCCCCCTGGTTCCGGCTCGGCGCAGCGGGTCTCACGATGCCCGGAAGGCATCCACTCCGTTCGGGCTGCCGAGGCCGGTCGGGCCGTCGTAGCCCGGGCCGGCCGTGCAGAGGTAGGCCGGGGTGCAGGCGGTGGGGGCGGGGCCGGTGGTGACGTCGTGGAGGGCGGCGGGGTGGCGGTAGGGGAAGGACGCGGGGTCGCTGCCGGGGGGCGGGGGGCCGGCCAGGGCGTAGGTGGCGGCGATGACCGGGGCGGCGGCGGAGGTGCCGCCGTAGGTGTACCAGCCGTTGCCGCCGTAGGTCTGGTAGACGGCGACGCCGGTCGCGGGGTCGGCGACGGCGGCCACGTCGGCGACGGTGCGGTGGTCGCAGCCGGGGTCGTCCTGCCAGGCGGGCTTGGGGAGTCGGCCGGAGCAGCCGCTGCCCGCGCCCTGGTCGGTGCCGGGGGTCCAGGCGGTCTCGTCCCAGCCGCGGGCGGAGCCGTCGGGGCGCAGGGTGGTGCCGCCGACGGCGACCACGTGGGGTGAGGAGGCGGGGAAGTTGACGCCGTACCCGGAGTCGCCGGAGGCGGCGGCGATGACGGTGCCGGGGTGGTCGAAGTAGCGGCTGTCGTAGGCCGCCGCGTTGGCGTTCTCGGTGGTGCCCCAGCTGATCGAGACGTACTGGGCGCCGAGGGCGACGGCGGTGTTGACGGCGGCGCCGAGGTTGCCGACGGCGGCGCTGTCGGCCTCGACCAGGAGGATCCGGGCGCGCGGGGCGATCGCGGAGACCATGGCGAGGTCGAGGGCGGTCTCGCCGGCCCAGGCGGTGTTGCCGCGGGGCAGCCGGGTGCCGCCGCGCTGGTCGGTCTTGCGGAAGCAGCCGTTGTCGGTGGTGCAGGCGGGCAGGCCGAAGTGGCGGCGGTAGACGTCGAGGTCGGCTTCGGCGCGCGGGTGGTCGTAGGCGTCGACGACGGCGATGGTGGCGCCCTCGCCGCCGTCCGCGGGCAGCCCGTAGGCGGCGCGCAGTTCGGCGGGGCCGTAGCCGGCGGTGTCCGCGTCGGCGGCGGCGGTGCCGACCACCCGCAGCGCGTCGCAGGAGGCGGTGTCGGCCCGGGCGGGGGCGGTGCAGGTGTGCACCCAGCGCGGGGCGGCGTGCGCGTGGGCGGGGGCGGTGGCGAGGGCGGTGAGCAGGGCGGCGGTGAGCGCGAGGGGACGGCGCAACGGGGCCTCCGTTCGGGGAGCGGCGCCGGGGACGGGGGGTGGGCTCCCCCGGGTCGGCGGTTCGCTTGTCTGCAGGGAGTGTTGACGCACCGTCAGGTCGGTATGCGCACGGTCACCCGCTCGGGTGACGGCGGGCCGGGTCCGGCGGGGGCCCGGGTCTGTTGCGGAACCGGGACGCCGTGCGGACCGAATCCCGGCGGTGGCTGAGGGAACCTCATATCCGGGAGCAGCGCCCTTGCCTCCTGGCGGACCCGCTCACCGCGGGCGGGACGCCCGACCGAGAAGAAGAGGACCATGCGCGTTCGGAAGATTTCGGCCATCGCCCTTGTCGCCGCGGCTGCCTGCCTGTCGCTCACCGCCTGTGACGGCGGCGGCTCCGCCTCGGCCGGCTCCAGCGCGTCCGCCGCCGTGACCGTCCCGCCCGCCGCCGCGAGCACCCCGGCCGCCGCCCCGACCGCCGCCCCGACCACTTCGGGCGCGGGCGCGGGCAAGACCCCCGCGAAGTCGTCGGGCACGGTGAAGGCGGCGGCCGGCACGAAGTGCACCGACCGGGTCGACTACGCGGGCGACAGCCGCTCCAACGCCGAGATCAACTCGATCGGCGAGACCACCGGCACCTGCCCGGCCCCGCAGGGCGGCGGCGCGACCGCCGGCACCCCGAAGAAGTCCGGCACCAAGTGCACCGACCAGCTCGACTACACCGGCGACACCCGGCCCAACGCCGAGATCAACTCGATCGGCGACAGCACCGGCACCTGCCCGGCCCCGCAGGGCGGCGGCGCGACCGCCGGCACCCCGAAGAAGTCCGGCACCAAGTGCACCGACCAGCTCGACTACACCGGCGACACCCGGCCCAACGCCGAGATCAACTCGATCGGCGACAGCACCGGCACCTGCCCGCCGGTCAAGCGCTGACCCCCGCGGCGGCCCGGGTCCGCGGACCGGCTGCCGCGGGGGCGCGCGGCGGCTACTCGGCGGGCAGGTGGTCGACCGTCCCGACCTTGACGCCGACCTGGCCGTGCCGGCGGGCGGGGGCCCGGCCGGGCGGCTGGGTGGGGCGCTCCCCGGGGTCGGGGACCTGCGCGGTGGGGCGACTGACGGGCTTCCCGGCTTCGATCCGCAGTTGCTCGTCGTCGTGCAGGACCGGCAGCACGCTGCCGCGCCGCAGCGTGTACGTGGTGGTGGCGTGGGTGATGTCGACCCGCAGCAGGTGCTCGCGCACGTTCATCGAGAAGCACAGCCGTTGCAGCCCGGCGGGCAGCCGGGGCCGGAAGGACAGCTGCTCGGTGTGGTCGCGCAGGCCGCCGAACCCGGCGACCAGGGCGATGCAGGCGCCCGCCAGCGAGGCCATGTGCAGGCCGTCGCGGGTGTTGCCGCCGAGGTCGTGCAGGTCCATCAGGGCCGCTTCGGCGGTGTAGTCGTAGGCCAGGTCGAGCTGGCCGACCTCGGCGGCGATCACCGCCTGGGTGCAGGCGGACAGCGAGGAGTCGCGGACCGTCAGGCGCTCGTAGTAGGCGAAGTTGCGGGCCTTCTGCTCGGGGGTGAACACGTCGCCGCGGACCTGCATGGCGAGCACCAGGTCGGCCTGCTTGACCACCTGCTTGCGGTACAGGTCGAAGTACGGGTAGTGCAGCAGCAGCGGGTACTTCTCCGGCGGGGTGGTCTCGAAGTCCCACATCTGGTGGTCGGTGAACCCGTCGGCCTGCGGGTGCACGCCGATCTGCTCGTCGTACGGGATGAACATCTTGTCGGCGGCGTCGCGCCAGGCCGCGGCCTCCTCGGTGTCCACCCCGAGCAGCCCCGACTCGTGCCGGTACTTGAGCGCGGTGTCCGCCGCGTTCCACAGGTTGGCCTGCGCCATCACGTTGGTGAACACGTTGTTGTCGGCGACCGCCGAGTACTCGTCGGGCCCGGTGACGCCCTCGATCCGGAAGTTGCCCTTGGCGTCGTGGTGGCCGAGCGAGCGCCACATCCGGGCGGTCTCCACCAGCAGTTCCAGGCCGTGGGTGCGCTCGAACTCGGTGTCCCCGGTGGCCCGGACGTAGCGGACGGCGGCGGCCGCGATGTCCGCGCCGATGTGGAACGCGGCGGTGCCGGCCGGCCAGTACCCGGAGCACTCCTCGCCGCGGATCGTCCGCCACGGGAACACCGCGCCCGCCAGGCCGAGTTGGGCCGCCCGCTCGCGGGCCATCGGCAGCGTGGTGTGCCGCCAGCGCAGCGCCTGCTTGACCGCGTCCGGCAGGCAGTAGGTGAGCACCGGCAGCACGAAGGTCTCGGTGTCCCAGAACGAGTGCCCGTCGTAGCCGGGCCCGGTCAGGCCCTTCGCCGGGATCGCCCGCTCCTCGCTGCGGGCGCCCGCCTGCAGCACGTGGAACAGCGCGAACCGGACGGCCTGCTGGAGTTCGACGTCGCCCTCGATCTCGATGTCGTTGTCGCCCCAGAACCGGCCGAGGAACTCCTTCTGCTCGCCCACCAGCCCGTCCCAGCCGGTGTACCGGGCGGCGGTCAGCGCCGCCTCCACCTGGTCCCGGACCGCGGGCAGCGAGCGGGTCGCCGACCAGCCGTAGGCGATGTACTTGACCAGCCGCAGCTTCTCCCCGGCGTTCAGCACCGTGGTGGCGGTGGTCCGGGCCTGGTCGTCGGAGGACTCGGCGGTGGTGTCGATCCGCTCCGGCCCGTCGATCACGTGGTCCATCGCGGCGGCCACCCGCAGCCCGGAGAAGCGGGTGCGGTGCACCAGCACGCCCTTGGTGCCGTCGGCGTGCTGGAGTTCGGCCGCCAGCGGGGCCTCCAGCACCGCCGCCGCCCGCGGGTCGCCGTCGCCCGCGCCGCCCGGCAGCTGCTCGTTGGCGACCAGCTCGGACTGCAGCACGATCCGCACCGGCCCGTCCACGGCCTCCACCGTGTAGTCCACCGCGCACACCGCCCGCTGGGTCAGCGACACCAGCCGGGACGAGGTCACCCGCACCGTCCGCCCGGCCGGCGAGGTCCACTCCGCCTCCCGGCGCAGGATGCCGTCCCGGAAGTCCAACGTCCGCCGGTGGCTGCGCAGTTCGCCGTAGCGCAGGTCGAACGGCTCGTCGTCGACCAGCAGCCGGATCAGCTTGCCGTTGGTGACGTTGATGACGCTCTGCCCGGACTCCGGGAAGCCGTAGCCGCTCTCCGCGTACGGCAGCGGGCGCAGCTCGAACACGCCGTTCAGGTAGGTGCCGGGCAGGCCGTGCGGCTCGCCCTCGTCCAGGTTGCCGCGCAGCCCGATGTGGCCGTTGGACAGCGCGAACACCGACTCGGCGCGGGCCTGCCCGGGCAGGTCCAGGCCGTGCTCGGTGATCCCCCAGGGGTCGACGGTGAACGCCTCGGACGGGCTCATCCGCGCTCCTCCAGCAGCTGGGAGAGGTCGTCCACCACCACCGACGCGCCGTGCTCGCGCAGCGCGTCGGCCTGCCCGGTGCGGTTCACGCCCACCACCGCGCCGAAACCGCCGGCCCGCCCGGCCGCGACGCCCGCCAGCGCGTCCTCGAACACCACGGCGTGCTCCGGGGCCACCCCGAGCTCCTTCGCGGCCGCCAGGAAGGTGTCCGGCGCGGGCTTGCCCGCCAGGTGGTCGCGGGCCGCGGTGACCCCGTCCACCACCACCTCGAACAGGTCGTCGATCCCGGCGGCCCGCAGCACGTCCCGGCAGTTCGCGCTGGACGACACCACCGCGCGCGGCAGCCCGAGTCCGCGCAGCCGGTGCAGGTAGGCCACCGAGCCCGCGTACGGCTGCACGCCCTGCTCGCGGATCATCCGCAGCACGGTGTCGTTCTTCGCGCCGGACAGGCCGTTGACGGTGCGGGTGCCCGGCGGGTCCTGCGGGGTGCCCTCGGGCAGTTCGATCCCGCGCGAGGCGAGGAACGACCGGGTGCCGTCCAGCCGGGGCCGCCCGTCCACGTACCGGTCGTACTCGCCGACCGGGTCGAACGGGACGAACTCGCCGCCGGTGCGGGCCGCTTCGGACCGCAGGAAGGTGTCGAACATGTCCTTCCAGGCCGCGGCGTGCACCTTCGCGGTCTGGGTCAGCACCCCGTCCAGGTCGAACAGGAAAGCCTTGATGCCGTCCGGAAGTCCCAACATGCAGCCAGTCTCACCCGTCCGCGCCGCTCCATGCCGGTCATCGTCCGAACCGGCGCGTCGCACGCCGAGCACGCCGCGCACGCCGTCAGTCCGCCTCCGCGTGCACCCCCGGGTGCGGGTGGCGGCCCGGCACGAACAGCGGCTGCGGGCGGCCGCTCTGCGCGTAGTCCTTCAACCGGACCACCAGTTCCGCCCAGCGGCCCGCCGCCACCGGCACCGACGGGCCCGCGTCCGCCGCCCAGCCCAGGTGGCGCAGCAGCAGCATCGACTGCCGCGCGCCGTCCGGGTGGTCGAAGAAGTCCCAGGTCACGGTCGTCCCCTGCCAGGCCGGCGGGAACACCCCGACGCTGCGCCAGGCCACCCGCTCCAGGTCCGCGCGCTCCCGGCGCAGCCGCAGCGGCTGCGGCGCGTCCTCCACCGTGAACAGCAGGTCCTCGCCCTCCCGGTCCAGCTCGGTGGTCCACCAGGACGCCAGCCCTTCGCGGGTGTCCAGCGCCGCCAGCAACCGCTCCCGGGGCGCCGCGACGTCGACCTGCAGGGCGATCTCGGCCATCGCACTCACCTCAACCACCACGATCCCGCCCGGCGGGGCGCCGGGCAACCGCGACCCGGCCCCGACCGGTCGGGGCCGGTCGGGCCAGGGCCGGTCGGGTCGGGGCCGGTCGCGGTCAGGTGGTGAGTTCCAGGGTCTGGTGGACCGTCGTCGGGTCGTCCAGCAGCCGCAGCAGGGTGTGCGCGACCTCGTCCCGGGAGACCTCGCCGAAACGGTTGGGCGGCGGCGCGAGGTGCGCGTGCCGCTCGGTGGGGGCGTCGGTCAGGCTGCCGGGGCGCAGGACCGTCCAGTCCAGCGGGCGTTCCTTGACCGCCTCCTCGGCGGCCAGCTTCGCCCTCAGGTACACCTCGAACTCGGGCGAGACCTCCGGGTCCCCGATCTTGTCCAGCCCCATCGAGGACACCAGCAGGTACCGGCGCACCCCCGCCCGCTGCGCCGCGTCCGCCAGCAGCACCGCCCCCGCCCGGTCCACCGTCTCCTTCCGCGCCGTCCCGCTGCCCGGGCCGGCCCCGGCCGCGAACACCACCGCGTCCGCCCCCGCGAGGTGCTCCGCCAGCGCCTCCACCGACACCGCCTCCAGGTCGCACACCACCGGCCGCGACCCCGCCTCCTGCAGGTCCCCCGCCTGCGCCGGGTTCCGGATCAGCCCGGCGACGGCGTCGCCCCGGGCGGAGAGCAGCTTCGAGAGCCGCAACGCGATCTTGCCGTGCCCACCTGCGATCACCACGTCCATGGAACGCGACGCTACCCGCGAGGTGCCGAGGGCGAAACCCGGGCGAACAGGGGCGCGCAGTTCCCCGCGCCCCTGTCGGCGTGCCCCCGGAAGGTCAGATGTCCTCCTGCCACTCCGTGGAGAGGACGCCCATCTGGACCTGGTCGTGCCAGCTGCCGGCGCGGAAGACGGCTTCCCGGCGGCGGCCCTCCTCGGTGAAGCCGGCCCGGCGGTAGGCGGCGAGGGCGCGGGTGTTGTAGCTGTTGACGGTGAGTTCGATGCGGTGGAGGCCGAGTTCGGCGAAGCCGTAGCGGATGGTGGTGCGCAGGACGTCGGTGCCGAGGCCGCGGTCCTGGTGGGGCGGGCCGATGATGATGGCGAGGGTGGCGCAGCGGTCCTTGGGGGTGGCGCCGTAGAGGGTGACGTGGCCGGCCAGGTCGCCGGTGTCGAGGGTTTCGACGGAGAGGCCGAGGTCGGTGCCGCCGTTCTGGCTCCAGGCGCGGAACATGTCGGCGAGCCGGGCCTCGGGCTGGGGGTGCACCGGGCCGGTGACCTGCTGGATGGCGAGGCCGGGTTCGCGCCACCAGGAGGTGAGCCGGGGGAGGTCGGCCTCGCGGAGTTCCCTGAGCCGGACGAGTCTGCCGCTGAGCGGGTCGGTCATGCGGGGTGGTCCTGTTCCGTGAGGGGGTGGTTCAGGCGAGCTGGGCGGCCTGCAGGCCGGCGTACGGGCCGCCGGTGCGCAGGAGTTCGGCGTGCGAGCCGATCTCGGCGATCCGGCCGTCGTGCATGACGACGATCCGGTCGGCGCCGCGGATGGTGGACAGGCGGTGGGCGACGACGAAGACGGTGCGGCCGCGGACCAGGCGGGCCAGGGCCTGCTGGACGAGCGCCTCGGAGCGGGAGTCCAGGGCGGAGGTGGCCTCGTCCAGGATGAGCACCCGCGGGTCGCGGATCAGGGCGCGGGCGATGGCCAGGCGCTGCTTCTGGCCGCCGGACAGCCGGGCGCCGCGTTCGCCGACCACGGTGTCCAGGCCCTCGGGGAGGCGCTCGATGAACTCCAGGGCGTTGGCGTCGCGCAGGGCGGCCAGGACGGTCTCCTCGGGCACGTCCTTCATGCCGTAGGTGACGTTCTCCCGGATGCTGCCCTCGAACAGGATGGACTCCTGCGGGACGACGGACAGGAACTTGCGGTAGGAGCGCAGGTCGAGCTCCTCCATGTCGCGGCCGTCGAGCAGGATCCGGCCCTCGGTGGGGCGCAGGAAGCCGATCACCAGGTTGAGGACGGTGGACTTGCCCGCGCCGGACGCGCCGACCAGGGCGATGGTCTCGCCCGGGCGGACCGAGAGGTCGAAGCCGGTGACGGACGGGGCGTCCGCGCCGTGGTAGCTGTGGCCGACGCCCTGGAAGTCGATCCGGCCGGTGACGTCCGCGACGTCCGCCTTGCCGGCGTTCTCCTCCAGGTCGGGGGCCTGCAGCACCTCGCCGGCCGAGCGGACCGAGGCCAGGCCCTTGCCGAGCTGCGGGGTGAGGGTGAGCAGGGTGGTGACGGAGCCGGTGAGCGAGGAGAAGTAGGCGCTGAGCATGACGACGGCGCCGGGGGTGACGTTCATCCAGCCGTAGTAGGCGACCAGCGCGGAGCCGGCCAGGCAGCCGACGCCGATCGCGTTGAGCAGGATCCAGGACATCGAGCCGAAGCGGCCGTTGAGCAGGTCCAGGCGCAGGCCCTCGTCGAGGACCCGGCCCAGGGTGCGGTCGACCCGGCGCAGCGCGGTGCGCTCCAGGCCGTGCGCCCGGGTGATCGGGATCAGCGTGGTCATCTCGCCGATGCGGGAGGAGAGTTGCTCGACCTCGCGGCGGAAGGACTCGTTCTGGGTGCGCAGCCGTTCGCGCAGCCGGACCACCAGCAGGGCGCTGGCGGGGACGAGGACCAGGAAGACCGGCAGGAAGGCGGGGGTCTGGATCGCGATCACGACCAGGCCGCCGAGCAGGGTGGCGATCGCGGCGAGGCCGTTGTCGGCGGTCTGCTGGGAGGCGGTCTCGATGCCCTCGACGTCGCGGATCACCTTGGCCTGCAGGACGCCGGCGCTGACCCGGGAGTGGTAGCCGATGGAGAGCTGCTGCATCCGGTGGCACAGGGCGGAGCGCAGCCGGGTGCCCATCCGGCGGATGGAGCCGTGCATCCAGTGCACGTACAGCATGTGCAGCGGCAGGTTGAGCAGCAGGATGGTCAGCAGGATCGCGGAGTTCCACCACAGCACGGACACGTCGCGGTGCTTGACCACGACGTCGACGATGTTGGCGGTGATCAGGGGCAGCAGCCAGACGGGGGCGTGCTTGGCGAAGAAGACGCCGACCGCGCCGAGGACCCGGGCGCGGTCGGGGCGGAAGAGGAACAACAGGGTGCGGACGGGGTGCTCGCCCCGGTAGCGGTGGCTGAGCGATCCGTCGGGCAGGGCCATGGGGGAACTCCAGTACGGGGTACGAACAGGCGGTGCCGTCCCATCCTTCCAGCGGGCGGCGGCGCTCGGGCTGTCCGCAACCGGACAGTGATGCTTCACGGACGGACGGGTTCGCGGACCCCGCGGACGCGTTTCCGGTCCGGATGAAACATCCTGGGCCCCCGCGCCGTCATAGGGCGGGTCGCGCGAGGGGAGACGGGCAGTGGGCAGTGGTCGGCGGGCCGCCATGGAGGAGGAGTTCGTCGCGTTCGCGACGGCCCGGTCCGGGCAGCTCTACCGCTCGGCGTACTTCCTCACCGGTGGGGACAGCCACCTCTCGGAGGACCTCGTGCAGGACACCCTGGGCCAGATGTACGCCCACTGGCACCGGCTGCACCGGCCGAGCTGGGCCGGGCGGATCGAGAACCCGGCCGGGTACGCGCAGACCGTGCTGGTCCGGGCGTACCTGTCGCACCAGCGGCGGCGCAGCAGCAGCGAGCGGCCCAGCCTGGCGCTGCCCGAGGTCGCCGAGGACGGGCCGGACTCGGCGCTGCGCCTCGCCCTGGTCGAGGCGCTGTCCCAGCTGCCGCCGCGCGACCGGGCGGTGGTGGTGCTCCGGTACTGGGAGGACCGCAGCGTGGAGGAGACCGCGGCGATCGTGAAGGACAGTTCGGCGGCGGTGCGGACCAGGTGCTCGCGGGCGCTGGCCAAGCTGCGCGGACTGCTGGGCGGGGACCTGGCGGAGTTGGTGGCCCGGTGAGGGCGGGACGCGGCGGGCCCGGTGGCGGGCAGGGCGCGGGGTGCGACGGACGGAGTGGCGGAGTGGACGGCGCAGGGGACGGCGGGGAGAACGGCGCGGTGCGCGGCACCGGCGGTGGGGAAGGGGAGTTCGAGGTGCGGTTGGGGGCGGCCTTCGGGCTGACGGGCAGCGGCCCCGGGCCGGAGCTGACGGCCCGGCTGGTCGACGGCGGGCTGGCGGCCGGGCGGCGGCGCAGGCGGGCCCGGCAGCGGCGCACGGTGCTGCTGGCGGGGGCGCTGACCGCGGCGGTCGCGGTCGGGGCGGGGCTGCTGACGGTGCCGCGCGACCTCCCGGGGGAACGGACCTCCGCGGTGGAGCTGGCGCACTCCGGCCAGAGCCCGGCGCCCGCGCCGCTGGCGGACGGGGTGACGCTGCTGCTGGTCGGCACCGACGACGCCCTGGACGCGCAGGGTCGGCCGGTGGCGCCGGGACTGCTCCGCGGCGACCTGCACAGCGGCACGGCCGGTGCGGCCGGTGCGGAGGGCGCGGCCGGTGCGGTGGGCGCGGTGGGCGCCACCGACACCATGATGCTGGTGCACGTCCCGGCGGGCGGCGGCGAGGTGCGGCAGCTGTCGCTGCCCCGGGACGTGCTGGTCCCGGGGCCGAACGGCACCGGCTTCCTCAACCAGGTCTACCCGGAGGCCGAGCGGGCCGCGCTGGAACAACTGGCCGGCCGCGGCGGCACGGAGAGGGAGCGGTACGCGCGCGGCCGGGAGGCCGGGAGGGTGGCGCTGCTGAAGACGGTCGAGAAGCTGACCGACGTCCGGGTCGACCACTACGCGGAGGTGTCGATGGCCGGCTTCTACCGCGTCGCCCAAGCCCTCGGCGGGATCCCGGTCTGCCTGAACCACGCGGTGGACGACCCGTACAGCGGGGCCCGGTTCCCGGCCGGGCGGCAGGAGTTGGGGGCGGCCCAGGCGCTCGCCTTCGTCCGGCAGCGGCACGGCGTCGGCGACGGGTCCGACCTGGAGCGCACCCGGCGGGCCCAGGCGCTGCTGGCCGGGGTGGTGGAGAAGCTGCGCTCCGACGGGACGCTGGCGGACCCCTCGAAGCTGACCGCGCTGTACCGGGCGCTGGACGGCAGCCTGGTGGTGGACCAGGGCTGGAGCCCGGTGGACTTCGTCCGCCAGGTGCCGGCGCTGACCGCCGGGCAGGGCACCCTGCGGACGCTGCCGGTGACCCTGGACTCCTCCCTGAACCACCTCCTGGCGGTGCCGGGCGCGGCCCGCAGCCTCCTGCTCGACGGCCCCGGGGTCACGCCCGCCCCCCCGGCCCCGGCTTCCCCGTCGACGCCCTCACCGTCGTCCTCGTCCTCGCCGTCGTCCTCGTCGGAGCCGTCGGACGGCGCCGCAGCCGTCCCGACCGGGTCGGTGGCCTTCCTGCCGAAGGCGGTGGCGCTGGGCGGGGTGCCCTGCGTGGACTGACCCGGCGTCACCGGCCTTGTGTCGCGGTCGTGCTACGGATCGGGAACGGCGGGACGAGGGGGGTGCCGGGCGGCCCCCGCGGTGGGCATCCTTCACCGGAGCAGCACAGCACGGCCACCGCGACCACACCGCGACCCGGGAGTCCCCGTGTACCAGCAGCCGCCCGGCACCCCGCCGGGAAGCGTCCCCCCGCCGCCGTCCTTCCCCCCGCCCGGCAACTACCCGCCGCCGCCCGGGTACGGGCCGCCCGGCAACTACCCGCCGCCCGGGTACGGGCCGCCCGGGCCGCCGCGGCGCCCGCGCACCGGCCTGTGGGTGGCGATCGGCCTGGTCGCCGTGCTGCTGGTCGGCGGCGGGGCGTACGCACTTGCCTCGAAGGACGGTGACGGACCGGCGGCCGCCGGGCAGCCGTCCGGGGGCGGGACGGCCGCGGCCCACGGCGCGGCCGGCGGCACACCGGGCACCGGCTCCGGGACGGGAGGGGGCTCCGGGGCGGGCGGTGGTTCCGGGAGGACGAAGCCGCCGGCGGAACAGAAGCTGTGGCAGGTGCAGTTCCCCTCCTCGTTCCTGGGCATGGAGCACAACGAGGAGGTCATGGGCATGCTGAGCGGAACGCTGGAGGCCATGCGGGCGGCGCAGCCGGACGCCGACGTCGCCATGGAGATGTACTCGGGCGGCCAGTTCGGGGAACGCTTCGCCTCGGTGATCTCCGTCACGCAGGACCAGGCGCTCAGCGACGGGGAACGCGCACAGGCGATCCAGGAGGCGTGGACGCCCCAGGAGGGCGACAGCGGCACGCACACCATCTACAACGACATCCAGGACGTCGACCCCGGCCCGCTGGGCGGCACCATGCAGTGCGCGGAGTCGATCAGCAAGCGGGACCAGCCGGACATCAACGGCCAGCAGTACTTCAGCGGCATCCAGTGCATAGCGATCGGCGTCAACACGGCGATCGTGTACGACGAGAGCGAGGTGCAGTCCGGCCTGAAGATCTCCAAGACCGCCGAGGACCTGCGGCAGTTCCGGTCGCAGGCCGAGGTCCCGCGCTGACGACGAGCCCGCGCCGGACCGGGGACGGTGCCGGCGCGGTGCTGGTCAGGCCGCCTTGTGCAGGGTCACCGGCTCGCCCGTCTTGCCGTCGAGGACCACCGTGTAGCGCACGGTGCCGTCCTTCTGGAGGTCGAGCACCCGCTCCCCGCCGTCGTTGCACTCCCGGTACGCGGAGTCGATCAGCTTCGAGCTGAACCGGAGCCGGGTGTCCGTGACCGACAGCAGGGTCCAGGTGGCGCTGCAGTAGCCGTCGACGCCGCCGCCGTTCAGCAGGGCGCCGGCCGCGAACTGGTCGCCGATCCGGCTCTCGCCGACCCGCACGCTGAGGTCCGCCTTGCCGGAGCCGCTGTTCACCTTGCCCTCCCAGGTACCGAGGAACGCCGGCGGGACGTCGCTGTCCGCCGCACCCGCCGGGGCCTTCGTGGACGGCTCGTCGGACGGCTCGTCGGACGCCTCGTCCGTCGGCTTTCCGGTGGGCGTGCCGGCGGGCGTGCCGGCGGGCCGGTCCTTGGCGGGCGCGGACGCGGAGGGCGTCGGGGACGTGCCGTCGGCCGAGGTGCCGCCGCCGGAGCCGAGCCGGGCCAGCCCGTAGCCGCCCAGTGCCGCCACCGCCAGGACGGCGGCGACCAGCAGGGCGACGCGTCGGCCCCGGCCGCGTCCGGGTGGCGGGGGCGGCGGCCCGTAGCCGGTCGGTGCGGCGGGGGCGGCCGGGTACGGGTGGGCGGGCCCGGAGACGGTCGGGAGGGCGTGGCCGGGCGGCGCGGCGGGCACCGGGGGCGGGGACGGGGACGGGGACGGCGGGAGCAGCGGCGCGGCGGCTTCCAGGTCGAGCAGCCGGACGGCGGTGCGGCCCACGGCGGCGGCCAGGTCGGCGGGCAGCCAACTGCTGCGTCCGAGTTGCCCGGCGGCGGTGTGCTCGGGGTCGAGGCGCGCCCGGAGTTGCGGCGGGGTGGGCCGGTCGCCGGGGTGCTTGGCCAGGCAGGCGAGGAGCAGTTCGCGCAGCCGGGGTTCGACCTGGGCGAGGTCGGGCTGCTCGTGCAGCACCCGGTAGAGCAGGACGGCACCGCTGACGCCGTCGCCGAACGGCTGCCGACCGGTGGCGGCCAGGGCGAGCACGGCGCCGAGCGAGAACACGTCCGAGGCGGGCCCGGCGGGCTGTCCCTGGGCCTGTTCGGGCGACATGTAGCCGGGCGAGCCGACCACGTGTCCGGTCTGGGTCAGCCCCGAAGTGGCGTCCAGGGCGCGGGCGATGCCGAAGTCGATCAGCCGGGGGCCGTCCAGGGTCAGCAGCACGTTCGAGGGTTTGACGTCGCGGTGCACCAGGCCGAGCGCGTGGACGTGGGCGAGCGCCTCGGCGAGGCCGACGCCGAGCAGCCGGACGGTGGGCCCGGGCAGCGGGCCGTGCTCGTGCACGGCTTCGGCGAGCGAGGGGCCGGCCACGAAGCCGGAGGCCACCCAGGGCTGCGCTCCCTCGGTGTCGGCGTCCAGGACGGGGGCGGTCCAGTCGCCGCCGACCCGGCGGGCGGCGGCGACCTCCTGCCGGAAGCGCTCCCGGAACTGGGTGTCGCGGGCCAGGTCGGACCGGACCGCCTTCACGGCCACCGTGCGGCCGCCGGGGGTGCGGCCGAGGTAGACCTGTCCCATTCCGCCCGCGCCCAGTCGACCCAGCAGGCGGAAGCCCCCCAGCTCCTGCGGATCGTCCGCTCCCAGCGGCTGCATGCTTCCCCTCCGGCCGATCACCTGCTCGTGTGCCGACGGTATCGGCTGCGGGGAGGAGCGGTGGAGGTTCCGAGGTCACAGTTCGATCAGCGGGTCAACTCCGTTGTCCGGGGCGTCAGTCGAGCGGGGCCCAGCCCCAGGGCCGGGGGCCGTGGTCGCCGAGCAGGCAGGCCAGGCGGTAGCGGGCCTGGGCGCGGTGCCGCGGGTCGGTGGTGGCCTGCTGCAACGCGTAGCAGGTGAGCCGGAGTTCGCGGATGTCGCGGAGCACCGGGTAGCCGGGGTGCTCGGTGACGTCGGAGCCGTAGGCGGCGCAGAAGGCGGCGTACGTCCCGGGCGGGACGGTGCCGAAGGTGTGGCGGCCGACGGCGGTGGTGGTCAGGTCCCACTCGACCGGGCCGAGCGCGGTGCGTTCGAAGTCCAGCAGGTGGGCGGTGGTGGCGGTGACCGCGAGGTTGCCGCTCCAGGCGTCGCCGTGGACGACGGTGGACTCCCGTGCGGGGAGGGCGAGTTCGCGCCAGGCGGTGCGCAGTTCGGTGAGCCGGTCGTGCAGCCGGCGGTGGAGCGGGCGGTCCAGTCCGGCGGCGTCGATCCGCTCGGGGAGGCGGACGAACGGGTCGAGGGCGGGCAGCCGGGTCTCCGGCGGGGGCAGCCGGTGCAGGCGGCGCAGGGCGGCGGCCAGTTCGGCGGCGGTGCCGGGCCGGTGCGGGGGCAGTTCGTGCCAGAAGGTGGCCGGACGGCCCCGGACGGCCAGCGGCGCGGGCTGGTGGCCGAGCGGCCGGACGGCCGGCACCCGGTGCCGGTGCAGCCAGCGGGCGACGGTCAACTCCTTCGCGGCCGCCGCGAGTTGGCCGGGTCGTCCGATCCGGGCGACCACCCCGCCGGGCAGCCGCCACAGGGTGTTCTCACCGGCCCGGATCAGCTCCGCGCCGGCGTCGGAGCGCCCGGCGGCGGCGCAGGCTTCGGCGAGCAGGGCGGCGGGGGTGGGGTGCTCCACGTCCACGTCCGGTCTCGTTCCGCTCGGCGTCCGGGGGCCTGGTCCAGTGTGCGCCGCGGCGGCCGTCGGCGGGAAGGGCGTACGGGGGCGCGGGCGCCGGGCGGCCGGGCTCGGCGACCCTTCCCGAAAATGGTCCAGACCCTCGTTATTGGTCCAGACCTATTGACGCCCCTTGCCCCCGCTCCTACGATCCGGCTGGGCACAACCCCCCACATGTCCCCACCTCACCCACAGCCGGGCACCGCGCCCCCACAGCGTTGGTCATGCCCATGACCAGGTGTTTCGGCGGGAAGGGATCACGATGTTCCGTCGAAGGTCGTACTCGCCCGTGGAGCGTGCCGAGCACGCGCCCCGGGTCAGCCACGCCCGGACCCGCCAGAGCGCCGGACGCCGGACGCTGGCCGGCGTCAGCGCCGCCGCCGTGATCGGCGCCGGCCTCGCCGTGGCCGGCACGGTCACCGCGTCCGCCGACGTCGCCAACCTGATCGCCAACCCCGGCTTCGAGAGCGGCCTGGCCAACTGGACCTGCACCAGCGGCTCCGGCGCCACGGTCGTCACCACCCCGGTGCACGGCGGCACCTCCGCGCTCAAGGCCACCCCGGGCGGCCAGGACACCGCGCAGTGCTCGCAGACCATCAGCGTGCAGCCGAACTCGCAGTACACCCTGAGCGGCTTCGTCCAGGGCAACTACGTCTACCTCGGCGCCACCGGCACCGGCGTGAACGCCTCCACCTGGGCCCCGGGCAACGCCTCCTACGGCCAGCTCAGCACCACCTTCTCCACCGGTGCGTCCACCACCTCGGTGACCGTCTTCGTGCACGGCTGGTACGGCCAGCCCGCGTTCTACGCCGACGACCTGGTGCTCAGCGGCCCCGGCGGCAGCGGCAGCCCGTCCCCGTCGACCAGCGCGCCGACCTCGCAGCCCCCCACCTCGCAGCCGCCGACCTCGCAGCCCCCCACGTCGCAGCCGCCGACCTCCCAGCCCCCCACGTCGCAGCCGCCGACCTCGCAGCCGCCGACCAGCAACCCGCCCGGTGACGCCACCTGCGCGACCAAGCCCCGGCCGACCGGCAAGGTGCTGCAGGGCTACTGGGAGAACTGGGACGGCGCCTCCAACGGCGTGCACCCGGGACTCGGTTGGACCCCGATCACCGACAGCCGGATCGGCCAGCACGGCTACAACGTGGTCACCACCGCGTTCCCGGTGATCCTCTCCGACGGCACCGTGCTCTGGCAGGACGGCATGGACACCGGCGTCAAGGTGCCCACCCCCGCCGAGATGTGCCAGGCCAAGGCCAACGGCGCGACCATCCTGATGTCGATCGGCGGCGCCGCCGCGGGCATCGACCTCAGCTCCAGCGCGGTCGCCGACAAGTTCGTCTCGACCATCGTGCCGATCCTGAAGAAGTACAACTACGACGGCATCGACATCGACATCGAGACCGGCCTGTCCGGCAGCGGCAGCATCGGCACCCTGTCCGCCTCGCAGTCCAACCTGATCCGGATCATCGACGGCGTGCTCGCCCAGATGCCGGCCGGCTTCGGCCTGACCATGGCCCCGGAGACCGCGTACGTCACCGGCGGCAGCGTCACCTACGGCTCCATCTGGGGCTCGTACCTGCCGATCATCAAGAAGTACGTCGACAACGGCCGGCTGTGGTGGCTGAACATGCAGTACTACAACGGCTCCATGTACGGCTGCTCCGGCGACTCCTACTCGGCCGGCACCGTCCAGGGCTTCACCGCCCAGACCACCTGCCTCAACAACGGCCTGACCATCCAGGGCACCACCATCAAGGTCCCCTACGACAAGCAGGTCCCCGGCCTCCCGGCCCAGCCGGGCGCGGGCGGCGGCTACATGGCCCCCAGCCTGGTCTCACAGGCGTACGGCTCCTTCAACGGCCAGCTGAAGGGCCTGATGACCTGGTCCCTCAACTGGGACGGCTCGAAGGGCTGGACCTTCGGCGACAACGTCAAGGCCCTGCAGGGCCGCTGACGCCCGGTAGCAGGTAGGACGTGCGACAGGGGCAGGGCCCCGGGAGCGTCGGTCGCTCCCGGGGCCCTGCCTCTCGTTGCCTCCGCCGGGCGGGTGGTCAGGCCCGGGCCCGGTGGGCGGCGATGAGCTGGGCGTAGCGCTCGCCGCTGGACTTGAGGGTGCGGACCTGGGTGTCGTAGTCGACGTGGACGAGGCCGAAGCGCTTGTCGTAGCCGTACGCCCACTCGAAGTTGTCGAGCAGGGACCAGGCGAAGTAGCCGGCCAGCGGGGCGCCCTTGGCGACGGCGCGGGCGCAGGCGGCGAGGTGGGACTCCAGGTAGGCGGTGCGCTCGGGGTCGTCGACCCGGCCGTCGGAGGTGACGGTGTCCTGGTAGGCGGAGCCGTTCTCGGTCACGTAGATCTCGCGGACGCCGTACTCCTCGGTGAGGCGCAGCAGGAGCTCCTCGATGCCGGGGGCGTGCACCTCCCAGTCCATGGCGGTGCGCTCGGGGTTGGGGCCGGGGACCTGGCGGAAGTTCGGGACGGCGCCGGTCGGGTCGTCCTCGACGATCTGGCGGAAGTAGTAGTTGAGGCCGATCCAGTCGAGCGGGGCCGAGATGATCTCCAGGTCGCCGTCCTGGACCGGGAGTTCGACGCCGTACAGGTCGACCATGTCCTGCGGGTAGCCGCGGCCGAGGACCGGGTCGAGCCACCAGCGGTTGATGTGGCCGTCGGCGCGCAGGGCGGCGGCGACGTCCGCGTCGGACTGCGAGGCCGGCTCGATGGTGGAGAGGTTGTTGACGATGCCGATCCGGGCGCCGGGGACGGCGGCGCGCAGGGCCTGCACGGCGAGGCCGTGGCCGAGGTGCAGGTGGTAGGAGGTGCGGACGGCGGCGGTCAGGTCGGTGACGCCGGGGGCCATCTTGCCTTCGAGGTGGCCGATCCAGGAGGAGCAGAGCGGCTCGTTGAGGGTGCACCAGTCGCGGACCCGGTCGCCGAGGCGCTCGGCGACCACGGCCGCGTACTCGGCGAAGCGCTCGGCGGTGGAGCGCTCGGGCCAGCCGCCGCGGTCCTGCTGGGCCTGCGGGAGGTCCCAGTGGTAGAGGGTGGGGAACGGGGTGAGGCCGCGCTCCAGCATGCCGTCGACCAGGCGGTCGTAGAAGTCGAGGCCGGCCGCGTTGACCCTGCCGTCGGCCAGCGGCACCACGCGGGGCCAGGCGATGGAGAACCGGTAGGCGTCCAGGCCGAGGTTCTTGGCGAGGTCGAGGTCCTGCGGCCAGCGGTGGTAGTGGTCGCAGGCCACGTCGCCGTTGTCGTTGTTGTCGATCTTGCCGGGGGTGTGCGAGAAGGTGTCCCAGATCGACGGCGCCCGGCCGTCGGTGCTGGCGGCGCCCTCGATCTGGTAGGCGGCGGTGGCTGCTCCCCAGCGGAAGTTGGCCGGCAGCGCGTCGAGGTGGTTCACGGGTGGTCCTTTCGAGGGTGAGGGGGCGGCTGGTCCGGTGCGGGTGCGTCAGTTGGCGGCACCCTGACGGTGCCTCACTTGACGGCACCGGCGGTCAGACCGGCCACCAGGTAGCGCTGCAGCAGCAGGAATCCGGCGACGACGGGGAGGCTGACGACCAGCGAGGCGGCCATCACCTGGTTCCAGTAGACGTCGGTCTGCGTGGCGTACCCCTGGAGCCCGACGGCCAGCGTGCGGGTCTGGTCGTTGGTCATGACGGAGGCGAACAGCACCTCGCCCCAGGCGGTCATGAAGGCGTAGACGGCGACCGCGATGATGCCGGGCAGGGCGGCCGGGACGATGATCTGCACGAGGGTGCGGATCGGCCCGCAGCCGTCCACGGCGGCGGCCTCGTCGAGGTCGCGCGGGATGGAGTCCAGGTACCCGGCCAGCATCCAGATGGAGAACGGCAGCGAGAAGGTCAGGTAGGTGAGGATCAGGCCGCCGCGGCTGCCGTAGAGGGCGATGCCGGTCGAGTTGCCGATGTTGACGAAGATCAGGAACAGCGGCAGCAGGAACAGGATGCCGGGGAACATCTGGGTGGACAGCACGGTGATCGTGAAGATCTTCTTGCCGCGGAAGCGGTAGCGGCTCACCGCGTAGCCGGCCAGCAGCGCGATCAGCACGGACAGCGCGGTGGCCGAGCCGGCCACGATCAGCGAGTTGGTGAAGTACTTCGCGAGCGGGACGGTCTTCCAGATGTCGATGTACGGCCGGAAGGTCAGCTCGCTGGGGATCCAGCGCCACGGGCCCTGGACGTCGCGCAGCGGCTTGAGCGAGGAGCTCAGCATCACCGCGACCGGGGTCAGGGTGAAGACGGCCAGCACCAGCAGCACGACTCGGCGCAGCCAGCGGAAGGAGGCGGGCGGGTTGATCATTCTGCGTCCTCCCGACGGCGGTTGGTGGCGAGCAGGTAGACCGCGGTCACCAGCAGCAGGAACAGCAGCAGCAGCACCGACATCGCGGAGCCCTGGCCGAAGTTCCAGGTGATGAAGGAGGACTGGTAGATGTGGATCGAGATCAGGTCGGCGGCCTGCGGGGCGGACTTGCCGAACAGCACGAACGGCGTGTTGAAGTCGTTGAACGTCCACAGGAAGAGCACCAGCACCAGCACCAGGTTGACCGGGCGCAGCGAGGGCAGGGTGATCCGGCGGATCTGCTGCCAGACGCCGGCGCCGTCCAGCGAGGCGGCCTCGTACAGCTCGCGCGGGATGTTCTGCAGGCCCGCGGTGAGGGTGAGGAAGGCGAACGGCCAGGACTTCCAGACCGAGACGGTCAGCAGCGCCCAGAAGCTGTTGTCGCCGATCAGCCAGAACGGCTTGTCGCTGGTCAGGTGCAGCTGGTCGTGCAGCACGTGGTTGATCAGGCCGGTGTCCCGCTGGAACATGAACGACCAGGTGATCACGGCCGCGAACACCGGCAGCGCGTACGGAAGCATGAACGCCGCCCGCAGCAGCCCGCGGCCGCGGAACGCGTCCTGGGTGAAGATCGAGGCGGTGACGCCGATCAGCCAGGACAGGCCCACCGACAGCACGGTGAACATGCAGGTCACCCAGAACGAGTGCAGCAGCGCCTTGCCGACCGGGGCGTTGAAGTCCAGCGCCACCTTGAAGTTGTCGAAGCCGGACCAGGGCGCCGAGCCCCAGTCGCGGATGAAGAACTGGGTCAGCTGCTTGAAGGCCATCACGATGCCGGTGACCATCGGCACCAGGTGGATCAGCAGCTCGGCCAGCAGGGCCGGGAGCAGCAGCAGGTAGGGCAGTGCGCTGCGCCCGAACTTCTCGCGGATGCGCCGGCGGGCGGGGGCCGCCCCCTTCGGGGCGACCTCCTTGCCGTTGCCGACGGCCTTACGGTCGATCAGTTTTTCGGACACGTGGGTCAGCTCGCCGGCATCTGCTGCTGGGCCTTGGACAGCTCGTCCTTGACCGTGGCATCGGTGATCGGCTTGCCCGCGGCGGCGGAGGCCAGCAGGTTCTTGACCGCGGTGCCGATCAGGGTCTCGAACTGGCTCTCGCTCGGGACCTGCGGGAGCGGCGCGGCGCTCTTCTGCAGGACGCCCGCGAGGGTCTGCAGCTCCGGGGTGGAGAACGCGGCGTCGGACTGCGCGGCCTTGACCGACGGCAGCGAGCCGTAGGTGCCGTTGAGGGTCTTCTGCTCCTCGTCGCTGGTCATGAACTTCACGAAGTTCAGGGCGCCGTCGAGGTTCTTGGTGTTCTTGAAGACCGCCAGGTTGATGCCGGCCACCATCGAGGTGGTGGCCTTGTCACCGGTGGCGCCGGCCGGGGCCGGGACCGGGACGACGCCGTAGTCGTCGGGGTTCATGCCGTGCGACTTGAGGTTGGCGCCCGCGGACTGCCACATCAGCATCGCGGCCTTGCCGGTGGCGAAGTCGGTCACCGACTGGTTGGCGGCGTACTCGGCGTTGCCGGGGGCGGCGATCTTGTCGTTGGCGATGAAGTCGACGTACTGCTTGACCGCGGCGACGGCCTCCGGGCTGTCGAAGGTCGGCTTGCCCGAGGCGTCGAAGAAGCCGGTGCCGTGCTGCATGCCGAGGGTGAAGACGTTGTGCACGTTCTCCGAGACGTTGCCGCCCTCGATCGCGATGCCGTACTTGTCGCCCGAGGTCAGCTTCTTGCCGTCCTCGACGAGCTCCTCCCAGGTGGTGGGCGGGTTGGCGATCCCGGCCGCCTGGAACAGCTTCTTGTTGTAGTACAGGCCGTAGGCCATCGAGTACAGCGGGACGGCCGCCGGGTCCTTGCCCTTGGCGCCGGCCGAGGCGATGGTCGACTCCAGGAAGCGGTCCTTGCCGCCGATCTTGTCGAAGGTGGCCTGGTCGAACGGGAGCAGCGCGCCGGTCGCCTGGAGGGAGGCGGACCAGGTGTTGCCGATGTTCAGCACGTCCGGGCCCTGGCCGGACGCGGTGGCGGCGAGGATTCTGTTCAGCAGGTCGGACCAGGGGATCACTTCGAGGTTGACCTTGATGCCGGTCTGCGCCTCGAACTTCTTCAGCTCGGGCTCCAGCACCTGCTTGTCGTTCTCCAGGCTGCTGCCCTGGTTGGAGGCCCAGTACGTCAGGGTCTTCGGGCTGGAGTTGCTGCCGCCGCCGCTGTCGCCGCCGCCACAGGCGGAGGCGGTCAGGACGATCGCGGCGGTCAGGGCGAGGGCGGCGGAGATCCGGTGGGTGCGCATGGGAGGAGCCCCTCTCGGGCTGTCGTCTCGTGGGGGTGAAGAAGCAGTGGGAACTGCTTACTTCACGCCGAGATTTAACGTCTGAGAAAAGTAGACGTCAAGAGGCGCGACGGCGTAGATTCTGCAACGAAGAAGGGACACCGATGACACCGCGAGGCAAGCAGACCGTTCGCGACCTGCGCCGGAGCAGCCGTTCCACGCTACTGCGACACCTGTACTTCCACGGTCCGCTGAGCCGCCAGGAGCTGGGCACCGCCACCGGACTGAGCGCCGGATCGGTCAGCAACGTAACGGGAGAGTTGCTCACCGACGGGCTGATCGAGGAGTGCGGATCCGTCGAGTCCGACGGCGGCCGTCCCCGCATCCTGCTCCGGGTCACCCCCGGCCAGGCCCACCTGGTCGGCATCGACATCGGCGAGACCCAGGTCCGGGTCACCCTGTTCGACCTCGCGCTCACCGAACTCGCCTCGGCCGACCAGCCGCTGCTCGCCGCGCACGACCCCGAGCGGGTCGTCCGCATGATCGCCAGCGGCCTCGACCAGGTGCTCGCCGCCGCCGGCGTCCCCGCCGAGAACGTGCTCGGCATCGGCATCGGCGTCCCCGGCGTCGTCGAGCAGGGCACCGGCGCCGACCCCGGCGCCGACGTCGTCGTGCACGGCCAGACCTTCGACTGGGACGCCGTCCCGTTCGGCCGCCTGCTGCGCGAGCACACCCCGCTGCCGCTGTACGTCGACAACGGCGCCAAGACCCTCGGCCAGGCCGAGATGTGGTTCGGTGCCGGACGCGGCAGCCGACACGCCGTGGTCGCCCTGTTCGGCTCCGGCGTCGGCGCCTGCGTGATCGCCGACGGCGCCCGCTTCCGCGGCGCGAGCAGCTCGGCCGGCGAGTGGGGCCACACCAAGGTGCACGTCGGCGGCCGCCCCTGCCGGTGCGGCTCGCGCGGCTGCCTGGAGGCGTACGTCGGCGCCGAGGCCCTGGTCGAACGCTGGGACGGCACCGTGCCCGGCACCAGCGAGAAGGCCGGCCTGGCCGCGCTGCTGCGGGCCGCCGAGGAGGGGCGGCCCAGCGCCGTCGCCCTGCTCGACGAGGCCGCCGAACTCCTCGGCGCCGCCATCGCCGACCTGGTCAACCTCTTCAACCCCGAGCGGATCGTCATCGGCGGCTGGGCGGGCCTGCTGCTCGGCCCCCGGATGCTCCCCGCGATCGACGAGGCCGCGACCCGCTACGCCCTCTCCTACCCCCGCTCCCGCACCACCATCACCCTCTCCGACCTCGGCCCGGACGCGGTGACGCTCGGCGCGGCCACCCTCCCGCTGACCCACTTCCTGGACAGCGGCGGCGAGATGCCCGACCACCTGGCCACCGTCGCCGCCCTCTGACCCCGTCCCGCCCGCGCCCCGTCCCGCTCAAGACGGCGCGGGCGGGACGGTTCACGTCGCGGAAGGCGCAATCAGGGGCTCGGGGAACGGCGGGTCCGTGCTGCTGCGTGCCGTGAACAGAACCGGAAGCAGACGCGCCGGACGGCCCTGGGGCAACTCGGCCCCACCGAACCCCCGCTACCGCTCGGAGGCGCCGGGTACGGCCTCCGCACCGCGTTCGCCGATGGCGGCGACCAGCTCGCGGACCCGCTCGGTGGCCCGCGCCCGCGAGTCGAACGGCAGCGTGACCCTGCGCGGCTCCGGCCCGCCGACCTCGATGTCGACCTCGTACTTCGGCTTCTTGCGGATCTCCCGCACGACGGCCGACACCAGTTTCCCGATGCCGATCAGCACCAGGGCCACCAGCGCGATCAGCGGGCCGTCCGGCAGGACCGCAGCGCTCCAGTTCAACTGCACCCCGCCCGGGCCGGTCAACCGGACCAGCACCGGCACCCCGTCCGGACCGACGACCGCGTCCTTGTCCGGCCGGCCGGTGCCCTCCAGGCCCAGCAGTTCGATGCCGTCACCGAGGTGCGCCGGCCGCAACGCGACCATCCGGCGGCCGAACTCCTCGACGTGGCTCCGCGTCCGGCTCGTCGTCTCCTCCAGCCGCAGGACCCGGCCGCCGCGCAACCGCAACTCGATCAGCCAGCAGTCGAGCGTGCCCGGCCTTCCCGCTTCGCGGACCTCAACCACCTTGACCTGCCGCCAGGAAACCCGGCGGGAACGCCCGATCGACCGCAGGACGATGCCGTGCCGGTCGACGACCAACCCCGTCCGGGCCACCCGGAAGCACCACACCACGGAGGCGACCAGCAGGACCGCGTGAAACGCCCGCTCTCCGGCCGCCGAGCTGTCGGCCAGGCTGGCGACCGAGATCAGGAGGAATCCCAACCCCACCCCCACCAGGGCTATCCGGGCAGGACTACTTCTCTTCACCGGCTTCATCGGACCCCCCACCGCGTCGTCCACCCGACATCCGGGCCCGACCCCCCGGGACACCGAACCGTCGGCCTCGATGCCGACGTCATATCACCGATCTGTTCGACGTGGGTCGAGTGGCAGACATTCGCGCCAGGGATCAGATGTTGCCGAACTCGCCTGCGGCGGCGGAGGAGACGAAGGCGGCCCAGGACGCGGGGGCGAAGCGCAGACGCGGCCCGTCGGGGTCCTTGGAGTCACGCACGGTGCCCGGACGGTTGGCGTCCACCTCGACGCAGTCGCCGCCGTCCTCGTTGCTGTAGCTGCTCTTGACCCAGTTCTCAGGCATTCCGTCAGCGCGCATCTTCAGCGAATCCTTCCAGGGCTGATCTGAACTTAGCCTCGGTGTCCCGTGGAGAGAGGGACTGAGCCCGCAACAGATTGTAATCCTTGTTAAGACTCATGACAGTCAGCGCGTCATCGTGCAACTGCCCCCATCGATTGCCCTCTTCATAGGCAGCCATCGATCCGTCGGGCGAGGTCAGCATGATCAACGTAGAGCCACTCATCCGCGAGTGCACGCCAGCGCTGAAGGGCAAGATCTGGACCGTCACATTGCGGAGCCGACTGGCGGCCAGCACCACGGAGAGCTGCTCCACCATCACCTCCGGGCTGGCGATCGGCCGCCAAAGTGCGCACTCGTCGATGATGAACCAGTACTCGCACACCGCTGGTTCGGCATAGAGCCGTTTCTGCCGTCCGAGTCGGGCAGTCATCCAGCTCTGGATCTCAGCCTCCGAAGCGCGGGAGGAACCCCCGTCCATGATGGCCCGGATCACCCGCTCAGTCTGGAGCATGCCCGGGAACGACAGCGTGTACGAGGCGTGTTCCACCGCGCGGTCGTTCAGTTTGTGGAACGTGCTGTATTTGTCGGGGAACGGCTCCCGCTTCGCCAACTCGTAGAGCCGGCAGAACAGTCCGTCGGTCCCGAAGATGACGTCCAGCTTCTCCGACAGGCCCTCCGGGGGCTTGGACGCGCCGCTCTCGATCCGCGAGAGGTGCCCCTTGGAGAACTTGAGGATGTTTCCCAGGCTCTCCAGCGACATGCTGCCGTTCAGGTCTCGGCAGCGGCGGATCTCGGCGCCGTAGAAGTGCCGGGGCGAGAGGCCCGGTTGAAGGTCCCGTGGTTGCCAGCCCATGCGTCCGGCCTCCTTCTCGTTCTGCGCCCGGCCACCGCCCGAGTCGGAAACACGGCGCTCCTTGCCCAGGGTAGCGGCGCTCGGCAACGCTTGTGGCACAGACAGTGACCATTCCCGGGAGCAAGTGCAACGTGGAGCAAGGAACGTGACGAACCGTCAGCAAGAGCCCGCCGGGCCGCCACCGAGCGGCTATCCAACTTCGGCGGCGAAGTTGACCATCCGGGTCTACACCGTGCGGCCCGACGGCAGCCGGGTGCAGGTCTCCTCCTGCACCTCCGACGAGGACCTCCACCTGCC
>NZ_BAAANS010000046.1:0-69869 GCF_039529925.1 Kitasatospora saccharophila | reverse complement strand
GCACGCTGTTGAGTTCTCAAGGAACGGATGCTTCCTTCGAGCCGCATTCCTGCGGACCCTCCGGGCCTTCGTTCTTTCGTGTTTCAAGCTTATCAGAGGTTTTCCGCTCCGTTTTCCGGAGTTTCATTCGATCCGATTCACTTTTGCCTTTCGGCGCTCCCTGACTCTATCAGAGTTTCTCGGCCTGTTTTCCCCGCCCCGATTCGAACGAATTCGATTTCGGAGCGAAGCCGCACGACCGTGGGGCAACCCGGAGAACATTACGCACCGGGCTGCCCCAGGTCAAATCGGGTCGTGGGATCAGACCTCGACGACGACCGGGAGGATCATCGGGCGGCGGCGGTAGTTGTCCGCGACCCACTTGCCGATGATCCGGCGGACCAGCTGCTGGACCTGACGGACCTCCAGGACGCCTTCGCCGGCGGAGCGGGTCAGGGCCTCCTCCAGCTTGCCCGCGATCGAGGTGAACGCGCCGTCCTCGATGCCGGAGCCGCGGGCCTGGATGGTCGGGCCGCTCACCATCTTGCCGTTGGTGGAGTCGACCACCACGAAGACGGAGATGAAGCCCTCCTCGCCGAGGATGCGGCGGTCCTTGAGCGAAGCCTCGGTGATGTCGCCGACCGAGGAGCCGTCCACGTAGACGTAGCCGGCCCGGACCTTGCCGACGATCCGGGCGACGCCCTTCTCCAGGTCGACGCAGACGCCGTCCTCGGCGATGACCACGCGGTTGCGCGGGATGCCGGTGGCGATGCCGAGGTCGGCGGCGGCGCGCAGGTGTCGCCATTCGCCGTGGACCGGCATCAGGTTCTTGGGCTTGCAGATGTTGAAGAAGTACAGGAGCTCGCCGGCCGAGGCGTGGCCGGAGACGTGCACCTTGGCGTTGCCCTTGTGGACGACCTTGGCGCCCCAGCGGGTGAGGCCGTTGATGACGCGGTAGACGGCGTTCTCGTTGCCGGGGATCAGCGAGGAGGCGAGGACGACGGTGTCGCCCTCGACGATGCGGATCTGGTGGTCGCGGTTGGCCATCCGGGAGAGCGCGGCCATCGGCTCGCCCTGGGAGCCGGTGCAGATCAGCACCACCTCCTTGTCGGGGAGGTCGTCGAGGGTCTTGACGTCGACGAGCAGGTTGCCGGGGACCTTCAGGTAGCCGAGTTCGCGGGCGATGCCCATGTTGCGGACCATCGAGCGGCCGACGAAGGCGACCTTGCGCTTGTACTCGTGCGCGGCGTCCAGGACCTGCTGGATGCGGTGCACGTGGCTGGCGAAGGAGGCGACGATGATGCGCTTGTCCGCGTTGGCGAAGACGTTGCGCAGGGCCGCCGAGATGTCGCGCTCGTGCGGGATGAAGCCGGGGACCTCGGCGTTGGTGGAGTCCACCAGGAGGAGGTCGATGCCCTCCTCGGCCAGCTTGGCGAAGGCCGGGAGGTCGGTGAGCCGGCCGTCCAGCGGGAGCTGGTCCATCTTGAAGTCACCGGTGGCGACGACCATGCCCGCGGGGGTGCGGACGGCGACCGCGAGGGCGTCCGGGATGGAGTGGTTGACCGCGATGAACTGGCAGTCGAAGGGGCCGATCCGCTCGCGGTCGCCCTCCACGACCTCCAGGACGTAGGGGTGGATGCGGTGCTCGGCGAGCTTGGCCTCGATCAGGGCGAGGGTGAGCTTCGAACCGATCAGCGGGATGTCCGGGTTCTCCCGGAGCAGGTAGGGCACGGCACCGATGTGGTCCTCGTGGCCGTGGGTCAGGATGATGCCGTCGATCTTGTCGAGGCGGTCCCGGATGTAGCTGAAGTCGGGGAGGATCAGGTCGACGCCGGGCTGCTCGTCCTCGGGGAAGAGCACGCCGCAGTCGACGATCAGGATCCGGCCGCCGTACTCCAGGACCGTCATGTTGCGGCCGATCTCGCCGAGACCGCCGAGCGGGGTGATGCGGAGGGCGCCTTCCTTGAGTGCGGGGGGCGCGCCGAGTTCGGGGTGCGGGTGGCTCAAAAGACTCTCCTCACGACGCACGCCATATGCCCGGGGGGTTCCTCCCCCGGCTGCATATGGCGTGCGTCCATCGTGGTTACCTGACTGCCGATGTGCCGCGCGCCTGCGGTCCCGGTCCAGCGGCGGACCCGGGTGGGTCCGGCGAGCCGGGGGCGCGCACGTCCGTTGTTGGTTACAGGTGTACCCCGCCGGCGGCGAGATCCTCCTTCAACCGGGCGGTCTCCGCCTCCGTGGCGGGGACCAGGGGGAGTCGGAGCGGGCCGGCCGGGTGTCCCTGCAGGTTCAACGCCGCCTTGGCGAGGATGACTCCCTGGGTGCGGAAGATTCCGGTGTAGACCGGCAGCAGGGACTGGTGGACGGCGAGCGCCTTGGCGGTGTCGCCGGTGGTGAAGGCTTCGATCATGGTGCGGATCTCGGCGGCGGCCACGTGGCCGACCACGCTGACCACGCCGACGGCTCCGACCGAGAGCAGCGGCAGGGTCAGCACGTCGTCGCCGGAGTACCAGGCGAGGTCGGCCCGGGCGATGGCGTGGGCGGCGGCGGCGACGTCGCCCTTGGCGTCCTTGTTGGCGACGATCCGGGGGTGCTCGCCGAGGCGGACCAGGGTGTCGGCTTCGAGGGCGACACCGGACCGGCCGGGGATGTCGTACAGCATGACCGGCAGGTCGGTGGCGTCGGCGATGGCGACGTTGTGCCGGTACAGGCCCTCCTGCGGGGGCTTGCTGTAGTAGGGGGTGACGGCGAGCAGGCCGTGCGCGCCGGCGTCCCGGGCCTGGCGGGCGAGTTCGACGCTGTGGTGGGTGTCGTTGGTGCCGACCCCGCTGATGACGTGGGCGCGGTCCCCGACCGCCTCGACCACGGCCCGTACCAGTCGGGCCTTCTCCGCGTCGGTGGTGGTGGGCGATTCGCCGGTGGTGCCGTTGAGCACCAGACCGTCGTTGCCGGAGTCCACCAGGTGGGCGGCGAGGCGCTGGGCGCCGTCGAGGTCGAGCTCGCCCTCGGGGGTGAACGGGGTGACCATCGCGGTCAGGACCCGGCCGAAGGGCGTCTGCGGTGTGGAGGTCGGAGCCATGGGTCCAAAGCTACTCGTAGGGCGGTGGTCGGTAGCCACGCAGGTCCAGGGTTTGGACAGGGCGGAGGGTCGGGAGGGGGGCCGGAACCCGGGCCGGACATGGGATTCCGGTGCTGCGCGCTCGGGGGTTCACGCAGCACCGGAATCCGTGTCCTGAGCGTATGGAGCGGCTGAGAAAGCCGCAATCCAGACATGCCGGACAGTCCGCCCGTCTGCCCGTCGGCGCAGGTCAGCGGGCGTTCCGGGGGCTCCGGCCGAAGGCCGCACGGGTGAGGACGGCCCGGGCCCGCGGGCCGCTCGGTCAGACCTTGCGCCAGCCCGGCACCCAGGCGCCGTTCTCGACGGTGTAGTCGCCGAACAGCGACGGGGCCTCCTTGACCATCAGCTCGCCGATCTTGCCGAACAGCAGCCGGATCTCCTCCTCGGCGCCCGGCGCGGTGCGGTTCTCGATCACGTGCCGCAGGGTGCGGACGTTGGCCGTCCAGACCAGTCCGGTGGCCAGGCCCTCGGGGGCGAAGCGGCGCATGAAGGAGGTCTTCTCCTTCTTCTCGTGGAACGGCACGCCCTCCTCGTCCAGCCCGAAGTGGTCGGCCATCCAGTGCTGGAACTCCTCGATCTCCTTCATCAGGCCGGTCGCCCGGGACATCAGCGCCTCGTCCTGCTTGGCCCACTCGGGGAACCAGAACGGGATGTCGTCGAGGCGGACGAAGCGCAGCGACTCCTGGGAGACCGCGACGCCGGCCCGGTGCCGGACCAGCTCGTGGGTGACCACCCGGCTGACGTTGTGCAGCACGAAGGAGAAGGAGACGTGCTCCAGCACCGAGCCGTGCGCGCTGGCCAGGATGTTCTTCAGGTAGACGTCCTGGTCGGTGCGGACCTTGGTGACGTTCGGGTTGAGACCCGGCTTCCAGGAGCGGTAGCAGATCCGGCCGGCGAACTCGGCGAGGTTCTGGGCGTCGTCCAGGTCGCCGCGGTCGACCCGCTCCAGCCAGCTCTCGCCGCCGACGTCCTGCAGGTAGGCGGCGACCTCGTCGTAGTCGAGCTCGGGGCGGGCGATCAGGTGGACCTGGGGTTCTACTGCGCGCATGGGAGAACGTCCTGAGGGGGTCTGGAGGGGAGTACGGGTCAGTCTACGGCGGTGGGCGTGCCGGCCCCGTGCAGCTTGATGGCGTGCTGCATGGCCTTGCGGGCCCGCGGCACGTCGCCCGCGTCGGCGTACGCGACGGCCAGCCGGAAGAAGTTGCGCCAGTCGGCGGGGTCGGCCTCGGCCTCGGCCTTGCGGCGGGTGAACACCGCGTCGGCGGAGGCGCGGTCGATCCGGCCGCCGGTGCTGCGCTTCAACTCGTCGACGGGCAGGCCGCCCTCGGCCTCCAGTTCGCGGGCGAGCCGCTCGCTGGCCCGGCCGAAGCGGACGGTCTGGACGAGGAACCAGACGCCGATCACCGGGATGACGAAGGCGCACAGGCCGATTCCGATGCCCAGCGGCTTCCCGGTGGCGACCAGTTGGACGCCCTCGCCGACGCAGACCAGGCTGACCAGCAGCAGGACGCCGGAGAGGACGAAGAATCCGGTGCGGGACGTCATCTCACAGGTCCAGGAAGTGTTCCAGGCCGAAGGTGAGGCCCGGGTGGTCGGCGATCTTCCGCGCACCGAGCAGGATGCCGGGCATGAAGCTGCTGTGGTGCGTGGAGTCGTGACGGATCGTCAGGGTCTCGCCGGTGTCGCCGAACATCACCTGCTGGTGGGCCAGCAGGCCGCGCAGCCGCACCGCGTGCACCGGGACGCCGTCCACGTCGGCGCCGCGGGCGCCGGGCAGGCCGTGGGTGGTCGGGTCGTGCTGCGGGGGCAGGCCGGCCTCGGTGCGGGCGGCGGCGATCAGCTGGGCGGTGCGGGTGGCGGTGCCGGAGGGGGCGTCCGCCTTGTTGTCGTGGTGGAGCTCGATCACCTCGACGGACTCGAAGTACCGGGCGGCCAGCTGGGAGAACTTCATCCCGAGGATCGCGCCGATGGAGAAGTTCGGGGCGATCAGCAGGCCCAGCTCGGGGGCCTTCGCGAGCAGGCCGCGGACGGTCTCCAGGCGCTCCTCGGTCCAGCCGGTGGTGCCGGTGACCACGTGGATGCCGTTGCTCAGGCAGTAGTCGAGGTTGCCCATCACCGAGTCGGGGTGGGTGAGTTCGACGGCGACGTCGACCCGGGCCTCGGTGAGTTCGGTCAGCTCGGAGCCGCGGCCCAGGGCGGCCACCAGCTCCAGGTCCCCGGCGGCCTCGACGGCCTTGACGGCCTCCGAACCGATCCGGCCCCTGGCGCCGATCACGGCGACGCGCAGCGTCATGTCAGTCATCCTCTCAGGCCGGTCGGTCAGACCAGCAGGTCGGCGAGCTTGGCGGCCCGCCGGTCGTTGATCGGGCCGATCAGGGCGAGCGAGGGGCGGTGCGCCCCCAGCACATCACGGGCGACGGCGTGCACGTCGTCCAGGGTCACCGCGGCGATCTTCCCGAGCATCTCGTCCACCGACAGGTGGTGGCCGTAGGAGAGTTCGGCCTTGCCGATCCGGTTCATCAGCGAGCCGGTGTCCTCCATGCCGAGCACGGTGGAGCCGGAGATCTGGCCGATGGCGCGGCGCAGCTCCTCCTCGGTGATGCCCTCCTCGACCACCCGGGCGAGCTCGGCGCGGCAGATCTTCAGCACCTCCTCGACCCGCTTGGGCTGGCAGCCCGCGTAGATGCCGAACAGGCCGGTGTCGGCGTACGAGGAGGAGTAGGAGTACACCGAGTACGCCAGGCCGCGCTTCTCCCGGACCTCCTGGAACAGCCGGGAGCTCATGCCGCCGCCGAGGGCCGCGTTGAGCACCCCGAGCGCCCAGCGGCGCTCGTCGTGACGGGGGATGCCGGGGAGGCCGAGGACCAGGTGGGCCTGCTCGGTGGGGCGGTTGAGGACGGCGGCCCGTCCGGCGGTGCGGACGGCCTTGGCGCCGCGGCGGACCTCGGCGGGGTGGCCCTTGGACTTGGCCAGGACGGGCGCGAACGCCTGCTGGACCAGCTTGACCACCTTGGCGTGGTCGAGGTTCCCGGCGGCGGCGACCACCAGGTTCTCCGGCTTGTAGCGGCGCTGGTAGAAGCCGGCGATCTGGTCGCGGGTGAGCGCGGTGACGGTCTCCTGGGTGCCCAGGATGGGGCGGCCGAGCGGGGACTCCCCGAAGATCACCTTGGCGAACAGGTCGTGCACCACGTCGCCCGGGTCGTCCTCGGCCATCGCCATCTCTTCCAGGATGACGCCGCGCTCGGACTCCACGTCCTCGGGGCGGACCAGCGAGCCGGTCAGCATGTCGCAGACCACGTCGATGGCGAGCGGCAGGTCGGTGTCCAGGACCCGCGCGTAGTAGCAGGTGTTCTCCTTGGCGGTGAAGGCGTTCATCTCGCCGCCGACCGCGTCCAGCGCGGCGGAGATCTCCAGCGCGTCGCGCCGGGCGGTGCCCTTGAAGAGCAGGTGCTCCAGGTAGTGGGTGGCCCCGTTGAGGACGGGCGTCTCGTCGCGGGAGCCGACGCCGACCCAGATCCCGAAGGTGGCGCTGCGCACCGTCGGGAGGGTTTCGGTGACGACCCGCAGGCCGCCGGGGAGGACCGTGCGGCGGACGGTGCCCGCGCCGCCTTCGGTGCCCTTGAGCAGGGTCCGGGTGGTTCCGGGGCGCTGCTTCGCCGCCGAGGCCTGGGCCACGGGTGTTCCTTCCAACTACTGCTGCACGAACAGGACTTCACGAACAGGGTGCGGCCCGCACGCGCCGGGAAGGGCGTGCGGGCCGCGGGTGCTACGGGGTGGTCACTCGGAGGCGGCGGCCTCGCCGCCCTCCTCGCCCTCGACGACCGGGATCAGCGAGAGCTTGCCGCGCGGGTCGATCTCGGCGATCTCGACCTGCACCTTGGCGCCGACGCCGAGCACGTCCTCGACGTTCTCGACGCGCTTGCCGCCGGCCAGCTTGCGGATCTGCGAGATGTGCAGCAGACCGTCCTTGCCCGGCATGAGCGAGACGAAGGCACCGAAGGTGGTGGTCTTCACCACGGTGCCCAGGTAGCGCTCGCCGACCTCCGGCATGGTCGGGTTGGCGATCTGATTGATCGTCGAACGGGCAGCCTCCGCCGAGGGGCCGTCGACCGCACCGATGTAGATGGTGCCGTCGTCCTCGATGGTGATGTCCGCGCCGGTGTCCTCCTGGATCTGGTTGATCATCTTGCCCTTGGGGCCGATGACCTCGCCGATCTTGTCCACCGGGATCTTGATGGTGATGATCCGCGGCGCGTTCGGGGACATCTCGTCGGGCGCGTCGATGGCCTCGTTCATGACGTCGAGGATGTGCAGGCGGGCGTCCTTGGCCTGCTTCAGCGCGGCGGCCAGCACCGAGGCCGGGATGCCGTCGAGCTTGGTGTCGAGCTGCAGCGCGGTGATGAAGTTCCGGGTGCCGGCGACCTTGAAGTCCATGTCGCCGTACGCGTCCTCGGCGCCGAGGATGTCGGTGAGGGTCACGTAGTGGGTCTCACCGTCGATCTCCTGCGAGATCAGGCCCATCGCGATGCCGGCGACGGGGGCCTTGAGCGGCACACCGGCGTTCAGCAGCGACATGGTCGACGCGCAGACCGAGCCCATCGAGGTGGAGCCGTTGGAGCCCAGCGCCTCGGAGACCTGGCGGATCGCGTAGGGGAACTCCTCGCGGGTCGGCAGGACCGGGAGGATCGCCCGCTCGGCGAGGGCGCCGTGGCCGATCTCGCGGCGCTTGGGCGAGCCCACGCGGCCGGTCTCGCCGACCGAGTACGGCGGGAAGTTGTAGTTGTGCATGTAGCGGCGACGGGTCTCCGGGGAGAGCGTGTCGAGCTGCTGCTCCATGCGCAGCATGTTCAGCGTGGTGACGCCCAGGATCTGGGTCTCGCCGCGCTCGAACAGGGCCGAGCCGTGCACCCGCGGGATGGCCTCGACCTCGGCGGCCAGGGTGCGGATGTCGGTGACGCCGCGGCCGTCGATGCGGACCTTGTCCTTGATGACGCGCTCGCGGACGATCTTCTTGGTCAGCGCGTTGTAGGCGGCGCTGATCTCCTTCTCGCGGCCCTCGAACTCCGGGAGCAGCTTGTCGGCGGCGACGCCCTTGATCCGGTCCAGCTCGTTCTGGCGCTCCTGCTTGCCGGCGATGGTGAGCGCCTTGGCGAGCTCGTCCTTGACGGCGGAGGTCAGCGCGGCCAGCACGTCGTCCTGGTACTCCAGGAAGCGCGGGAACTCGCCGGTCGGCTTGGCGGCCTGCTTGGCGAGCTGGGCCTGGGCGGCGCACAGCACCTTGATGAACGGCTTGGCGGCCTCCAGGCCGGCGGCGACGACCTCCTCGGTCGGCGCCTCGGCACCGCCCTCGACCAGCTGGATGGTCTTCGCGGTGGCCTCGGCCTCGACCATCATGATCGCGACGTCGCCGTCGGGCAGCGCCCGGCCGGCCACGACCATGTCGAAGACGGCCGACTCCAGCTCGGAGTGGGTCGGGAAGGCCACCCACTGGCCGTTGATCAGCGCGACGCGGACGCCGCCGATCGGGCCGGAGAACGGCAGGCCGGCCAGCTGGGTGGAGGCGGAGGCCGCGTTGATGGCCACCACGTCGTACAGGTGGTCGGGGTTGAGCGCCATGACCGTCACGACGACCTGGATCTCGTTGCGCAGGCCCTTGACGAAGGACGGGCGCAGCGGGCGGTCGATCAGGCGACAGGTCAGGATCGCGTCCTCGGAGGGGCGGCCCTCACGACGGAAGAACGAGCCGGGGATGCGGCCGGCGGCGTACATCCGCTCCTCGACGTCCACCGTGAGGGGGAAGAAGTCGAAGTGCTCCTTGGGCTGCTTCGAGGCGCTGGTGGCCGACAGCACCATGGTGTCGTCGTCCAGGTAGGCCACGGCGGAGCCGGCGGCCTGACGGGCCAGGCGGCCGGTCTCGAAGCGGATGGTGCGGGTGCCGAAGCTGCCGTTGTCGATGACGGCCTCGGCATAGAAAACGTTCTCTTCCACCTGGAAGATCTCCTCTTTCGTACGTCTCCCCAGGAGCGCCCCTGCGCTTGCCTGCCGTGGCCCGGGCAGCTGGGCCGGTCTTCGATCGAAGCCACCGGGTCGTGCCCCGTCCTGCGGGGTTCCCGGCGGCCACTACCGAGGACCGGCGCCTTTCGGCGCGCGGCGGTCGGCGTGTGGACGCTCCTGCGGGGTGCGGGCGGCCTCCGTTGGAGGCCTTGATTCGGCCCGCTAGGGCGGGCATGCCCTTTACCTTACAAATTCACACCCTACCGAGCACGGCTTTACGCCGACGGCTTCGTCGCGGGGCGTGGTCAAAGGGTTGCCCGGGGTGGCGCGGAATGCGCCGAGGGGCGGCTCCCCGGTGAGGGGAGCCGCCCCTACGAGCGGTGTCAGCGGGCGCCGCCGGCGGCACCGCGGCGGATGCCGAGGCGGTCCACCAGGGTACGGAAGCGCTCGATGTCCTTCTTGGCCAGGTACTGCAGCAGGCGGCGGCGCTGGCCGACCAGGATCAGCAGGCCGCGGCGCGAGTGGTGGTCGTGCTTGTGGAACTTGAGGTGCTCGGTCAGGTCCGAGATCCGGCGGGAGAGCATGGCCACCTGGACCTCGGGGGAGCCGGTGTCGCCCTCCTTCTGGCCGAACTCGGCGATGATCTGCTTCTTGACGTCAGCGGCGAGCGCCACGGGCATCTCCTTCGGTGTGGTGGCCGAGCGGCCCTGGTAGGAGGCACAGGACCTGACAAGACTCGACGTGAACAACAGTAGCAGTGCCGATCAACCCGTCGCGCCGCGCACCACGTTGTAGACGTTGAGGACGGCGAGCGCGAGCGGGATGAGGGCGAGCAGCATCAGGCTGTCGACCATGTCCAGGATGCGGCCCCAGAACGGGGACACCCCGGAGCGGGGGACGATCAGCGCGATGGCGGTCATCACCGCGGCGCCGACCGCGATGGACGCGGCCAGCCACACGGTGCGCAGGTCGGCGCCGCCCTCGTGGGTGAGCTTGGCCATCAGCAGGTGCACCGGGGTGTGCAGGGACAGGCCGAGGATCAGCAGGCCCAGCGCGGCCAGGCCGGAGATGACCAGGGCGAAGACCTGCGCGGTGTAGCGGAACAGCCGGGCCCGCAGCATGGTCGAGACGCCGATCGCCAGGGCCAGCAGTTCGGCCCAGGTGCGGTCGCTGAAGCCGAGCACCGCGCAGGCGCCGACGATGGTGGCGGCGGCGCCGCCGACCAGGCCGACCAGCACCTCGTGGCCGCGGCGGGCCTGGGCGGCGATCCGCTCGTACTGGACGGTCTCGGCGTTGCCGGCCTCCTCGCCGTAGGCGCTGCCGCGGGTGCGGGTCTGGCCGGGGGCGCTGAAGCCGACGGGCAGTCGGGCGAAGCGGGCGGAGAGCGCGGGGAGGAAGCCGACCGCGGCGACGCCGGCGACGCCGGTGACGGCGGCGATGTCGGTGATCGCGGTGCCGGACATCAGGACGGCGGCGAAGGTGGCCAGGGTGCCCGCGGCGGCGAGGAAGGAGGAGGCGACGAACGCCGAGTCCTTCTCCGGCAGCAGGCCGACCAGCAGGACGGAGACCACCAGCACGGTGACGCAGCCGACGAGGAACTGCAGTCGGCCGGGGCCGGCGCCGTCCGGGACGTCGACGATGCCGGAGCCCGCCAGCATGGCGTGCGGCAGGGCGCCGAGGCCGAGGGCGAGGGCGGCGGTGTGGTCGGCGTAGACCCGGGCGCGGACGCCCGCGAAGGTGACCAGGACGATCGCGGCGACGCCGGCCAGGATGCCGGGCAGGCCGAACATGTCGTGCCGCAGGTCGGAGAACCAGAGCGCGAAGGCCAGTAGCGCGAGCAGCACGGTGCCCGCGATCAGGCCGAAGGCCCGCATCAGGTCGGGGCTCCAGAACCGGCGGTCGGCCTCGACGGCGGAGGCGATCGCGTCCGCGACGTCGTCGTAGACCGCCGGCGGCAGCGACTCCGCGAACGGGCGCAGGCTCAACAGGTCGCCGTCGCGGACCTGTTGGGCGGCCAGCGGAAGCCCGCTGTCCAGCACGGTGCCGTCCCGGCGGACCAGGTGGAAGCCGGTGGGCGTTCCGTCCACCTGGGTCTGCCCGGAGAGCCTCAGCACTTCCGGATAGATGTCCGCGAGCGGGACGTCCTCCGGCAGGGCTACGTCGATCCGGCTGTCCGGAGCCACCACGGTGACCCGGCAAAAACCGGTCGTTGCGTTGTTGCTCACCGGCCCTCTCCCCCTCGTTGGCTGTGTCGGCAAGTCTGCTGACCACTCGTCGTAGCGGGTCCGGAACTGTCACGGTCCGAACGAGAGTTGGCGCGGCGACACCTTACCCCCCGGCGGAAGGGTGGTGTACGCGGGGTCCGGGCGGCCCCGGCCGGGCGGCGCCCTGACGGGGGATCAGTCCCGGCCCGGGGCCCGATCCGACCCCGTGGACGAACTGCTTGGCGTGCGCAGTAGGATCGGCCCCTGCGCACGGCGTACGGGGGCCGCGGTCGAAGACGCGAAGCCCCGCGCGCCTGCGGTTCGGCGGAGCGGGGGCGGCGTCATCACACGGGGCGCCCTCACCGTGCGTATCCAGATGCGTGAGGGCGGATTGTGAGCGAGCGATCGGGGCGCACCCTGTCGAGTGCCCTGGGAGGGCGCGTCGTTGAGAACGGGGGGCCGCGCTCTGCGGCTGCCGCCCGGGACGGGGTGATGGCATGAGTACGGTGACGGTGAAGCGTCCGCCGAGGGCGTTCCCGCCGGCGGTGGCGGAGGAGCCGGTCGAGCTGGTTCCGCCGCCCGAGCTGCCGCGGGGCGGTGGCGAGGACTGGCTGATGACGCTGATGCCGATGCTCGGCATGGGCGGCAGCGCGGCCTTCATGTTCCAGGGCGGCCAGGGCCCGATGAAGATGATGGGCGTGCTGATGATCGCGTCCACCGCCGCGATGGCGGTGATGCAGATCGTCAAGGCCCGCAAGGGCGGCAGCGCGGCGACCTCGGACGAGCGCCGCGACTACCTGAAGTACCTGCAGCAGAAGCGCCGCGAGGTGCGCCGGACGGCCGAGCGGCAGCGCGGTTCGCTGCTCTTCACCCACCCGGAGCCGGACCAGCTGTGGTCGGTGGTGGCCGAGGGCCGCCGCCTGTGGGAGCGCCGGCCCACCGACGCGGACTTCGCGCAGATCCGGGTGGGCCTCGGCCCGCTGCAGCTGTCGACGCCGCTGGTCGCGCCGCAGACCGCGCCGATGGACGAGTTGGAGCCGCTCGCCGCGGAGGCGATGGGCACCTTCATCAAGACCCACGGCACCCTGCAGGACCTGCCGCTGGCGGTCTCGCTGCGGGCGTTCTACCACATCACGGTGTGCGGCGACCCGGACTCGGTGTACGGCAACGTGCGGGCGATGGTGGCCCAGTTGGCGACCCTGCACTCCCCCGAGGACCTGATGATCGGGGTGGCCGCCGCGCCCGGCGCGGTGGAGGAGTGGGAGTGGGCGAAGTGGCTGCCGCACACCCAGCACCGCAAGGAGAGCGACGGGGCCGGTTCGCGGCGGCTGATCGCCTCCGGGCTGGGCGAGTTGGAGGAGCTGCTGGCCAACGAGCTGGCGGGCCGCAAGGGCTTCTCCCGGGACAGCACGCCGACCCCGGACCAGCCGCACCTGGTGGTCATCATGGACGGTGCCTCGGTGCCGGTCGACTCGATGATCGCCGGGGCGGAGGGCGTCCAGGGCGTCACCGTGATCGAGGTCGTCCCGGGTGACCTGGACGAGCCCAACGGCCACCTGGTGATCACCGTCGGCAAGGACGAGCTGCTGCTGGAGGCGGCGTCCGGGGCGAGCTACCCGGGCAAGCCGGACAGCCTGTCGGCGTGGCAGTCCGAGGCGCTGGCGCGGCAGTTGGCGCCGTTCCGGGCGTCCGCGGGCGGCGACGACAGCGACCCGTCGCTGGTGTCGATGGACTTCACCGAGATGATGCACACCGGCGACCCGGGCTCCTTCGACCCGGCCCGGCACTGGCGCCCCAAGCCGATCCGCGAGAAGCTGCGCGTCCCGCTGGGCGTCGGCGTCAACGGCGAGTACGTCTGGCTGGACCTCAAGGAGGCCTCGCTGGAGGGCATGGGCCCGCACGGCATGTGCGTCGGCGCGACCGGTTCCGGCAAGTCCGAGGTGCTGCGCACCATCGTGCTGGCGCTGGCGGTCACCCACTCCTCCGAGGTGCTGAACCTGGTCCTCGCGGACTTCAAGGGTGGTGCGACCTTCGCCGGCATGTCGGAGATGCCGCACACCGCGGCCGTGATCACCAACCTCGAGGGCGAAGCGACCCTGATCGACCGCATGCGCGACGCGATCGAGGGCGAGATGAACCGCCGCCAGGAGCTGCTGCGCGCGGCGGGCAACTACGCGAACATCAACGAGTACGAGCGGGCCCGCACGGCCGGCGCGCCGCTCGACCCGCTGCCCTCGCTGCTGATGATCATCGACGAGTTCTCCGAACTCCTCACCGCGAAGCCGGACTTCATCGAGCTGTTCATCCAGATCGGCCGCATCGGCCGTTCGCTCGGCATGCACATGCTGCTGGCCTCGCAGCGACTGGAGGAGGGCAAGCTCCGCGGCCTGGACACCTTCCTCTCCTACCGCCTGGGCCTGCGCACCTTCTCGGCCGCCGAGTCGCGGGCCGCGATCGGCGTGCCGGACGCCTACCACCTGCCGCCGATCCCCGGCGTGGGCTACCTCAAGTTCGGCTCCGACGTGATGGACCGCTTCCGCGCCGCCTACGTCTCCGGCAAGTACCGGGCGCCGGGCACCCAGCGCGCGGTCGGCGGCGTGGTGGTCACCGCTCAGCCGGTGCTGTTCACCGCCGCCGAGGTGGAGGTCGTCGAGCCCGAGGTGGAGGTCCTCCCCGAACTCCCCGAGGAGGAGGAGAAGGACGAGGCGCTGCTGGACACCATGCTCGACGTGTTCGTGCAGCGCATGATCGGCCAGGGCCCGCCCGCCCACCAGGTGTGGCTGCCCCCGCTGGACGACTCGCCGTCCGTGGACAGCCTGCTGGAGCCGCTGCAGATCAGCCCGGACCGCGGCCTGACCCCGGCGGCCGTCCGCCAGGGCAACCTGGTCGTCCCGGTCGGCATCGTCGACAAGCCGCGCGACCAGCGCCGCGACGTGATGTACCTGGACTACTCGGGCGCCGCCGGCCACGGCATGATCGTGGGCGGTCCGCGCTCGGGCAAGTCCACCATGGTGCGCACCATCGTGGCCGGCTTCTCGGTCACCCACACGCCGGTGGAGACGCAGTTCTACCTGCTCGACTTCGGCGGCGGCGGCTTCGGCTCGCTGGCCGACCTGCCGCACGTCGGCGGCGTCGCGGGCCGGCTGGACGTCGAGAAGGTCCGCCGCATGATCAGCGAGGTGCACGGCGTGCTCAACCGCCGTGAGGAGCTGTTCCGGGCGACCGGCATCGACACCATCGCCACCTACCGGGCCCGCCGGGCCGCCGGGCAGCTGCCCGACGAGCAGTTCGGCGACGTGTTCCTGTTCGTCGACGGCTGGCTGACCTTCAAGCAGGAGTTCGAGGTCCTGGAGCCGGTCATCGCCGACATCGTGCAGCGCGGTCTCGGCTACGGCGTGCACGTGGTGATCACCGCGGCCCGCTACGCCGAGGTCCGCCCGGCGCTGAAGGACCAGCTGCAGAACCGGGTGGAGCTCAAGCTCGGTGACTCGATGGAGTCCGAGATCGGCCGCAAGGTCGCCGCGAACGTGCCGCCGATCCCGGGCCGCGGTCTGACCGCCGACCAGCTGCACTTCCTGTCCGGCCTGCCCCGGATCGACGGCTCCAGCAGCACCGAGGACCTGGTGGACGGCGTGGCCGGCCTGGTCGCCCAGGTCAACGCGGCCTGGTCGGGCCCGCGGGCCCCGCAGGTGCGCATGCTGCCGCCGGTGCTGGACGGCCACTCGCTGCCCAAGGGCTTCGAGCACCCGGAACTGGGTGTCGCGTTCGGTGTCGACGAGGTCGAGCTGGCGCCGGTGTTCGTCAACTTCGAGAACGACCCGCTGTTCGTCGTCTTCGGCGAGAGCGAGTCCGGCAAGTCGGCGATGCTGCGGATGCTGATCAAGCAGATCACCGAGCGGTACACCCCGGACCAGGCGGGCATCGTGGTCGGCGACTTCCGCCGCTCGCTGCTCGGCGTGGTGCCGCCGGAGTACCTGGTCGAGTACGCGGCCGCCGCGCCCGCCATGTCGGCGATCGTGGAGATGCTGCGCGGGGCCTGCGGGCGCCGCCTGCCCGGCCCGGACGTCACGCCGGAGCAGCTGCGCAACCGCAGCTGGTACAGCGGCAAGGACATGTTCGTGATCGTGGACGACTACGAGCTGGTCGCCACCCAGTCGGGCAACCCGATGGCGCCGCTGGCGGAGTTCCTGCCGTTCGCGCGCGACATCGGCCTGCGCCTGATCATCGCCCGCAACGCGGGCGGCGCCGGCCGCTCGCTGTTCGAGCCGGTGATGCAGCGCATGCGCGAGCTGGGCGGCCAGGGCGTGATCCTCTCCGGTGACAAGGGCGAGGGCGCGCTGCTCGGCACGGTCAAGCCGCAGCCGCTCCCGCCGGGCCGCGGCGTGTTCGTCTCCCGCCGGATCCAGGCGGGCCAGACGGTGCAGACGGGCTGGCTGCCGACGCAGATGTAGGACCGCCGCCGTTCACGCACGGTGACCGAAAGGGCCGGACTCCGGAAGGAGTCCGGCCCTTTCCGCATCCCGGAACCGGGCCGGTGCCATAACGTTATCTTCCGTTTTCCGCGGTTTCCCTTCGGTTCCCGTACCCCCCGGCGGCCTGCGGCGGCCCTTTTCGGCCCAGCGCCGCGGTACGGCAGGGCGCCTTGGAATCAAACGTTAGCCAGCTCACTTCGCCTTCGATTCAAGCGCGATCAATGGGAGTTGACACTACGGAAACATGCGTCCCAGCCGCCCGGAAGCTGCGTTCCGCAGGCCGAACGGCCTTACGACAACGGAATCCGCAGCTGATCACGCGTTGACGGGACCAATTCACCCAGGCAACCTGGCGAACCGGGAGCGAAGCAGAACCCAGACCGCGAGACCGTGCTTCGGAGGCGATACCGCTCCCGTCCCCCACATCACCGCTCAGTGGATCGGATGCCCCATGACCGACACGCTCCCCCCGAAGGTGGTCGCCCCCGCGGGGGACGCCGACACCGCGGGCAGCCCGAAGAAGCTCGCCCGGTCGCTCGGCGTCGTGGGCGGCACCCTGCTCACGCTCTCCTGCGTGACACCGGCGTCCTCACTCTTCGTGATCGTCCCGGAGCTCTTCAACTCGCTCGGCACCTTCACCCTGATGTCGATCCTGATCGGCACGGTCATCTGCGTCGCGGTGGCGTTCTGCTACTCCGAGCTCGGCACCCTGGTGCCCTCCGCGGGCGGCGAGTACGCGATGGTCGGCACCCTGGCGGGCAAGTTCACCGGCTGGCTGGTGTTCATCCAGTCGCTGATCGTGGTGATGATCGTGCCCTCACTGATCGCCATGGGCACCGCCGACTACCTGGAACCGATCATCCACCTCGACCCGAAGTGGGCCGGCGCCGCGGTGATGCTCGCGGCCACCGTGGCCGGTCTGCTGGACCTGCGGGCGAACGCCTGGATCACCGGCATCTTCCTGGTGCTGGAGGTCATCGCCTGCGCCGTGGTCGCCTTCCTGGGCTTCGGCCACTCGGAGCGCGGGGTGAGCAGCCTGCTGCACGGCTCCGTCGTCGACGCCACCAGCGGCGCCACCAGCGGGGTGGGCTTCGCGGCGATCCTGGCCGCGATGGGCACCGCGCTCTTCGTCACCCAGGGCTTCTCCACCGCGATCTACCTCTCCGAGGAGCTGGAGAACCCGCGCAAGAACGTCGCCCGCACCGTGCTGTGGACGCTGGGCCTGTCCACCGCCATCATCCTGGTCCCGGTCGCCGCGATCACGATGGGCGCCCCCGACCTGAAGGCGCTCAGCGAGGGCAACATCTCCTCGTTGGTCATCGGCTGGAGCAACAGCGGCGTCGGCACCTTCATCAGCCTGTGCATCGCACTGGCGATCATCAACGCCGGCATCGTGATGGTCATCCAGAACTCCCGGGTGCTGTTCGCCTCCGGCCGCGACAAGGCCTGGCCGGAGCCGGTCAACAAGGCGTTCGGCACCCTCAACAAGTTCAGCGCCCCGTGGATCTCCACCCTGGCGGTCGGCGTCCCCGGCGCCGCGCTCTGCTTCGTCGGCCAGGACCTGCTGACCAACATCACCGGTGTCGCGGTCGCCGCGCTCTACCTGCTGGTCGCCGTCGGCGCGCTGTTCTCCCGCCGCGGCCACCACAAGGACGCCCCGGCCTGGCGCCAGCCGCTCTGGCCCGCGCTGCCGGTCCTGGTGATCGTCGCCCTGGCCTACACCCTGACCAAGCTCGACCCCACCGCGCTGTGGTGGACCCTCGGCATCACCGTCGCCGCCAGCCTCTACTGGGCGCTCTACCTGCGGCCCCGCCCGGAGACCCGCTGGGTGATCACCCTCCCCGAGGACGAGCGCGTCTGACCCCCGCGGACCCGCTCCCGCGTCGGCCCCCGCTCCGGTCCCCGAGACCGGAGCGGGGGCCGGCCCCTTTCCGGGACCGGCCCCCGCTCCGTCCTGCGCGGCGCGTCGGCCGCCGTGCGCCGAGCGCGGCGGGTCAGCCGTGGCGGCTGCGGCGGCGGCCCATGTCGCGGGCGACGATCGAGCCGCCCGCCAGGCCCGCCACCACCAGGGCGCCGATGCCCAGCACGAAGGTGCCGGTGCGGCGGTCCCGGTCGGCCTGGGTCTCCTCCAGCCCGAGCGGCTGCGCGACCAGCGTGGCGGCGTCCAGCTTGGTGGACGGGTCCGGGTGCGGCGACTCGGACGGGCCGGGCACCTTGGTGTACTCGACGGCCTTCACCGGGTCGACCACGCCCCAGCCGATGTACTTGTTGGGGCCGTGCTCGGTGCGCTGCGCGGTCTGCTCGATCACCGTGCGGATCTGCTGGGCGGTCCAGCCCTTGTGCATGCCCTTGAGGATGGCCGCCACGCCCGCGACGTACGGGGCGGAGAAGCTGGTGCCGTTGTCGGTGCACTGGCCGTGGCCCGGGACGGTGGAGAGCATGTCGACGCCGGGCGCGGCCACGTCGACGAAGTCGCCGTACTGGGAGAACGGGGCCCGCTCGTTGTTCCGGTCGGAGGCGCCCACCGAGAGCACCGTGCTGAAGGCGGCCGGGTAGGTGGGGCCCTCGGCGCCGTCGTTGCCCGAGGAGGCGACGACCACGATCCCGGCCCGCTCGGCGCTGTCCAGCGCGCTCTTGAGCTTGTCGGCGTCCTGGAAGGTCGGGTTGTCCAGGTCCGCGCTCGGGGACGCGGACGGGTCGTTCTCGATCCGGACGTCCTGCGAGATGTTGATGACCTTGACGCCCTTGCTGATCGCGTCCTGGATCGCGGCGGCCAGGGTCCTGACGCTGCCGTGGCCCTCGGCGTCGTTCTGCCGGATCGCCAGGATGGTCGCGTCCTTGGCCAGGCCGACGAAGCCGATGCCCGGCTTCTCGGCGGCCGCGATGATGCCCGCCACCTTGGTGCCGTGGCCGACCGGGTCGGTCCGGCTGTCACCGGCGGGGCGCTGCTGGCCCTCCGCGACGTTCTCGCCCAGGTAGTCGTGGCCGGCCTCCACCTTGCCCGCCAGCTGCGGGTTGGCCTGGTCCACCCCGGTGTCGATGACGGCGACCTTGACGTCCTTGCCGGTCCGGTTGTTCGGGTCCTCCCCCGGGTCGGCGCCCGGGTCGGCGCTGGGCTTGGCGGCCTGCCGGCCCTCGCCCCACAGTTCGCTGAGGAACACCCGCTGCAGCGCCCACGGCTTGGACACCACGTCCTGCTCGATGGGGAAGTTGCAGTCCCCCGCCGCGGCCAGCGTCAGCGCCGCCCCGGGGGCGCCGCCCGCGGGCGCCGGCCCGGCCCAGGCCGGAACGGTGCCGACCGAACCGACCGCCCCGAGCACCAGCAGCACCGCACCGGCCCGGCGCAACGATCCTGACGACACCTCTGCTCCACCCCTCATCGTTCTCCACCCGTGTCCGTCCGTGTACCGCCCCGCACGGCGTGCGAAGGGGGGGCGCCCTGAGGACGCCCGCCCGTGTCAAGCACTGCCGTGCCGGTTCCCCCGTGCCGTTGCCGGCCCGCCGATCACTGGTTCCAGATGCCCGCGTTGGTGTTCTCGGTCTGCTGGTAGCTCTGCGCCGCGTTGTCCAGCGCGCCGGCGATCCGGCCGAGCACCTCCTGCAGGTCCGCCGCCTTGGCGTCCCACTGCGCCTGCCGGGCCTGGTAGCCCTGCTGAGCCGCGCCCTCCCAGCTGGAGGCGATGCGCTGGACGCCCGACTTCAGGTCGTCGAGCTGGCTCTGGATGCGAGCGGCGGTCTGACGGACCTCGGTGCTCGCGTTCTGGATGGTCTGGAAATTGACGAGAATGCCGGACATTGATCTCTCCCCTTCGATGGATTCACGGCGCGCCCCCGGAAGGGCGCAGTGAGGCTGGTTGCTCCAGAGCTACCGGCGTCAGCCGATGCCACCGACCGCGGCGCGCTGCTCCTCTTCGGTCATCGAGTAGGCCTTGGTGGTCGCCTCGATGGCCTGGCGGATCTCGTCGAGGATCCGGTTGAGCGCAGTGGCGTCGTCGTTGAACTGCGACTGCATCTGCTGGTACGCGGACGCGGCCGCGCCCTTCCAGCCCGAAGCGATCTCGGAGACCAGGTTGTTCAGGCGGCTGATCTCGCCCTGGACCTGGTTGTTGACCTCGCCGATGCGGTTCGCGAAGGCGGTCATTTCCTCCGCGGTCGTCGTGAACTGACCTGCCATGATCCACCGTCCCCCATGAGACAGACAACGTCCGGACGCCCCTGTGGCGAACGTCCGTACGGGCACCACCTGTGTGGTGCTCTGAAGCACTGTAACGGCCAACTGGCCCGCGCCCAACACCGGGTAGCGGGTAGTTACCAGACCATGACACTGGACCGCCGCACCGGTCCTGACACCGCGTCAGGCGTTCTGGGCCTGAAGTGCGGAGTTGGTGTTGAGCACCGGACCGGCCGGCACCAGCTTCGACCAGGCGGCGGGCACCTGGGGCATCAGGACGTCCTTGTAGCCGAGCCGCGCCTGGGCCTCGTTGGTGTTGTTCGACTTGCCCCCGTCCGGCGAGGCGCTGGCCGTGCCCGCGGCGGCGCCGTCGCCGTTGGCCGGCAGCGAGTAGCGCAGGCCGGAGTCGGTGATCAGGAAGTCGCTGCCGGAGGAGGCCGCCTGGGTGCCGGTGCTGAGCACCTCGCCCTCCACCGCGCGGTACAGCAGGCCGTGACCGGGCGTCACGTGGGCGCTGACCGAGCCGGAGGTGACCTGCGCCGGGTACGCCGTGCTCGCCCAGACCGAGCGGATGATGCCGCCCTTCTCGTCGGCGCCCTCGTAGGTGGAGCAGACCACCGTTCGGGCGCCGCTGGCGGCGACGTTGACGGCCTGCTGCTTCTTGACCGGCAGGTTCCCGGCGGCCGTGATCATCTCCTTGGTGGTCTTGGACTCCAGCTTGCTGATGTCGCCGGCGCCGACGTCCTCGATGGCCGGCGTGCCGTCCTTCGGGTACGCGCTCTGCAGCAGCGGGTCGGTGCGCATCAGCTCGGCCTGGAACTCGGTGATCTGGTAGAGCTGGTCGAGCCCGACCGCGTAGTACACGCCCTGGAACTTCAGCAGCCGGCCGACCTGCTTCTGCTCCGGGTTGGACAGGTCCAGGTTGGACTTGGCGGAGGTCTTGGTGGTCTTGAAGGTGTCGATCCGGGGGAACTTCACCGGGTCGCCGGCGGCCAGCGTGTCCAGCCACTCCTTGGTGACCTGCTGCGGCTTGGTGCCCGGGCTGCTCAGCGCCGTCATCAGGTCGCTGCGCTCCTTGCCGTCCATGTCCCGCATGCCGAGCGCGTGCTTGACGCCCTTGGAGTCGACCAGGTAGATCGACCCCTGGGTGTGCCCGCTGTCCAGCAGGGGCTCCTGGACCAGCAGCATCTGGCCGTCGTTCAGCTTGTCGCCGCTCGTCTTCAGGGCCTTCTCGTCCTGACCGGCGGCGACGAACACCGACTGGCTGACGGTCGTCTGCAGGTTGTCCTTGCCCATCTTGTCGCAGACCGACCAGGTCTTCGCGGTCCCGGCGTCGCCCTTCGCGGGGAGCTTGTCCGGCGCGTACGGGATGCCGATGGTCGCGCCGCGCCGCGGGTACTTGTCCAGCACGTCGTCGGCGACGGTCTGCACGGTGGCGCTCTCGGGCAGCACCAGCCGGGCCGAGGACATGTTCAGCACCTGGTGCAGGGTGGGCTCCTTGTTCGGCCCGTCGTTCAGGATCACGTAGCGGGTCGTGGAGGACTTGCCCTGGATGACGAACTTCCCGCTGTCCCAGTTCGGCGGCGCGGCGGGCTTGAGCACGCCCCACATCCCGAAGCCCGCGACGACCACCGCGGCGACCACGAAACTCGGCAGCACCGCGCGCAGCGGACGCGGCGCGTCCTCGTCGTTGCCGCCGCCGCCCGGCTGCAGGAAGGCCCCCACCATCCGCTTCCGGGCGAAGGTGTAGGCGTTCAGCTCGTCCCGGCGTGATGCCATGCTCGTCCCCGTCTCCCCTGTTGTTCCGCTGTGCGGCCCGCCCGGCGGGCCTGTCAACGCGCTTGCGCCGTGCGTGAGTCTGCCACCCGGCGGGCGGGCCTCGCGGCCACCCCTCTACGATGCGGCAGCAGACGGTGAGTACGGTAACGGGTAGGCTCCGACGGTCCGCCATCCGGGCCGCCGACCCGGCCCCCGCCCGCACTTTCCGGGCCCGCGGGGGGATCTGACGGGACATCTGAAGCAGAGAGGGCAATTCGGGGGATGCCAAGCCAGTCCGCTCCAGCACGACGACGCTCCACCTCGCACGGCCGGAGGCCGGACGCCCCGGGCGGACGCCGGGCCCGCACCGCGCCGCCCGCCCCCGCGGCGGTCGGTCCGGTGGGCCTGCGGCTGCTGCCCAGGCCCGGGCTGCTGGGCCGCCGCCTGGAGCTCAAGCAGATCGTCCAACTGGAGGTCGCCGCCGCCCTGGTGGCGGTCGGGTGGTCGATCAACACGATGATGGCGGGCGTCTTCGCGGTGCCCGCGCTGATCCTGGTCGCGGTCGCGCTGCTGCGCCTCGGGGGCCGCACCACCGGCGAGGCGGTGGGCGTCCGCTCGACGTACAACTCCCGCCGCCGGGACGCGAAGTACAACGTCCCGCCGCCCGGCACCGACCCGGCGATCGCGCCGGTGATGGAGCTCGACCCGGCGCTCAAGACCTGCACCCACGCGATCGAGACCGACCTCGGCGACGGCCGTCCGCTGCGCCGCGAGACCGGCATGGTCGGCGACGGCACCTTCTTCACCTCGGTGCTGCTGGTGCAGTCCAAGGACCAGCCGCTGCGCCCCGGCCGGGCCGCCTCCTCGGTGCCGCTGGACCTGATCTGCTCGGTCCTGCAGGTCGACGACATCGGCCTGGAGTCGGTGCAGCTGATCCAGCACACCCAGCCGGCGCCCGCGCCGCACCTGCCCGAGCACTCGCTGGCCGCCCGCGCCTACCAGCAGACCCCCGGCGGGGTGAGCACCCCGGCGCTGCGGCTGACCTGGGTCGCGCTCAAGCTCGACCCGGAGCGCGCGGCCACCGCCGTGCTGGCCCGCGGCGGCGGGGAGGAGGGCGCCCGCAAGACCCTGCAGCGGGTCACCGACCAGCTGGCCGGCCGGCTCAACAGCGCCGGGTTCACCGCCACCGTCCTGGACGAGCGCGAGCTGATCGCCGCGCTGGCCATCTCGGTGTGCGCCAACCCGGTGGCGGTGGCGGGCCGGCAGGGCTCCGGCGGCGGCGGGGTCGGCGTGCGCCGCACCCAGGAGTCGGCGAAGTACTGCCGGATCGACGACCGCTGGCACGCCACCTACTGGATCTCCAAGTGGCCGGTGCTGTCCCGCCCGGGCATGGGCGGCGGCCGGGTGGCCGCCCCCGACCTGGTCAACCAGCTGACCGGCACCCCCGCGTTCGCCTCGACCTTCTCCATCACCGCGACCCGCGCGATGGGCGGCTCGGTGGCGCTCAGCGGCCACCTGCGGCTGACCGAGCACAACGAGTCCCGGCTCGACCAGATGGGCCGCCAGGTGGAGTCCCGGGCGCAGCACAGCGGCGCCGCGCTGACCCGCCTCGACCTGGAGCACGCCCCCGGCCTGCTCGCCACGCTGCCCCTGGGAGGGACGTCCTGATGGCCTACCAGACCTACCCCGGCCAGGCCCCGCAGCCGGTCGAGCAGCGCCCGGTGCGGGTGCGTCCCGGCTACGGCCTGCGCGGCCCGCGCCGGGAGAAGCACGTGCTGACGGTCGAGGACCTGTCGGCGCTGGCCTTCCCGGTCGGCGACGACGGCGTGGTGATCGGCCTGGACCACCAGCAGCAGCCCGCCGTGATCGGCCTGTTCCGCCCGTCCGCGTTCGAGGTGGTGCTGGTCGGCGGCATGTGGACGGCGCAGCTGATCGCGCTGCGCGCGGCCGCGACCGGCGCCCGGATCGCGGTGGAGACCGGCCGTCCGCAGGCGTGGGCGCCGATGGCGCAGGCCGCGGGCGGCGGCCAGCCGTGCGTGACGATCCACCAGGTGGGACGGCTGGGCGCGCAGGGCGCCTCGGTGGCGTCCCCCGTTCTGGTGGTGCGCGACCTGGGCGCGCGGCCCAACCGCAGCCGGCTGTCGGCGGCGCCGTGGCAGACCACGCTGACCGTGCTGCCGTACCTGGGCCCGAACGCGAGCCGGGTGATCAACGCGGCCGACCTGGTCGGCCTGCAGCGGGTCTCCCCGCAGGAGTCCGAACTGCTGGGCCGGCTGCTGTCGCTGGCGCCCGGCGACGTCAGCGCGCTGCCGACGCTGCCGGACAACGTGACGCTGTGGGCGACCCGGATGCGGCGCCAGTACGTGATGACCAACCAGGGCGAGGCCGAGACCCAGGTGCTGGGCGGTCCGCGCCGCATGGACTGACCGGTGCCCGGCCGGTCGGCGCACTCCGGGCGGGCCCCCGGCGCGCACCGGGCCGGCCGGTCGACCGGGTCCGCCGGATTCGCCGTCAGGTCGGGCACCGCCTTCAACGCGGGCACCTGCACGGCCTAGTCTTGTTGCCCGACGGCAACCGCCGAAGCAGCTTCGGCGAGAACGAGGGAGCCCCAGTGAGCAGCGATCGGGACGGCGTCTACGTCGGCGACAACGCGGCCGAGGACGACGATGACTGGTCCGACGCCCCGGACTACAGCGCCCCGTCCTGGTACACCCAGAGCGCCGCGCCCGGCGCTCCGGTAGCGGCGCCGCAACCGCCCGTCCAGCAGCAGGCGCAGCCGCCGCAGGTGCAGCCGCCACCGGTCCAGCAGGCCCCGCCGCCGCAGGTGCCGGGCCCGCCGCAACCGCCGGTCGGCCAGCAGGCCCCGCAGCCGCCGTTCCCGCAGCAGGGCCAGCAGCCGTTCCCGCCCCAGGCCCCGCAGCCCGACGCCCAGCAGCCGCCGTTCCCGGCGCAGGAGCAGCAGCCGTTCCCGCCGCAGCCGGACGCCCAGCAGCCGGCCTTCCCGGCGCAGGAGCAGCAGCCCCCGCAGCAGGTGCCCGGCCCGCCGCCGGTGGCGGAGCAGCCGCCGGCGCCGCAGCCGCCGGTCGCCCCGCAGGCCCCGCAGCCGCCGGCCGTCCCGAACGCGCCGGTGCCGAACGCGCCGGTGCCGAACGCCGCGCCGCCGGTGGAGCAGCCGCCGCAGCAGCAGGTGCCCGGCCCGCCGCCGGTCGGCCAGCAGGCTCCGTCGCAGCCGTTCCCGCCGCAGCAGGGCCAGCAGCCGTTCCCGCCGCAGCCCGACGCCCAGCAGCCGCCGCAGCAGTGGCCGAACCAGCCGTACCCGCCGCAGCAGGGCCAGCCCCCGGTCGGCCAGCAGGCCCCGCAGCCGCCGTTCCCGCAGCAGGGCCAGCAGCCGTTCCCGCCGCAGCCCGACGCCCAGCAGCCGCCGCAGCAGTGGCCGAACCAGCCGCAGCCGCCGCAGCAGGGCCAGCCCCCGGCCGACCCGCGGGCGGGCGGTTGGCCGCAGCCCGGGCAGACCATGGGCGGGCAGCAGTACGCGCCTCCCGGCCCGCCGCAGCAGCACGGTGTCGGCGGTGCGCCGCAGGCTCCGGCGCAGTTCCAGCAGGCGACCGGGCAGCCCTCGGCGCACGGTGCGGCGCTCGGTTACACGGCCGCGGTGGAGCTGTCCTCGGACCGGCTGCTGCGCGGCCAGCCGAAGCCGCAGAAGCAGTCGCGGTTCCAGTTCGGCGGCAAGTCGGCGCAGGCCGGCCGGCAGCAGAAGCTGGAGCTGATCCGGCACCCGGTGATGACCTGCTACCGGATCGCGGTGATCAGCCTCAAGGGCGGTGTCGGCAAGACCACGACCACCACCTCGCTGGGCGCGACGCTGGCCAGCGAGCGGCAGGACAAGGTCATCGCGATCGACGCCAACCCGGACGCGGGCACCCTGGGCCGCCGCATCAAGCGGCAGACCGGGGCGACCATCCGCGACCTGGTGACGGCGATCCCGAACATCCGCAACTACATGGACATCCGCCAGTACACCTCGCAGGACCCGAACTCGGGCCTGGAGATCGTCGCCAACGACGTGGACCCGGCGGTCTCCACCACCTTCGACGACTCGGACTACCGCCAGGTCATCCAGGTGCTCGGGCAGCACTACCCGATCATCCTGACCGACTCCGGCACCGGTCTGCTGTACTCGGCGATGCGCGGCGTGCTGGACCTGGCGGACCAGCTGATCGTGGTGGCCACGCCCAGCGTGGACGGCGCCTCCAGCGCCTCGACCACCCTGGACTGGCTGTCCGCGCACGGTTACGCGGACCTGGTGCAGCGGTCGATCACGGTGGTCTCCGGGGTGCGCGAGACCAGCAAGATGATCAAGGTCGAGGACATCGTGGCGCACTTCCAGACCCGCTGCCGCGGCGTCGTGGTGGTGCCGTTCGACGAGAGCCTGGCGGCCGGCGCCGAGGTCAACCTGCAGATGATGCGCCCGAAGGTCCGCGACGCCTACTTCGAGCTGGCGACGCTGGTCGGCGAGGACATCGCCCGCTCGCAGCAGCAGGCCGGCTGGCAGGGCCAGCAGCAGTACCCGCCGCAGGGCGGCTACCCGCAGCAGCAACAGCAGCAGTACCCGCCGCAGCAGCAGTACCCGGGGCAGCCGCCGCAGCAGGGCGGCTACCCGCAGCAGGGCCAGCCGTGGCAGCAGCCGCCGCAGCAGGGCGGCTACCCGCAGCAGGGCCAGCCGTACCCGCCGCAGGCCCCGCAGCCCGGCTACGGCTACCCGCCGCCGCACGAGGCGCCGCCCCCGGGGTACGGCTACCCGCCGCCCCACCAGGGCTGAGCGCACGACGGGAGCCCCCGCGGAACGCGCGTTCCGCGGGGGCTCCGACGCGTCGCGGGTCAGGGGCGCTCGGTGAGGTCCCGGGCGCGCTTGACGTCCTCGGCCATCCGCTCCAGCAGGGCGTCGATGGAGTCGAACTTCTCCATCCCGCGCAGCCAGGCCAGGAAGTCCACGGCGACGTGCTGCCCGTACAGGTCGAGGCCGACCCGGTCGATGGCGTACGCCTCGACGGTGCGGGCGGTGCCGTCGAAGGTCGGGTTGGTGCCGACCGAGATCGCGGCGGGCATGGTCTCGCCGTCGGCGGTCAGCCAGCCCGCGTACACGCCGTCGGCCGGGATCGCCGAGTGCGCGACGGTGTCCACGTTGGCGGTGGGGTAGCCGAGTTCGCGGCCGCGCTGGGCGCCGCGGACGACCTCGCCCTCGACCCGGTGCGGGCGGCCGAGGATCTCGGCGACGCCGGTCATGTCGCCGGCCGCGACCAGCCGGCGGCACAGGCTGGAGGAGAACGGCTCGCCGTCGCCCGCCGCGCCGCGCACCTGCAGGTCGACCACCTCGACGGTGAAGTCGGCGTCCCGGCCGAGCTCGGCCAGCAGCTCGACGTTCCCCGCCGCGCGGTGCCCGAAGCGGAAGTTGGGGCCCTCGACGACCGCCTTCGCGTGCAGCGCGTCGACCAGCACCGACCGCACGAAGTACTCCGGGGACTCCTTGGAGAACTCGGCGGTGAACGGCAGCACCAGGACGGCGTCCACGCCCAACTGCTCGACCAGTTCGGCCCGCCGCGGCTGCGGGGCGAGCAGCGGCGGGTGGGTGCCGGGCCGGACCACCTCGCTGGGGTGCGGGTCGAAGGTGACCACCACCGACTTCGCCCCCAGCTCACCGGCCAGCTCCACCACCCGGTTGATGATCAACTGGTGTCCGCGGTGGACCCCGTCGAACGATCCGATGGTGACGACGCTGCGCCCCCAGTCCCCGGGGATCTCCTCCAGGCCGTGCCAGCGCTGCACCTGACCGCTCCTTGTTCCTACGGTGTGCACAACCCGTGCACTCGAAAGACCGAAACCGAACCCCTATAGCGTGCCATGCGACCGGCCCTGCCCAGGTACCGGAAGGCCCTTGGTGTGACCGGTCAGACGGCCGTCCGGACGGTCGACCTGCCGTTCGGCCTCGGCCGCGGCGTACTGCGGGTCCCGCCCGGCGGCGGTGAGGGCCCGCATCCGGGCCAGCCGGGGCCCCTGCGGCGGCGGCGGGGCGTCCGCGGGCCAGGACGCCAGCAGGCGGGCGAAACCCGCCCAGCGGCCCGCACAGCGCACCAGGGCGGCGTCCGCGCCCGGCCACCGCTCGGCGACCAGGCACAGCAGCTCGCGCACCCGCCGCCCCGGGTGCCCGGCGTGCCGGGCCGCCAGCGCCTCCACCACCGCCGCCAGCACCCCGCCGTCCCGCTCGGTGGCCAGCAGGGCGTCCAGCAGCTCCTCCCGGCCGCCGCCGGGCGCGGCCAGCACCGGCACGAAGAGCGCCCGCACCGGCGGCCCGGCGGCCAGCACCGCGTCCAGCAGCGGACGGCCGTCCCGCCCGGCGTCCAGCAGCCGGTCCAGGTGCCGGGCCAGCTCCCCGGCCCGCTCCGGCCCCTCCCGCAGCAGCTCGGCGGCGACCAGCAGCCCGGAGCGGGCCACCGCCGGGTCGGTGGCCGCGGTCAGCACCCGCAGGTCCTCCGCCAGCCGGGCGCCCGGCACCCGCAGCCGCTCGCGCACCGCCGCCAGCACCTCGGCCGGGTGCTCCGCCACCAGCTCGGCCAGCACCCGGGCGGTCAGGAACGGGTCCCCCGCCCGGTACGCGGCCAGCGCGGCCGGCAGGTGCTCGGCCCGGCCCTCCGGGTCGCGCACCAGCAGCGCCAACGCCGCGCCGTGCAGGGCCGGTTCGTCCTCCCGGGCGAGCAGCGTCCGGGCCGCCAGCCGCAGCAGCCGGGCCCCCGAGCCGCCCGCGTGCGGGGCGGTGCGCAGCGCGTGCACGGCCGCCGCGACGTGCCGCTCGGGGCGCGGGTCGTGGCTCCACCGGTCGACCGCCCGGCACAGCGCGGACGGCTCCCGCTCGGCCAGCCGGCCCAGCAGCGCGTCCGCCCGCGGGTGGGCGGCGACCACCAGCGCCTCGGTCAGCTCGTCCAGCGCCAGCGCCCGGTGCTCGTACAGCAGTTCGTCGGCCAGCCCGGCCGCCACCTGGCCCTCCTCGTACCAGGCGCACAGCAGCGGCAGCACCCCGCGCGGGTCCGCGGCCAGCAGCTCGGCCGCCGCCGCCCGGACCACCTCCGCGCGGCCCGGGCCGCGCGCCAACCGGCCCAGCAGCGCGACCCGTTCGGCCAGCGGCAGCGGCAGCCCGGCCCAGAACGCGGCGCCGAACCGCTCGTCCCGGCCGGCCCGTTCGGCCAGCAGCTCCAGCAGCTCCCGGTGCGCGGACGGCTCCGGGCTCCCCGCCAGGCCCGCCACCAGCAGCCGGCCCGCCCACCAGTCCGCCTCCCCGCCGCGCTCCGAGCGCTCCAGCGCCGCCAGCGCCCGCCGCAACCAGCCGTCCAGCGCCGCCGCCCCGCGCAGCTCCCCGGCCCGCCGCAACGCCCCCAGCACCACCCCGACCCGGCACCGCCCGACCCCGGCCCCGGCCGGCGCCCCGCCGGACTCCCGACCGGACTCCCCGCCGAAGGCCCCGTCAGGGGTCCGGGGAACGGCGGGCCCGTGGCTGCTGCCGTCCGACGGGGCACGGAGCGTCCCGCCGCTCCCGGCCTCCCTCCCACCCCGCTCCCCGCCCGCCGCCTCCTCCACCTCCCCCTCCTGCGCCTCCTCCAGCACCAGCCGCAGCGCCGCGTCCAGGTCCAGGTGGAGGCTCTGCAGCCACTCCCCCCACTCCTCGTGCCCGGCCCGGTGGCCGGCCCCCGCCGGGACCAGCAGCCGCTCCTCCCGGACGGCCCGCGCCCAGCCGCCCGGCTCCGGGAACAGCCGCGCGAACTCCGCGGCGGGCAGCGCCCCGTCCCCCGCGCCGAGCATCAGCCGGGCGGCCTCGTGCAGCCGCCCGGCCGCGACGGCGGCGAGCCGCCGCACCTGCCGGGCGTCCTCGCCGGGCGCGGGCGGTCCGCCGCGGCGGTGCCGGCGGGAGCCGCCCGGGGTGAGGGCGACCCGGCGGGCGACGTTGAGGCAGGCCAGGTCGAGCCAGCCGTCGAAGAGTTCGGCCCGGCTGCCGACCGGGCCGTGCACGCCCGCGCCGCGCAGTTCGCCGGCCAGCCGCAGGGCCAGCGGGTGGCCGTGCTCGGCCGGGCCGAGGAAGGCGCCGGGCAGCCCGTAGCGGCGCCGGGCCCGGGTCGCGGCGTCGTCGGTGAGCGGGCCGAGCCACAGCGCGCGGGCGGCGGGACGCCAGGGGCCGAGCTGTTCCCAGCCGTCGGGCCGGCAGGCGACCAGGGCCCGGGCCCGGTGGGTGCGCAGCCACTCCAGGGCGGCGCCCAGCCAGCGCGCGGACAGTGCGAGCGGCGCTTCCTCGGGCCCGTCGAGCACCACCAGCAGCGGCCGTCCGGCGTCGGCGCACAGCGCGGCGAGCTCCTCCGGCCCGGCCTCCGGGAGGCCCGCCCGCCGGGCCGCGGCGGCGAGCCGGCGGCGCAGCGGGTCGCCGAGGGCGCGGTCGCCCGGGGCCAGGTCGGCGCCGCGCAGCCACAGGGTCGGCAGCGGCTGGGCGGCGCCCGACCGGCGGACGGCGAGGGCCGCGAGTTCGGTGGTGCGGCCGCTGCCGCTGTCGCCGAGCAGCACGGTGAGCGCGTCCTGCGGCTCCTCGCCGCTGAGGCCGTCGGGGCGGTCGACCCGGTCGGCGGCGAGTTCGGCGATCCGTCCGGGCCCGGCGGCGGCGTCGGCGAGCTGGGCCCGGGCCAGCCGCAGCGCGCCGCCGAGGTTGAGCGCCGGCCCGTACGCGGGGGCGTCGGCGGCGTTGCGGGCCAGCAGCCGGTCGAGCGGGCCGTCCCCGCCGGGCGGGCCGTCGGCGCCGAGCGGGACGGCGGCCGTGCCGGGGCCGGGGACGGCGCGCACCCGGGGGGCGATCACGGCGAGCACCGCGCCGGTCCCGGGGTCGAGCACGGGCGCCCCGGCGAGCGGGGTCACCGGCAGGTCGAGCAGCACGATGCCGGGGACGGTGCGCACCCGGGCGCCGTCCCCGCAGCGGCCGTTCTCCCGGCCGAGCGGGCCGCCCCGGGCCAGGGCGGGCGCGCCGTCCTCCCAGCGCTGGTGCGGCACCGCGACGGGGCCGGTGACCGGCCCGCGCCCGACCGGCAGGGCCGGGCCGGGGACGCCGCCGACCGCGGCGGTGCGCAGCAGGGCCAGGCCGCGGTCGGGGAGCAGGTCGACGCTCTCCGGGCCGAGCACCCGGGTCTGCCCGCCGGGGGTGTGCAGCACCAGCCGGGGCAGTCCGGCGACCGCCTCGTGCGCGGTGACCACCGTGCCGTCCCGGTCGGCGACGAAGCCGAGGCCGCACAGTCGGCCCTGCTGGTCCCTGATCCGCAGCAGCGCCTGCGCCGGATCCCCCGCGAAGCCGGCGTCCGCACCCTCGCCCATCCCGCCAGTCCTCCCGCCGGGCCGCACCCGGACCCGTGCGGGACCGGGGTACGGCCGCCGTACACGCCGCCGGTCAGCCTGCCCCCCACCAGCCCCACAGCACCCCGCACGCCCCTCTCACCACACCGCTTCACTCCGTGCGCCCCCGGCACCGGCGTCCGGCGCACACCCCGCGTCGAACCACCCGGGCCGCTCCCGTCCGCCCCAACTGCCGCCCCGGACGACGCACTTGGCCCGCCCCGCGCCCCGGCCCGGCCCGGTCGCCCCTGACACCCGCCCCGCCCGCCCCCGTACCCTGCGCCTCCGCGCCCGCGCCTCCGCGCCCCGGCCGGAAATCCGCTGGCGCCCGGCCCGCGCCCCGGGCCACCCTGCCGGTCATGGACGTCCGCCTGGAACCCTGGTCCGACTCCCGCCTCGGCCTGCTGCGCCGCATCAACACCCCGCTGATGCGCCGTCACGTCGGCGGCCCGGAGACCCCCGAGCAGCTGCTGGTGCGCCACCGCCGCTACCTCGACCTGCCGTCCCTGGGCGGTGTGGTGTACGCGGTGCTGGTGGACGGCGCGGAGGCCGGGTCCATCGCCCGGCACCGGCGCGGGTGGCGGGGCGCCGAGGTGCACGAGACCGGCTGGAACGTGCTGCCGGAGTTCCAGGGCCGGGGCGTCGCGCTGGCGGCGGGCCGGGCGATGCTCGCCGCGCTGCGCGCCGAGGTGGCCGCCGACCCGTCGGCGCCCGGCGTGCTGCACGCCTTCCCGGCCGTCGACAACGCGCCCTCGAACGCACTCTGCGCCCGCCTGGGCTTCACCGACGGCGGCCCGTGCGACTTCGAGTACCCGCAGCGCTCGGGCCGCTTCCTGCGCAGCACCGACTGGCGCCTGGCGCTGCGCTGAAACCCCGCGCGGCCCGCGCGCGCCGGCCCTCAGCCGACGAACACCGCCACCGGCTTGGCCTTGCCGCCGCTCTCCTCGATCAGTGCCAGGAACCGCCCGTCCGGGTCGAAGACCGCGACCGGCCCGTCCACGCCCAGCCCGGGCGCGTCCAGCCGCACGCCGTTGGCGAGCAGCCGGGCCTGTTCGGCGTCCACGTCCCAGCGCGGGAAGGCGGCGGCCGCGGCCTCGGCGATCGGCAGCACCTCCAGCTTCTCCTCCAACTGCTCCAGGGTGCGCGCCGATTCGACCGAGTACGGCCCGACCCTGGTGCGCCGCAGCGCGGTCAGGTGCCCGCCGACGCCGAGCCCGGCACCGAGGTCGCGGGCCAGCGCCCGGATGTACGTGCCGGAGGAGCACTCGACGGTGACGTCCAGGTCGAGCACCGGCGTGCCGTCCTCGGCGACGGCCGGGCGCACCCCGTGCACGGTGAAGGAGTGCACGGTGGTGGGCCGGGCGGCGAGTTCGAAGTCCTCGCCCTCGCGCACCCGGGCGTACGAGCGCTTGCCGTCGATCTTGATCGCGCTGACCTTGGACGGCACCTGCATGATCTCGCCGGTCAGTTCGGCGATCCCGGCGTCGATCGCCCCGCGCGTCACGCCGTCGGCCGGGACGGAGGCGGTGACCTCGCCCTCCCGGTCGTCGGTGACGGTGGTCTGCCCGAGCCGGATGGTGGCCTCGTAGGTCTTGGCGGTGAGCATCAGGTGGCCGAGCAGCCGGGTGGCCCGCTCGACGCCGATCACCAGCACGCCGGTGGCCATCGGGTCGAGGGTGCCCGCGTGCCCGACCTTCCGCGTCCCGGCCAGCCAGCGCAGCTTGGCGACCACGCCGTGCGAGGTGATGCCCTCCGGCTTGTCGACGACGACCAGCCCGTCGGGGCCCGTCCCTTTACGCTTCATCGCTCATCATCATTTCGAAATCCCGCGCGCTTCCCTGCCCCGCGCGCACCCCTGCGCGGCCGCTGCCGCGGCCCGGCCGCCGAACCGCACGAGCCTAGCGCGCGCCCGGCCCCCCGGCGTCCGCCCCGGGCGTCGCGGCGACCTCGGCCAGCGCCGTGCGGAACCGCTGCACGGCGCTCTCCACGGCCTCCCGCGCGCTGAACCCGGCCGCGTACACGTGCCCGCCGCCGCCGAGCCGGGCGCAGACCGCCGCGACGTCGACCGCGCCGCGGGAGCGGCAGGAGCCGCGCAGCGTGCCGTCCGGGTCCTGCTTGAGCACCAGCGCGACGTCCGCCTCGGCGGGCTTGCGCAGCACGTCGATCAGGCCCTCGATCTCCTCGACCGTGACGCCGAACAGCGCCAGGTCCTGGTAGGGCACCCAGGTCCACACCAGCCCGTGCCCGCCGGCCTCCTCCGGCTCGAACGCGGCCCGCTCCAGCGCCCCGGCGAGCACCTTGAGGTACCCGAAGGAGGTGGTGTCCCACAGCTGGCGGGAGATCAGGTCCTGCCGGATGCCGGTGGCCAGCATCCGCCCGGCCATCTCGTGGGTGGCGGGCGTGGTGGCCCGGTACTTGAACGAGCCGGTGTCGGTGGCGATGCCGGTGTACAGGCAGGTCGCGATGGACTGGTCGAGCGGCACCCGCAGCCGCCGCAGCAGTTCGTCCACCAGGACGGCGGTGGCGGGCGCGGCCGGGTCGATCAGCCGGACGGTGCCGAAGCCGGGGTTGGAGGCGTGGTGGTCGAACACCACCAGCGCGTCGGCGGCGAAGGCGTTGGCCCGCAGCAGGCCGAGCCGCTCCTCGGAGGCGGCGTCGAAGGCCAGCACCAGGGCGGGCGCGGCGGGCACCGCGGCGGCGGGGACGACCAGTTCCTGCCCGGGCAGGAAGGACAGCGACTCGGGGACGACCTGCGGGTCGTCGCCGAAGGAGACCCGCACCCGCTTGCCGAGGCCGCGCAGCGCCAGCGCGGCGGCCAGCGCCGAGCCGAGCGCGTCGCCGTCCGGGCAGATGTGGCAGATCAGGTCGATCTCGTCGCTGCCCGCGATCAGTTCGAGGGCGCGCCGCCACTCCTCCTCGAACCGGCCCGCGCCGTCCGGCGCGTCGGCGTCCGGCTCCGCCCCGGATCCGCCCGATGACGCGCTGCGAGGGCCCGGAAGCACCGCGAGGGCGGTCTCCACCCCGATGGTGGAGACCGCCCTCGCGGTACCGGACTCGGCCGGCTCCCCGGCCACGGTCACTCGTCCTCGTCGTCGTCGCGGGAGGACTTGTACGGGTCGGCGTCGCCGGCGAACGCGGCTCCGGCGGCGGCCGTGCGGACGGCGGCGTCGGAGAGCCGGGCCTTGTCCAGCAGGTCGTTGATGTTCCGGGCGTTGTCCGGCAGGGCGTCGGCGACGAAGGTCAGGGTCGGCGTGAACCGGACCCCGGTCTGCTTGCCGACCTCGGAGCGCAGGATGCCCTTGGCGCTCTCCAGCGCGGCCGCGCTGGACTCGCGCTCGGCCTCGTCACCGTAGACGGTGTAGAAGACGGTGGCCTCGCGCAGGTCCCCGGTGACCCGGGCGTCGGTGATGGTGACGTACCCCAGGCGGGGGTCCTTGATCCGGCGCTGCAGGGTCTCCGCCACGACCACCTGGATGCGGTCGGCGAGCTTGCGCGCCCTAGCGGTGTCGGTCACGTTGCCTCCTCGTGCAGTAGGCGCGTACCCCGGGTCATGACCTCGCCCGGTGGGGCCCTCTCCCCAACGTACCCGCCCGCGCCCAGCCTTGTGGGCGCTCTCGGTCCTGTGCGGGTGTGACGGTGGTGACTCCCGCAGGTCATTCGTCGTCGTCGTGGTGGTACCGCCTCCGTGCGGAGAGCAGCACCACCTCGGGGCGGCCGGCGACGAGCCGCTCACAGCTGTCCAGGATCTCGCTGACGTACCCGGCGTCGCCGGACACCACCGCGCAGCCGATCTCGGCCCTGCGGTGCAGATCCTGGTTGCCTACCTCTGCGGCGCACACGCTGTACTTGCGCTGCAGTTCGGCCACGATGGGCCGCACGATCGACCGCTTCTCCTTGAGCGAGTGCACGTCGCCGAGGAGCAGGTCGAAGGTGAGTGTTCCTACGAACATGTGGGACAGACCTGAGCCGGTCTGGGGGCCTCGAAGGATTGTTCCGACTGGGCCCGACCCTAACAAGCGCGGCCGGGGCCGGTCGACGGGTTAAAGCACCCGCCGACCGGCCCCGGTACGGCACCTGTTACGAGCGCGGCTTCTCGCGCATCTCGTAGGTCTCGATGACATCCTCGATCTTGATGTCGTTGAACGAGCCCAGGGTGACACCGGCCTCGAAGCCCTCGCGGACCTCGGTGGCGTCGTCCTTGAAGCGGCGCAGGCCCTCGATGTTGAGGTTCTCCGCCACGACCTTGCCGTCGCGCAGCAGGCGCGCCTTGGTGTTGCGGCGGATGATGCCCTCGCGGACGAGCACACCGGCGATGTTGCCGAACTTGGAGGAGCGGAACACCTCGCGGATCTCCGCGGAGCCGAGGCGCACCTCCTCGTACTCGGGCTTGAGCATGCCCTTGAGCGCGGCCTCGATCTCCTCGATCGCCTGGTAGATGACCGAGTAGTACCGGATGTCGACGCCCTCGCGCTCGGCCGCGGTACGGGCACGCCCCTCGGCGCGCACGTTGAAGCCGATGATGATGGCGTCCGAGCCCATCGCCAGGTCCACGTCGGACTCGGTGATGGCACCCACACCGCGGTGCAGGATCCGCAGCTCGACCTCTTCGCCCACGTCCAGCTTGACGAGGGCGTCCTCGAGGGCTTCGACGGAACCGGAGACGTCACCCTTGATGATGAGGTTGAGCTTCTCGATGTTGCCGGCGAGCAGCGCGGCCTCGAAGCCCTCCAGCGAGACGCGGACGCGACGCTGGGCCATCGAGGCGTTGCGGTCGCGGGCGGCGCGCTTCTCGGCGATCTGGCGGGCGGTGCGGTCCTCGTCGACGACGATGAAGCTGTCGCCGGCGCGGGGCACCGAGGTCAGACCGAGCAGCAGCACCGGACGGGACGGGCCCGCCTCGGAGATGTTGTTGCCGTTCTCGTCCAGCATCGCGCGGACGCGGCCGTAGGAGTCGCCGACCACGACCGAGTCGCCGACCCGCAGGGTGCCGCGCTGGACGAGCAGCGTCGCCATGGCGCCGCGGCCCTTGTCCAGGTGGGCCTCGATCGCGATGCCCTGGGCGTCCTGCTCCGGGTTGGCGCGCAGGTCGAGGGAGGCGTCCGCGGTCAGGACCACGGCCTCCAGCAGCTCCTCGATGTTGAGGCCCTGGCGGGCGGAGATGTCGACGAACATGGTGTCGCCGCCGTACTCCTCGGCCACCAGGCCGAACTCGGTGAGCTGACCGCGGACCTTGGTCGGGTCCGCGCCCTCGACGTCGATCTTGTTGACCGCGACCACGATCGGGACGCCGGCGGCCTTGGCGTGGTTGAGCGCCTCGACCGTCTGCGGCATGACGCCGTCGTTGGCCGCGACCACCAGGATCGCGATGTCGGTGGACTTGGCACCACGGGCACGCATGGCGGAGAACGCCTCGTGACCCGGGGTGTCGAGGAAGGTGATCGGGCGCTGCTCGCCGTTCACCTCGGTGACCACCTGGTACGCACCGATGTGCTGGGTGATGCCGCCGGCCTCGCCCGCGACCACGTTGGTCTTGCGGATCGCGTCGAGCAGGCGGGTCTTGCCGTGGTCGACGTGACCCATGACGGTGACCACCGGCGGACGCGGGGCCAGCATCTCCTCGTCGCCCTCGTCGACACCGAAGTCGATGTCGAAGGACTCCAGCAGCTCGCGGTCCTCGTCGTCCCGGCTGACGATCTCCAGCACGAAGCCCATCTCGTCGGCCAGCAGCTGCAGCGTGGCGTCGGAGACCGACTGGGTGGCGGTGACCATCTCACCGAGGTTGAACATCACCGAGACGAGCGCCGCCGGGTTGGCGTTGATCTTCTCCGCGAAGTCCGTCAGCGAAGCGCCGCGCGAGAGGCGAACGGTCGAGCCGTTGCCGCGCGGCAGCATCACGCCGCCGACGGACGGGGCCTGCATGGCCTCGTACTCCTGGCGCTTCGCCCGCTTCGACTTGCGACCGCGGGCCGGACGGCCACCGGGGCCGCGACCGAAGGCGCCCTGCGTGCCGCCACGGGCACCCGGGCCGCCGGGACGACCGCCGAAGCCACCGGGACGGGCACCGCCGCCGCCGAAGCCACCGCCGCCACCGGCGCCGCCACCCGGACGGGGACCGCCGAAGCCGCCACCGGCCGGACGCGAGCCCGGACCGGCCGGACGGCCCTGGAAGCCGGGACGGGCACCGCCCGGAGCACCCGGACGCGCACCGGGGCCACCCGGACGCGCACCGGCACCCGGACCCGGGCGCGGGCCCGGACGCTGCGGCATCATGCCGGGGTTCGGACGGGGCATCCCGGACGGGCTCGGCGCACCGGGGCGCGGAGCGGCCGGACGCGGCATGCCGTCGGGGCGCGGCGCACCGGCACCCGGACCACCGGGACGCGGGGCGCCACCGGGACGGGGACCGCGCTCGCCGGCCGGGGCACCGCCCGGACGCGGGGCACCGGCGCCCGGCGCACCGGCCGGACGGGGACCGCGCTCGCCACCGGGACGGGGACCGCGCTCGCCACCCGGCGCACCGGCCGGACGGGGACCGCGCTCGCCACCGGGGCGCGGACCGCGCTCACCGGCCGGGCCGCCCGGACGCGGGGCGGACGGACGGGCCATGCCCGACGCGCCGCCCGAGGTGAAGGGGTTGTTGCCCGGACGCGGACCGGCCGGACGCGGGCCCGGACGGGCCGCGGGGTTGGCCGGGGCCGGCCGCGGGGCGGCCGGACGCGCCGGGGCCTCGCCGGCCGGGGCCGGGGAGGAGAACTCCGCCGCCGCCGCCGGAGCGGCCGGGGCGGGCGCCGCCGGACGCGGACCCGGGGTCGGGGCCTGGCCGGCCGGCTTCGGCGCGGCCGGAACGGCGGCGGCCGCGGCGGCGGCGGGGGTGGGACGGGGGCCCGGCGTCACGGTGGGACGCGGGCCGGGGGTGGGGGCACCCGGCTTGGGTGCGGCCGAGCCGGCACCGCCGGACGGCTGGGGCGCCGCGGGCTTCCGCGGGCCCGGCTTCGCGGAGGACGCGCCGCCGGACGGCGGGGTCGCTCCCAAAGCGTCAGTCAACTTGCGCACGACCGGCGCCTCGATCGTCGAGGACGCCGAACGCACGAACTCGCCCAACTCGGTGAGCTTGGCCATGACGGCCTTGCTCTCCAAACCGAGTTCCTTGGCGAGCTCGTATACCCGGACCTTAGCCACTTCGCTCCTGTCTATGCGTCCGGGGTATTCGTCCGCCGGACTGCCGTTACTTCATGGGCGTACTCATCGCGTACTCATCGAGTGCTCATCGCAATCTCGACCTACTTCCATCTCGCGAGGTACCTGACTGGGGCGCACGGCGGCGTAGCACGTGCCGTGCGCTGGTGCGTGTTGCCGGGCACGGGGCCCGTCAGTGGGCCGACTGCCGGTCGGCCGGACCTGCTCCCGCCCCGAGGTGCTCCCGCAGGGCGCCGGGGTCGAGCGCGCCCTGGGCCTTGAGGGCCCGGGGGAACGCCCGGCGGCGGACCGCGAGGTCGAGGCAGTTCGGGTCGGGGTGCAGATACGCGCCCCGGCCCGGCAGAGTGCCGCGGGGATCGGGGACGCATCCGCCCTCGCCCGCCACGACACGCAGCAGCTCGTGCTTGGCCGCGCGCTTGCGGCAGCCCACGCAGGTGCGTTCAGGGCATGCCCGGACATGCGTCCGGCCAGACACGTTCAAGTCTACCCCTCCGAAGGGACTCACCGCCGCCGAGTAGATCGCCGGAGGCACATGACAACGTTGCTAGCGGTTGGAGGATTCCTCGGCGGGGGCCTCGGTGTCCGGACGGATGTCGATCCGCCAGCCGGTCAGCCGGGCGGCCAGCCGGGCGTTCTGCCCCTCCTTGCCGATCGCCAGCGACAGCTGGTAGTCCGGCACGATCACCCGGGCGGAGCGCTGGGCCAGGTCGACGATCTCCACCTTCGTCACCCGGGCGGGCGACAGCGCGGCGGCGACCATCTCGGCCGGGTCCTCCGACCAGTCGACGATGTCGATCTTCTCGCCGTGCAGCTCGGCCATCACGCCGCGCACCCGCATGCCGTTCGGGCCGATGCAGGCGCCCTTGGCGTTCAGGCCCTGCCGGCGCGACCAGACCGCGATCTTGGTGCGGTGGCCGGCCTCGCGGGCGATCGCGGCGATCTCCACCGAGCCGTCCGCGATCTCCGGGACCTCCAGCGCGAACAGCCGCTTCACCAGGTTCGGGTGGGTCCGCGACAGCGTCACCGACGGGCCGCGGACACCGCGCCGCACGCCCACCACGTAGCACTTCAGCCGGGTGCCGTGCCGGTAGTCCTCGCCCGGGACCTGCTCCTGCGGCGGCAGGATGGCCTCCAGCTTGCCGATGTCGACCAGCACGCTCTTCGGGTCGTTGCCCTGCTGGACGACACCGGTGACGATGTCGCCCTCCTTGCCCGCGTACTCGCCGAAGGTCTGGTCGTCGGCGGCGTCCCGCAGCCGCTGCAGGATGACCTGCTTGGCGGTGGACGCGGCGATCCGGCCGAAGCCCGACGGGGTGTCGTCGAACTCCTTCGGCTCGACGCCCTCCTCCAGCTCGGACGCGTCCTCCAGCGCCCAGACCGTCACGTGGCCGGTCTTGCGGTTCAGCTCCACCCGCGCCCGGCGGCGCGAGCCCTCGGTGCGGTGGTACGCGATGAGGAGGGCCGACTCGATCGACTCGACCAGCAGGTCGAACGGCACGCCCTTCTCGGTGACCAGCCCGCGCAGGGCACTCATGTCGATGTCCACGACTACGCCTCCTCTTCCTCTTCGTCCACGTCCGCGATGTCGGCGGCGGCGTCGAGCAGTTCCTCGTCCTTGCGGTTGAACTCGACCTGCACCCGGGCCCGCGCGATCTCCGCGAACTCCAGTCGGCGCTCCTTGGGGCGGCCGCGCCCCTTCACCGGCTGCACCTCGACCAGCGCGCCGTCCTCGTCGCTCTCCAGCACCCGCGCGGTCAGCTCCGCGCCGTCCACCAGCTTCACCGCCGCCAGCCGGCCGGTCGCCCGGCGCCAGTGCCGCGGCTCGCTCAGCGGGCGCTCGGCACCCGGCGAACCGACCTCCAGCAGGTAGGGGGCCTCGCCCATCAGGTCGGAGGCGTCCAGCGCCTGGCTCACCAGGCGGGAGAACTCGGCGATGGCGTCGAGGTCGACGCCGCCGTCGGCGTCCACGTCGATCTGCACCTGGCGGCGGCTGCCGGCCTGGGTCACCTTCACCTCTTCGAGGTCGAGCCCGGCCTCGGCGGCCAACGGCTCCAACAGGGCGCGCAGCCGGTCAGTGGGGGTGGTGCTCATCCGGGTGACTCCTCGGCCGCGTCTGCTGTTGTCGAAGGTGCTAACTCACCGCGAAGCCTATCGGGTCAACCCCCGAACCACCGATTCCGACCCGGGGCGCCCGCACCCCCTGCGAGGAACCTCACAACGGTCGGATACCGTCCAAGCTCCGTACGGGGCTCGTGTGGCTCCGGTAGAGATTCTCCCGACGGGGGGCACCCGGCCCCCACCGACCCCGCTGGAGCCACGATGCCCGTGCCCGCACGCCGGACCTTCCTGGCCCTCGGGGCGCTCGCCGGGTTCCAGCTGCTCACCGGCTGCACCGGCGACCACCCCGCGCACCCCGCGCAGCCGGGCGCCGAGGACCCCGACCTTCCGCTGAGGCGCCGTCAGCTCGCCGCCACCGAAGCCCTGCTGGCCGACTACGACGCCGTCCTCGCCACCGCCACCGCCGACGCCGACAAGCTCGGCGACCTGCGCGAGGACCTGCTCCGGCACCGCGAGGCGCTCGCCCCCGCCGCCGCCTCCCCCGCTCCCCCCGCGTCCCCGTCCTCCACCGCCTCCGCCTCCCCCTCGACGCCCTCCCCGGCCCGGACGGCCGCCGACCTGGCCGCCGCCGAACTGCGCACCGCCGAACTGCGGCTGGCCGACCTCGCCGCGGCCTCCCCGGAGCTGGCCCGCACCCTCGCCTCGGTCGCCGCCTCCGACGCGGCCCACGCGGCGGCCCTCGGCGACACCACCGCGCCCGCCGCCGACCCCTCCCCCTCCGCCGCGGCCCCGCCCGCCGCGCTCCCCACCGCCGACGCCGACGCCCTGCAGGCGGCCCTCGCCGCCGAGCACGCGGCCGTCTACGGCTACGGCGTGGTCGGCGCCTTCCTCCCCACCGGCCCCCGGCGCGAGGACGCCCGCGGCAGCTACGCCGCGCACCAGGCCCGCCGCGACACCTGGCAGCGCGTCCTGGCCGCCGGGGGCGCCTCCCCCACCGCCGCGGCCGCCGGCTACCGCCTCCCCTTCCAGGTCAAGGACGCCGACACCGCCGCCCGGCTGGCCGCCCACCTGGAGACCCAGCTCACCGCCGCCTACGCCGACCTCGCCGCCCGCGCCGCCTTCCGCGCCCCGGCCGCCGCCGCCCTGCGCGAATCCGCCCTGCGCGCCGCCCACTGGGGCGCCGACCTCCCCGCCCTCCCGGGCCTCGCCGCCACACAGTGAGCACGCATCCCGGGAGGCCCCCATCAGGGGCCCGGGGAACGGCGGGTCCGTGCTGCTGACGGCCGGAGCCCATCGAAGGTCCGTGCTGCTGCGTGCCGTGAACAGAACCCGAAGCAGACCCGCGCCACGGCAGTGAACCTCTCGCAGCCACGGCCTCGCCGTTCCCCGAGCCCCTGGCGGGACTCTCGCCGTTCCCCGAGCCCCTGGTCGCGCCCCCCGGGCCGGATAATCGTCCCCATGGCACAACCTGCGCGGTTCAGCGTCCCGGAACGTCTCGTCGAGTCGGTGCGGGCGGAGGACGACCCCGCCGGGGAGTCCTGGTTGGCGGAGTTGCCCGGGCTGGTCGCGCAGCGGCTCGCGCACTGGCGGCTGGTGCCGGAGCGGGTGGTCGAACCGGGCGGCCGGGGCAGCGTGGTGGTGTACGCGCACCGCGCGGACGACCTGGCCCCCGTGGCGCTGAAGGTGGCCCGGCCGTCCGCCGAGGCCGCCGCGCTGCGGGTGTGGGCGGGCCGGGGCGCGGTGCTGCTGCTGGACGAGGCGGACGGGTCGCTGCTGCTGGAGCGGCTGCACGGCGAGGTCCCGCTGCGTTCGCTCGCCGAGCCGAAGGCGATGCTGGAGGCCACCAGCCTGCTGCGCCGGCTGTGGGTGCAGGCCCCGCCGGAGCACCCGTTCGAATCGCTGGCCGACCGGGCCGGGCGGGTCGCCGACCGGATCGCCGGGCGCCGCGCGCTGCCCGCCGCGGTCGACGCCGGGCCGCTGGTGGACGAGGCCCTGGAGGCGGTCGCGCTGGCCGCGGACGGCGGCGACTGGCTGCTGCACGGGGACTTCCAGCACGGCCGGGTGCTGGCCGCGGACCGCTCCCCGTGGCTCGCGGTGGCGCCGCGCCCGCTGGTCGGCGACCGGGCCCACGACCTGGCCCGCCTGGTGCTGGACCGGATCGACACCCTGGCCGCCTCGCCCGGCCCGCGCGGCGCGGCCCGGCGGCGGCTGGCGCAGCTCGCCGAGGCGGTGGAGCTGCCCGCCGACCGGGTCCGGGCCTGGACCCTGCTGCGGGCGGTGGACACCGCGCTGGGGGCGTTCGCGGCGGGCGACGCGGCGGCGGCCGAGCTCCGCCTGGAGTTCGCGGCCTGGCTGTGAGACCGGGGCGATCGGCCGGCCGCGGCGGCAGGTAGTAACGTCCCGCTTCATGGAGCAGCTCACCGGGGTGACGATCGAGGCCATCGACCTGGCGGCGTGGGCGCCCGCCGTGCTGGAGGTCCAGGCGGTCGCGTTCGGGCTGGGACCGCACGAGGTCGCGGTGCGGCTGCCGATCGTGGGCCGGCACGCGCTGCAGCCGGGGGTGGTGGCGCTGGGCGCGATGTCCCGGGGGCGGCTGGTGGGTTTCGGGTACGGGATGCCGAACCAGCGGACGCACTGGTGGTCGACGGTGATCGAGCCGTACCTGGCGGCGCGCGGCCACGAGGACTGGCTGGACGGGGTGTTCGCGGTGACGGAGCTGCACGTGCTGCCGGAGTTCCAGGGCCTCGGGGTGGGCACCCGGCTGATCCGTTCGCTGTGCGGGCGGTCGGGCCTGGACCGGTCGATCCTGTCGGCGATCGACGCGGAGACCCCGGCCCGCCGGCTGTACCGCTCGCTCGGCTACCGGGACCTGGCGCCGGCGGTGCGCTTCCCGAACACGGCCCGCCCGTACGCGGTGATGGGCGCGCACCTGCCGCTGCGCGACCCGGCCCGGGGCTGACGGCGGATCAGAACAGCACGCTCATGAACGCGCCGACCTCGCGGAAGCCGACCCGGCGGTAGGCGGCGCGGGCCCGGACGTTGAAGTCGTTGACGTACAGCGAGACGACGGGGGCGACCTCGGCGAGGGCGGTGTTGACCACGGCGGCCATGCCGCTCTCGGAGAGCCGCTTGCCGCGGTGCTCGGGGGCGACCCAGACGCCCTGGATCTGGCAGGCGGCGGCGGTGACGGCGCCGATCTCGGCCTTGAAGACGACCCGGCCGTCCTGGTCGAAGCGGGCGAACGAGCGTCCGCCGGAGACCAGTTCGGCGACCCGGGCCTGGTAGAGCAGCCCGCCGTCGCCGGCCAGCGGGGAGATGCCGACCTCCTCGGTGAACATGGCCACGCAGGCGGGCATCAGCGCCTCGACCTCGGACCGGCCGACCCGGCGCACCAGCGGGTCGGGCTCGACCTCGGTGACGGGCGTGGAGGTGGCCATCAGCGGCTGGTGGGCGCGGACGTCGCGGGCCGGGCCCCAGGAGCGCTCCAGCAGCGCCCAGAGCATCGCGGTGGCCTCGGCGGGGCCGACGATGGAGGAGCAGCGGCGGCCCTGCCGGCGGGCCCGCTCGGCGAAGGCCCGGACGGCCTCGGGCCCGGCGCCCACCGGGACCAGGTTGGCCCCGGCGTAGCAGAGCGCGTCCAGCCGTCCGTCGGCGTCGTGCCAGCCCCACATCTCGCCGCCGAGCCGCCAGGGGTCGAGGCCGACCGCCTCCACCCGGGTGGCGACGAAGGCGTTGGCGACGGGGTCGCGGCGCAGGATCTCCAGCGCGTCGTCGAGGTCGGGGGCCTCCAGCACGCGGGTGGCGGCGAGCGCCCGGGCGGCCTGGAAGGGGCCGGGCAGCATCAGACCTCGGTCGAGCACGGGGGCACCTCTCGAACGGGCGGGGCCGCCCGCTGGGCGGCCCCGCCGGGGGACTTCAGGCCGTCACTCGGCGGCCACGACCACGGGGGCGCCGGATTCGACGCCCTCCTCCTGCATCTGCTCGGCCAGCTTCATGGCCTCCTCGATCAGGGTCTCGACGATCTTCGACTCGGGCACGGTCTTGATCACCTCGCCCTTGACGAAGATCTGGCCCTTGCCGTTGCCGGAGGCCACGCCGAGGTCGGCCTCGCGGGCCTCGCCGGGGCCGTTGACGACGCAGCCCATGACGGCGACCCGCAGCGGCACCTCCATGCCCTCCAGGCCGGCGGTGACCTCCTCGGCGAGCTTGTAGACGTCGACCTGGGCGCGGCCGCAGGACGGGCAGGAGACGATCTCCAGGCCGCGCTGGCGCAGGTTCAGCGACTCCAGGATCTGGATGCCGACCTTGATCTCCTCGGCCGGCGGGGCGGACAGCGAGACCCGGATGGTGTCGCCGATGCCCTCGGCGAGCAGCGCGCCGAACGCCACCGCGGACTTGATGGTGCCCTGGAAGGCCGGGCCGGCCTCGGTGACCCCGAGGTGCAGCGGGTAGTCGCAGGCGGCGGCGAGCTGCCGGTAGGCGTTGATCATCACGACCGGGTCGTTGTGCTTGACCGAGATCTTGATGTCGCGGAAGTCGTGCTCCTCGAACAGCGAGCACTCCCACAGCGCGGACTCCACCAGCGCCTCGGGGGTGGCCCGGCCGTACTTCTCCAGCAGCCGCTTGTCGAGCGAACCGGCGTTGACGCCGATCCGGATCGGCACCCCGGCGTCCTTGGCGGCCTTGGCGATCTCGCCGACCTTGTCGTCGAACGCCTTGATGTTGCCGGGGTTGACCCGGACCGCGGCGCAGCCGGCGTCGATCGCGGCGAACACGTACTTCGGCTGGAAGTGGATGTCGGCGATCACCGGGATCTGCGACTTGCGGGCGATGATCGGCAGCGCGTCGGCGTCGTCCTGCGAGGGCACGGCGACCCGGACGATCTGGCAGCCCGAGGCGGTCAGCTGGGCGATCTGCTGCAGCGTGGCGTTGACGTCGGAGGTGAGCGTGGTGGTCATCGACTGCACCGAGACCGGCGCGTCGCCGCCGACCGGCACGTTGCCGACCATGATCTGACGCGAGTGGCGGCGCTGGGCCAGCGGCTTGAGCGGCAGGGAGGGGATACCGAGCGAGATCGCGGTCATGTGCGCAGTTTTTTCCTCTGGAGAGGTTCGGTGAGTCGGGGCGCGCGCGCCGTGGTGGCGGGCGCCCGGCGTCCAACGGTACGGCACGGCCGGGTGGCGGAGCACACCCGGCCGCGGGTGGCGCGCGGCTAGTTGATGCGCACCGGGTTGACGATGTCGGCGGCCATCACGAGGCCGGTGAAGCAGACGAAGATCCCGGCGACCACGTAGGCCAGCGGCATCAGCCGGGCCACGTCGAACGGCCCGGGGTCGGGCCGCCGCAGCACCTTGGCGGCGGTGCGGCGGACCGACTCCCACAGGGCGCCGGCGATGTGGCCGCCGTCCAGCGGCAGCAGCGGCAGCATGTTGAACAGGAACAGCATGAAGTTCATGTACGCGAGCATCTGGACGAAGAAGGCCAGCTGCTGGGTGGCGGGCAGGTCCATCGCGAACACGTCGCCGCCGAGCCGGGCCGCGCCGACCATGCCGACCGGGGAGTCCTGCTCGCGCGGGGCGCCGTCGACCACGGAGTGCCACAGGCCGGGGATCTTGCCGGGCAGCTGGCCCAGCGACTCCACGCCGTGGCTCGCCATCTTGCCCATCTCGTCGAGGCTCCCGCCGACCGACAGGTGCTGGACGCCGGTGGCGGGGGTGATGCCGAGGAAGCCCGCGGTGACGGTCTTGTCCTCGATCGGGACGCCGTCCTCGTCCATCGCGGCGAGGGTGTTGGTCTTGATGTCGGCGGCCAGCGTCTCGGCGGCGCCGTCCTTGTGCCGGACCTCGATCGCCACGTGCTTGCCGGCCGAGTCCCGGATCAGGGCCTGCAGCTGGGCGTAGTCGTGGATCGCGACCCCGTCGAAGACCTTGATGGTGTCGCCGGCCCGCAGCCCGGCCGCGTTGGCCGGGGACTTCTCGGCGTCGGCCGCGCAGGTGTCGGTCTTCTCGCCGTACGGGACGACGCACTCGCTGACCGAGCTGACGGTCGGCGTGGACCGGGTGACGCCGATGCCCATGAACAGCGTGAAGAACAGGCCGATCGCCAGGACCAGGTTCATGCCCGGGCCGGCGAACATCACGATGACGCGCTTCCACGGCTTGCGGGTGTAGAACAGCCGGGTCTCGTCGCCGGGCTGCAGTTCCTCGTAGGAGGCGGCCCGGGCGTCCTCGATCATGCTCCGCCAGGGGGAGGAGGACCGCTTCGTTATCCGGCCGTCCGCGCCCGGCGGGAACATGCCGATCATCCGGATGTAGCCGCCGAACGGGATCGCCTTGAGGCCGTACTCGGTCTCGCCGCGCCTGGTCGACCAGATCGTCCGGCCGAAGCCGACCATGTACTGCGGCACCCGGATCCCGAACAGCTTCGCGGTGGACAGGTGGCCGAGCTCGTGCCAGGCGATCGAGAACAGCAGCCCGACCACGAAGAGCAGGATGCCCAGCGCTTTCATCACCAAGTCCACCGCGTCGCCTCCGTCGTGCCTAACCTGCCGCCAGTTCCCGGGCCCGGGCGCGGGCCCAGTGCTCCGCCTGGAGTACGTCCTCCACCGTGAGCGAAGTTCCCGCCGCCGGGGTGCCGTGTTCGGCGACCACCTTCGCCACAGTGTCCACGATTCCGGTGAAGGGCAGCACGCCCTTCAGGAAAGCGTCCACACATTCCTCGTTCGCGGCGTTGAAGACCGCGGGAGCGGTCCCGCCGAGCGTACCCACCTCGCGGGCCAGCTCGACCGCCGGGAAGGCCACGTCGTCCAGCGGGAAGAACTCCCAGGTCGCGGCCTTGGTCCAGTCGCAGCCGGGCGCCGCGTCGGGCACCCGGTCGGGCCAGCCGAGGCCCAGCGCGATCGGCATCCGCATGTCCGGCGGGCTCGCCTGGGCCAGCGTGGAGCCGTCCGTGAACTCCACCATCGAATGAACGACCGACTGCGGATGGACCACCACCTCGATCCGGTCGAAGGGCACGTCGTACAGCAGGTGCGCCTCGATCACCTCCAGGCCCTTGTTCACCAGGGTCGCCGAGTTGATCGTCACCACCGGGCCCATCGCCCAGGTCGGGTGCGCCAGCGCCTCGGTGGGGGTGACGCCCGCCAGCTGCTCGCGGGTGCGGGTGCGGAATGGGCCGCCGCTGGCGGTCACCACCAGCTTGCGGACCTCGGCGCGGGTGCCGCCGGCCAGCGCCTGGAACAGCGCGGCGTGCTCGGAGTCCACCGGCACGATCTGGCCGGGCTTCGCGACCGCCTTCACCAGCGGGCCGCCGACGATCAGCGACTCCTTGTTGGCCAGCACCAGCACCCGGCCGGCCCGCAGCGCGGCCAGCGTCGGGGCCAGGCCGATCGAGCCGGTGATGCCGTTCAGCACCGAGTGGCACTCCGAGGCGGCCAGCTCGGTCGCCGCGTCCGGGCCCGCCAGCACCTCGGGCAGCGGGGCCCCGCCGGCCTTCGCCGCCAGCGCCGCGCGCAGCGGCCCCACCGCCGCCGGGTCGGCCACCGCCACGGCGCGCACGCCGAGCGCGACGGCCTGCTCGGCGAGCAGCTCCACCCGGCCGCCGGCCGCGGACAGCGCGACCACCTCGAACCGGTCGGGGTTGCGGAGCACCACGTCGACGGCCTGGGTGCCGATCGAACCGGTCGAACCCAGGATGACCAACTCCCGGGGGCCCTGCGGGTCCCGGACGACCGGAGTGAAGCGCGACTGCGGATGGGCGAGCGAGTTCATGCCCCCCATTGTGTCCTGCCGCCGGGCCTGCCCCGGCCCCCGGCGCGAACGCCCCGCCGACCGCCGGGGGCGGCGGCGGGCGGGGCGTCCGGAGTCCTGCCGGGACCGCTCAGAGGTCCAGACCGGTGAGGACCAGCACCTTCTCGAAGGTGAAGTCGTCCATCGCGTAGCGCACGCCCTCGCGGCCCACGCCGGAGTCCTTCACCCCGCCGTACGGCATCTGGTCGGCCCGGTAGGACGGCGCGTCGCCGATCACCACGCCGCCGACCTCCAGCTCGCGGTGGGCCCGGAACGCGGTCTGCACGTCGTGCGTGAACACGCCCGCCTGCAGGCCGAACGCCGAGTCGTTGACGGCGGCGAACGCCTCCTCGGTGCCCTCCACCCGGTGCAGCGACAGCACCGGGCCGAACACCTCGGCCTTGGCCAGGATGGCGTCCGCGGGCAGCTCGGCCAGCACGGTCGGGGCGTACGCGGCGCCGTCCCGGCTGCCGCCGGTCAGCAGCTTGGCGCCCTTGGCGACCGCGTCCTCGACCCAGGACTCGACGCGCACGGCCGCGTTCTCGTCCACCAGCGGGCCGACGTCGGTGGCCTCGTCCGACGGGTCGCCGGTGACCTGCGCCCGGACCTTCTCGACGACCTTCTCCACCAGGCGGTCGTAGACGCTCGCGTCGGCGATCACCCGCTGCACCGAGATGCAGGACTGGCCGCCCTGGTAGTTGGCGAACAGCGCGATCCGGCTCGCCGCCCAGTCGAGGTCCGCCTCGGAGTTCCAGTCCGCCAGCACCACGGCCGCGGCGTTGCCGCCGAGCTCCAGGGTGACGTGCTTGCGCGGCACCGAGTCCATGATCTGGTAGCCGACCTTGTCGGAGCCGGTGAACGAGATCACCGGCAGGCGCTCGTCCCGCACCAGCGCGGGCATCTTGGCGTTCTCCACCGGCAGCACGCTCCAGGAGCCGGCCGGCAGGTCGGTCTCGGCCAGGATCTCGCCCAGCACCAGGGCGGACAGCGGGGTGGCCGGGGCGGGCTTCAGGATGATCGGCGCGCCCACCGCGATCGCCGGGGCCACCTTGTGCGCCCCCAGGTTCAGCGGAAAGTTGAACGGCGCGATGCCCAGCACCGCGCCGCGCGGGAAGCGCCGCACGATCGCGTACCGGCCGGTGCCGCCCGGGTCGGTGTCCAGCCGCATGGTCTCGCCGTTGGTGCGGCGGGCCTCCTCGGCGGCCCAGCGGAACACCGACACGGCCCGGCCGACCTCGCCGCGCGCCCACTTGATCGGCTTGCCGTTCTCCGCGGTGATCAGCCGGGCGATCTCCTCGGTGCGCTCGGCCAGCCGCTTGGCGACGTGGTCCAGCGCGGCCGCCCGCTGGTGCGCCGGGGTCGCGGCGAACACCGGCACCGCGGCGGCGGCGGCCGCCACGGCCTCCTCCACCTGCGCGTCCGTCGGCACGCCGACCGTCGCCACCAGACCGCCGTCGTGCGGGTGGCGCACCTCGAACGCCGTCTCGCCGCTCGCCCGCCGCCCGGCCAGCCAGAACTCATGAGTGGTGGTCACGGTCGCACCGGCCCCTTCCCTCGAAAGACTTGTCGCCTTCACGGTAGGGGCCGGGATCGGGGTTTCCGATTGGCCGGACGGGACGAAACCGGGGCCCGATTAGGACGCCGCGGAGGACGGGACGGCCTACTCCTCGCCCGACCTGAGCGCCAGCCACAGCTCCATCCGGACGTCGGTGTCGTCCAGCGAACGCCCGAGCAGCTCCTCGACCCGGCGCATCCGGTAGCGCAGCGTGTGCCGGTGCACGCCCAGGTCGGCCGCGGCCGCGTCCCACTGGCCGTGCCGGGAGAGCCAGGCCCGCAGCGAGGCGACCAGGTCGCCGCGGGCGGTGCGGTCGTGCTCGCGCAGCGGGCGCAGCAGGCCCTCGGCGAACGCGGTGACGGCGTCCTCGCCGAGCAGCGGCAGCAGCGAACCGGCGCCGACCTCCTCGTGGTCGACGGTGCGCCGGCCGCCGCGCTGGGCGACCGCGAGGGCCCGCTCGGCCTGGGCCCGGGCGGTACCCGCGTCCTCCAGCTCGGCCGGGGCGGAGACGCCCAGCGACAGGCCCTCGTGCTCCTCGACGGCGCCCAGGCAGGCCCGGTGCACCGAGCCGTTGTCCAGCGCGAGCACCGTCAGCCGCGGCCCGTGCGCGCCGTCCTCGCGGGACACCAGCAGCTTCTCGCCGACCTTGCCGCCGGCGTTCTCGGCCCGGTCGGCGAGCTCGCCGAGCGCCTCCGCGGCCTCCGGGCCGGGCCCGGCGGCCGCCACCAGCACCCGCACGGTGCCCTCGGGCAGGCCGCCGAACAGCCCGGCGGCGACCTGCCGGGCGGTGCCGACCTCGCCGGCCAGCACCATCCGCAGCAGCGCGGCGCCCATCTTCTCCTCGGCCTGCCGCAGCTCGCGCGAGCGCTCCAGGGTGAGGGTGAGCAGCGCGACGGCCGCGTTCAGCACGTACCGCTCGGTCGGGGTGATCCGGTCCTCGGTGCCGACCGCCAGGAAGCCGCGCGGGCGACGGTCCGCCCCGAGCGACTGGACCACCACGTAGTCCTCGTCGGCGGTGTCGATCGTCCCGGCCCGGCCCTGCAGGGCAGCGCTCGACGGGGCCGGGCGGCGGCGCAGCCGGTCGACCTCGGCGGCCAGCCGGCCGGCCCGCCGGGCGGCCCAGTCGGGGGCCACCGCGGACAGCGCGCCGGAGCCGTCGTACAGCGCGGCCCAGCCGCCCAGCCGGGCCGCCAGCCGGCGCACCACCGCGGTGGTGCCGTCCTTGCCGAGCGCGGCCCGGGTCAGCTCCTCCTGCGCCTCGAAGCTGGTGGTGACGGCCTCGTACTGCTCGGCGGCCAGCGCGGCCGAGACGGTCTTGGAGATCGCGATGAACGGCGTCGCCTCCGGCACCCGCAGCAGCGGCAGCCCGCGCTGCGCGGCGGCCTCCACCAGCGCCTGCGGCACCTCGCTGTGCGAGAGGCCGACGCCCAGCCCCAGGCCGACCACGCCAGCGTCGGCCAGCCGGTGCACGTACGCCTGCAGCCCGGCGGCCCCCTTGCCCAGCTTGATGCCGGTGGTCAGGAGCAGCTCTCCCCCCTCCAGGAAGGGGGTCGGGTCGTCCAACTCGCTGGTGTGCACCCAGCGGACGGGTCGTTCCAGGTGGTCCGCGCCGGCCAGCACCGTCAGGTGGAGCGCGGTGGTGCGGACGACGGAGGCGAGAGTGGGGGGCATGGCACCTTCGGTGGTTCGACCTGGACGCGCCGTTGCGGCCGGGCGAGGAGGGGTCTCCCCCATTATGGACGCTCCGGACAACCCGGAGTGCCGAAATCCGCCGGTCCGTAGCTTCCGTGACCCAACGATGATCGGCCCGCGACCCGCCCGCTCAGTGCCGCAGGTCGACCAGCAGCGGCGGCACCTGCTCCCCCGTCACCGAGGTCAGCGAGATCACCGCGTGCCCGGACGGCAGCGCGTGCGCCAGGTCGGACGGCGACCAGCGGTGCCGCTCGACGTCCCGGGTGGTGACCGACTCGGTCTGCGCGGTGGTGCCGGACAGCGCCTTGCGCACCAGCCGGCCGGCGCGGCGAACCGTTCCTCCGGAGGTGTCCGGGACGTGCGTCACCGCGGTCTCCCGCACCAGGTGGGTGCCCCACGCCTCGGAGAACAGCCGGCCGTCCCAGGGCGCGATGCCGGGGAACGCCATCCGGTTGCCGACCGCGCCGAACAGCGGCGCCCGCAGCGCCTCCGGCAGGTCCGACAGCGTGCGCAGCAGCAGCACCACGCCCGCGTTGGCGCCGCGCAGCCGCTGCACGCCGCGCACCGCCTGCGCGTCGACCGCGGCGGTCGCGTCGTCCAGCACCAGCCCGGCGAACAGCTCGCGGTCCCGGCGGTCGGCGGCGGCCTGGGTGAACTGGCCCAGCAACAGCCGCGACAGGATCCGGGCGGCCTCCGGGTGGCTGCGCTCGGGCAGCTTCACCCGCACCCGCAGCGGGTGCTCCAGGGCGCGCATCGCGAACGCGGGCTTGGCGTCCGGCCCGCCGGAGAACCCGGCCGCCAGCGCGGGCCGGTCCAGCAGCGCCAGCCGGTCCGCGAGCAGCGCGCCCGGGTCGTCGGCCCGGCCGTGCGCCCGCTCGCGCTGCTGCAGGTCCGCCTCGAACTCCGCCCACCGGCCCGACTTGCGCAGCCGCTCGCCGAGCTCCGCCCAGCCCTCCTCGTCCCCCGCCAGCAGCGCCCGCAGCGCCCGCACCCCCGGGTAGCCGCCGTACGCCGCCCGGTACGGCCCGACCACCTGCTGCATCGCGGCCCGGGCGCTCTCCGCCCGCGGCGCCAGCTCGTCCGGCAGCAGCGCGTCGGCCAGCCGGGCCGCCGCCTCGTCCGAGTGCGGCACCGCGCCGTACAGGTCCAGGCCGTACGGGGCCGCCGGGTCGCCGGGGGCGATCACCACGTCGTACCAGTCGTCCGGCCCGAGGTCCGCGTCGGCCGCGCCGACCACCACCGCGCAGGCCGCGCCCGCCAGCGCCTGCAGGCACAGCGCCTCGGCGACCGGACGGGCCAGCGAGGCGGTCTTGCCGGTGCCGGCCGGGCCGACGGCGAGCAGCGAGGTGCCCAGCACCCGCGGGTCCAGCGCGAACCCGGCGTTGCGGTGGGTGACCGGGTTCTTCGGCACGTCCTGCGCCGTGCCCAGCCGCACCTGCCGCACCAGCAGGTCGTGCCGCGCCGCCCGCCCGCCCGGCAGGTCCCGCTGCTCGGACGGGTGCGCGCAGGCCGCCGCGCCCCTGGCCGCCAGCTGCTGCGCGAACTCCTGCCACGCGACCGGGTCCGTCCCCACCGTCCGCCACGCCTGGTGCAGCCGCACGTAGTCCACGTCCCCCACCGGCTCCCCGTCCAGCCGCCGCACGGCCTCACCGGCCGGCCGCAGCTCGGCCCACACGTCGACGACGGGGACCGCCTCGGGGGTGGTCGGAACCTCGGTGACGGTGTGGGACAGCACCGGGAGCAGGAAACGGCGCCCGACCTCGCGCCAGCGGCCCATCCGGCCGAAGACCCAGATCTCCAGGACCGCGGCGACCACTCCTAGCAGTAGGGCGATCGGGTTGGCGAGCGCGCTGGTGAGCTGGGTCCCCAGGCCCACGGCCTGGATCAGGAACACCTCGGCCTCGACCACGTACCGGTACAGGAAGAAGGCCACCAGCAGGTTCAGCGCAGCCCGCAGCAGCAGCGGCCCCGCCGGGGTCTTCGCCTGTTCGGCGGCCTTCGGGTCGTGCGGGGTGTGGTGCTGCCGGTAGATGCCGGGGGCGGCCTCGGGGCGGGGGGCGCTGGCCCAGGTGGGGAGGTGGAAGGGTGCGCGGGGCGGGGGGAGATGGGGGTGGGTGTGCTGGGTTCTCGCGTCGTTCAGTTCCACTTCGGGCCCCTCCTACGTTGCCGGCGGTGCCATACCCGCTCCGCCGTCCCACCGACACACCCGGGGCCAATGTAGTGGAGTGCGCGGGCGCGCAGCCGATCTTCGGCCACTGGCCGCGCCGGACAACTGGGGCGGCCCAGCAGTACCGAGTGGCGCATGCCTGGGCCGCGCGGCCGGTCGTAGCCTGCGGTTACCGCGTCAAGAACTTGGAGAAGACAGATGAGCGCTGCAACGCCGCTCCCGCAGGAGCGCCGACTGGTCACCGCGATCCCCGGCCCGAAGTCGCAGGAGCTGCAGGCTCGCAAGCTCGGCGCGGTGCCGGCCGGTGTGGGCACCACGCTGCCGGTGTACGTGTCGCGGGCCGGCGGCGGCGTGCTGGAGGACGTGGACGGCAACAGCCTGATCGACTTCGGTTCGGGCATCGCCGTGACGAACGTGGGCAACAGCGCCGCGGCCGTGGTGGCGCGGGCGACCGAGCAGCTGGCCGCGTTCACGCACACCTGTTTCATGGTGACCCCGTACGAGGGCTACGTGGCGGTGGCGGAGCAGCTGAACGAGCTGACCCCGGGCGACCACGACAAGCGCACCGCGCTGTTCAACTCGGGCGCCGAGGCGGTGGAGAACGCGGTGAAGATCGCCCGCGCCTACACCAAGCGGACCGCGGTGGTGGTGTTCGACCACGGCTACCACGGCCGGACCAACCTGACCATGGGCCTGACGGCGAAGAACATGCCGTACAAGCAGGGCTTCGGCCCGTTCGCGCCGGAGATCTACCGCGTCCCGGTGGCGTACCCGTACCGCTGGCTGACGGGCGCGGAGAACTGCGCCGCCGAGGCCGCCGCGCAGGCGATCGAGGTCATCACCAAGCAGATCGGCGCGGAGAACGTCGCGGCGATCATCATCGAGCCGATCCAGGGCGAGGGCGGCTTCATCGAGCCGGCCAAGGGCTTCCTGCCGGCGATCGTGGAGTTCGCGAAGGCGAACGGGATCGTGTTCGTGGCGGACGAGATCCAGACCGGTTTCTGCCGCACCGGCCAGTGGTTCGCGTGCGAGGACGAGGGCGTCGTCCCGGACCTGATCACCACCGCGAAGGGGATCGCCGGCGGCCTGCCGCTGGCGGCCGTGACCGGCCGGGCCGAGATCATGGACGCGGCGCACTCGGGCGGCCTGGGCGGCACCTACGGCGGCAACCCGGTGGCCTGCGCGGCCGCGCTGGGCGCGATCGAGACCATGAAGTCCGAGGACCTGAACGGCAGGGCGCGGCGGATCGGCGAGGTCATGCTGGGCCGGCTGCGGGCCGTGCAGGAGAAGTTCGCCGACTCCGACCGGGTGCGCATCGGCGAGGTCCGCGGCCGCGGCGCGATGATCGCGGTGGAGCTGGTGAAGCCGGGCGGCAAGGAGCCGCACCCGGAGGCGACCGCGGCGATCGCGAAGGCCTGCCACGCGGAGGGCCTGGTGGTGCTGACCGCCGGCACCTACGGCAACGTGCTGCGCTTCCTGCCGCCGCTGGTGATCCCGGAGCACCTGCTGACCGAGGGCCTGGACATCCTGGAGTCGGCCTTCGCGGGCGTCTGATCCGGACCTCCGGAACGGACGGATCCGCTGGTGGGCGGCGCGGGGGCGGAGCGGAGCGGATCCCGCCCCGCCCCCGCGCGTTCAGCCGCCGGACGGGTGGGTGGAGGTGGCCCCGCCGGTGGTGAAGATGCTGTGCACGATGGCGGGTCGGCCGTTCCGGGACTCGGCTTTGACGTACTGTCATCACAGATGGACAGCGAACAGCACCCACTGCCCACCACTCCGTCCGCCGCCGAGGCGGACGCACCTGACCGATCGACCGGCCGTCCCGCCCACACCCCCCGGGCCGCACGGCGCGGCGATCGCCTTGGCCGCCCCGGAGCTCTCCCCCCTGCTCCGGGGCGGCCGATTTTTGCTGTCCTGGCCATGACACTCGCGGTGGTGCTGACCGTCGTCTCCTGGCAGGTGGCGGTGGACGGGCCGCTGCTGGGGCTCGACACCGCGGTGCGCGACGGGGTGCGGCACCTGCGCCGGTCGATCGGTTCGGCGCCGCTGAACCACCTGGGCGTGGCGCTGTCGGACCTGGGCGGCGGGCTGGTCGCGGTCCCGGTGCTGCTGGGCTGCGCGGGCCTGGCGGCCTGGCTGGCCCGGCGCGGGGGGCGTCCGCGCTGGTGGGTGCCGGTGCCGGTGGCGGTGGTGGCCGCGGTGCTGGTCCCGCTGCTGGTGGTGCCGGCGAAGGTGTGGTTCGCCCGGCCGGGCCCGTACGGGGTCCCGCTGGCCGGGAGCCAGTGGGGCTGGTACCCGTCGGGCCACACGGCGACCTCCTCGATCGCGTACGGGACGGCGGCGCTGCTGCTGACCCGGGTGCTGTCGGCGGCGGCCGGACGGCGGGTGGGCGCGGTGGCCGCGCTGGTGTGCCTGGGGGTGGGGGCGGGCCTGGTGTGGAGCGACTTCCACTGGCTGCTGGACGTGCTGGCGAGCTGGTGCCTGGCCGGTCTGCTGCTGCTCGGGCTGCGCCGACTGCTGCCGCGCCTACTGCCGGACCGGCCGCGACCTGGCGACTGACGTTCCGCCAGCCGCCGTTTCGGTCCAGACCATTGACGCCCTCCCGGCCCGCGCGCACCCTGTTCCCCACCCATCAGCACGCGATCGCCGGGAGGCGAATGTGCGTTCCCCAGTCATGCCCATGACGCGTTTCTCGGTGGCGGCCTCGCTGCTCGCCCTGGCGGTGACGGCGCTGCCGGTCCAACCGGCCGCGGCGGCGGCCGCCCCGGTGCAGGTGTACGGCGCCTGGCACTGCAGCAACGACGCCTGCACCTGGGCGAAGACCCGCGACCTCGCCGAGTTCGACGCCGCCAACCACTGGCTGGTCGACCGCGGCGACGGCCGCCCCTCGGTGAACGTGGTGGTGCTGAGCTTCGTCAACCCGCTGCGGCTGCTGAACGGCACCACCGACGCGGGGAACGCCGCCGGGGTGCCGGTCGGCATGGACCAGCGGGTGGTGGACTACTTCACGGCGCACGGGATCCGGGTGATGCTCTCCATCGGCGGCATCACGTACACCGGCGACTGGGACACCGCGCTGGCCCGGAACGGCGCGCTGCTCGGCCAGAAGGCGGCGGCGCTGGCGAGCAGGCTCGGCGTGGGCATCGAGATCGACTACGAGAACAGCAACAGCCCGAACCTGACCGGCCTGCAGGCGTTCGTGGACGCGTACCGGGCCGCCCACCCGTACGACGCCTCGGGCGCGGACCCGACCGCCCGGCTGACCATCGACGTGGCCGCCGGGGACCGCTGGCTGATCGGCATCGACCAGTACGCCACCGCGCACTGGCTGACCACCGCGAACCCGGTGCTGGACTACGCCAACGCGATGGTGCCGAGCAAGCAGCCGTCCGCCTCCTCGGCGGTGGCCAACTGGCAGGAGCACCTGGACGGCAAGCCGACCTACAACCCGGCGATCCCGCCGCTGGCCCCGGCGAAGTTCACCGGCGGCCTGTACATCGCGGAGGGCTCGCAGGTCCGCCCGGAGTGCACCGACTTCGCGAACTCGGTGCAGAAGGCCACCGGCAGCTGGGTGCAGAGCGCCGCGCCGAACGGGGCGGGGACGACGCCCGGGCTGCTGGGCTTCATGTTCTGGGCGGCCGAGAAGCCGTCCACCCGGGGCGTGACCACCGCGCCGCCGAACAGCTGCGAGGGCGGGGTCGGCGCGGGGGCCACGGCCTTCGCGGTGCCGGTGCCGATGCCCCCGCTGCGCCAGGGCTGAGCGGCCGCGGGCGGCGGGACGGTCAGCCCTCCTCGCCGGTGAGGCGCTGGACGGTGCCGGCCTCGCCGCCCTCGCGCCGCCAGGCGACGACCAGCTCGTCGCGGGTGCCGAAGCGGACCAGGTGGCGGCCCACCACGTCCTCCAGCTGGGCGAGGGCCTCCTCGGCGCCCTCGACGGACAGCAGCAGCGCGCCGTCCTCGGCGGTGAGCTCGGCCCGGCCGGCGCCGAAGGCGAGCGAGCCGCGGCCGGTCTCCTCCGACCACTCGGCGGGGACCTTGCGGCCCATGTGGGCGGCGAGCTGCTTGGCGTAGCGGGCGGGGCGGTCGGTGGTGACGCGGGCGGTGGAGCGGGCCACGGCGGACTCCTCGGATCGATGGCACAGAGGTGGTTAGGCTCGCCTAAGCTACTCGATTGCTGAGCCAAGCTCAACAAGTTATCGAGGCGAGATCGATCACCCTCCGTACCGTCCCCGAGCCGACCGCTAACCTGTGCCCATGACCTCCCCCGGCCCCGCCGACACCGCCGCGGAACTCGCCGACGCGCTCACCCGGGCGATGAAGCGGATCCGCCGACGGACCATGCAGCGGCTGGAACCGTACGGCCTCACCCCCGCCCAGGGCCGGGCGCTGCGCACCCTCGCCCACGCGCCCGGCTGCGAGAGCGCCCGGACCATGCGGCTGAGCGAACTCGCCGAGCGCCTGCACATCGCCCCGCGCTCCGCCACCACCGTGGTCGACGCCCTGGAGGAGGCCGGCCTGGTCGCCCGCACCCCCGACCCGGCCGACCGCCGCGCGGTGCGCCTGGTCCTCACCGAGGACGGGCACCGCGCGCTGGAGCGGATCTCCCGGGTCCGGCACGAGGTCGCCCAGGAGTACTTCGGCCCGGTCAGCCCCGCCGAACAGGACGCCCTGCTCCGCGCCCTGCGGCACGCCGAGGAGGTCTACGAGGCCGGTCCCACCCCGTAGCGTCCCCGTTCACGCCAGCCCCACCACCAGCCACATGAACGCCACCCCCAGCAGCGTGCAGGCGAGGGTGCCCTTGGACGGGTGCGGGCTGTGCGCCTCGGGCAGGATGTCGGAGGTCGCCAGGTACATCAGGAACCCGCCGAAGAACCCGAGGTAGAGCCCGAGCAGCTGTTCCGGGATGGTGAACAGCAGTGTGATCCCGGCCCCGGTGACGGGCGCGAGCGCGTCGGCGAACAGCAGCGCGACGGCCCGCCGCCGGTTGTTCCCGTACAGCCGGGTGAGGGTGTACGTGTTGAAGCCGTCCGCGAAGTCGTGCGCGACGACGGCGATGGCGACGACCGTGCCGACCGTCGTCCCGGCCTGGAAGGCGGCGCCGATCGCGAAGCCGTCCATCATGCTGTGCACGACCAGCGCGGAGGCGGCCGCGATCCCGACGCCCTGCTCGCGCTGCCGTTCGCCGGGCGCGTGGCCGGTCCCGGGCGCGTGCCCGGGCGCGTGACCGTGCGCGTGGCCGTGCGCGTGGCCGTGGCTGTGCGCGGCGTACTCGCCCTCGTGGCCGCGGTGGATGGCGACGGCGCGTTCGACGACGTGGATGGCGAGGAAGCCGGCGGCGAACATCAGCAGCGCCTCGGGGACTCCGTGCAGCTGCTGCGGGGCCTGCTCCATCGCCTCGGGCAGCAGGTCGAAGGCGACCACGCCGAGCATCAGTCCGGCGGCGAAGCCGAGGACGAGGTGGCGGCGGTCCCCGGTGCGCTGGGCGACGAAGCCGCCGATCAGGGTCATCAGGAAGGCGCCCGCGGCGACCAGCACGGCGGTCAGTTTCGGCCTCCCCCGTCACGGTGCCGGGGGCCGGACGGCTGCGCTGACCGCTGCCCACGGGCATCCAGTCCGTCCGGCCCGGGCCGGACGGTGCCGGGCCCTGCGACCAGCCTGCGGGCGGCACCGGCGGCGCGCCGCCCGGACGGACCGTCGGGGTGACGGCCGGGGCCCCGGCGCGGCGGCGCTCAGCCGTCGTCGGCGGCCCGGTAGACCGCGGCGAGCTGCGGGGCGCCCTGCTCGGCCCAGTCGCGGCCGATCGCGGTGGCGTCGAGCTCGAAGCCGGTGCCGAGCACCATCAGCGGGCGGCCGTCGGCGGCGAGCCGCCAGCGGGCGTCGGGCACCCGGCGGCGGATCACCGTGCCGAGGTAGAGGCCGGCGTCGGTGCCGAGCCACTGGGAGACCTGCGGGTCGTCGCGCCAGCGGGGCAGCAGCTGGTCGAGGGCGGTCAGCGAGTCGACGGTGTCGTCGAGGCGGACGCCGGCCGACTCGGCGAGTTCGCGCAGCAGGCCGCACTCGGCGTACATCTCGGCCATCGCCAGTTCGCGCTCGTGCTCCTGCTCGGCCGTCTGCCGGGTGCCCCGCGCGGCCGCGCGCCGGTCGTTCCGGTGGCCGGGGAATCGGTTCTCCACTCCCCCAGCCTGACAGCCGGTCGGGCCGGCCGCCGGGCGGACCCGCCGGTTCCCGGCGGGCTCACGGGGTCAGCGGCAGTTCCAGGTGGGTGCGGGCCAGTTCGCGGATGCCGGGGCCGTCCATCAGGTGGATGCGCTGGTGGCCCTCCTCGGCGGTGAGGTCGAGCGCCTCGTCGGTGAACCGGCCGCAGGTCATCCGCAGGCCGCGGTCGGCGCCCTCCTCGCGGACGGCCTCGGCCAGGGTGGCGATCTCCTCGGCGGTGACCGGGCCGGGGCCGCGGGAGGCCCAGACCACCCAGCGGCCGGGCAGGCCGCTGCCGGGTTCGCCCTCGGCGGTGGCGACCAGGCCGGCCGGGCCGCGCAGCCGCACGCTCCAGTCCCGCAGGCCGCCCGCGGTCAGGACGGAGCGCACCAGCAGGGCGAACTCGCCGGGCGACAGCTCGCCGAGCGCGGGCACCGCCGAGGAGGCGCTGCCCCAGGGCAGCACGGCCTCGCCCGCGTACGGGTCGGGGGTGATCACGGCGGCCAGCGCGCGCAGCCGCAGCAGCGAGTCGTCGTGCTCGGCCTCCGCGTATACGCCGCCGTCCGCGCCCTCGTCGCCGAGGTGCCCGGCGTCGGGGACGAGCCGGGTGCGGGCCAGCGCGTCGCGGTCGGCGTCGACGGAGAGCAGGCACTGCGGGGGCTGCCCGGGGACGCGCAGCCAGCCGTTCAGGACCACGCCGGCCAGCACCCCGTCGGTGTCGACGGCGTCGGCGGCCTGCAGGGCGCGCAGCGCGAGCCGGGCGGCCAGCCGCAGGTAGTCGGTGCGGACGTCGGCGGCGGGGCGGGGCACGGGGGCGACCTCGCCGGTCTCGGTGAGCCGGTAGCCGGCCAGCGCGGGGACGGTGTCCAGCGGCGGCAGGTCGAGGTCGAGGACGGCGGTGCGGGTGAGGGCGCGGAACACGGCGCGGCAGGGGGCGGGCAGGTCCCGGGTGGCGCCCTCGGCGGCGGCCAGGGCGCGTTCCAGCAGCGATTCGACGGCGGCGGGCTCGGCCTGCCGGTAGGCGCGGCGGCACTCCTCCAGGCTGTCGTTGTACTCCTGGACGGCCCGGGCCCGGGCCCGCTCGGCCTCCTCGTGGGCCTGCCGGGCGGCGACGGCGCCGCTGTCGGCGAGTTCGGCCTGCCGGGTGCGCCACTCGCGCAGCGCGCGCTGGTGGCGCAGCCGGGCCTGGGCGAGTTCGCGCTGGTAGCCGGAGTCGAGCAGGCGGCGCGAGCGGGGCCGGTCGGGGTCGGTGTCGGCGGGCTCGGGCGGCGCGAAGTCGGCCCAGGCGGGCTCGGGTTCGGCCTCGGGCCCGGCGTCCGGGAACGGTTTGGGCTGGTAGCTGCGCAGTTGGCTCCCGAAGTCCATCGCGGACACCGGCTGGGCGGCCCGGCGCAGCAGGTCGGCGAGGCGCTGGTGGTCGGCCTGGACGGCGAGGGTGCGGTGGTGGGTGAGCGCGGCGGCCCGGCCGTGCGCGGCGACCGGGTCGTCCGCCGCTTCCGCCGCTTCGGCCGGTCCGGGCTGCGCGGGCACCGCGGTCGGGGCCGGCCCGGCGGAGCGGTCCCCGGCGGGACCGGCGGGGCCGGACGCGGTGGCGGGTTCCTCGTCCTCGTCGGCGCCGAGCTCGCGGAACAGCGAGGCGAGGAATCCGGGCTGGAGCACCGTGGTGGTGCCGTCGGGGCTGCCCTCGGCTGGATGCTGCATCGGCGGTGCTTCCCCCTGCTCGTCCGGTCGTCCGGTCGTCCGGCGCACGTCGGCGGGCCGCCGCGGCGGGGCCCGAGCAGCATTGTCCCCCGTCCGGGCTCCGCGGTCAGCCAACACCGGCGGTTTGGCCGACCCTTGACGTCTGGTCAGCCCCGGGGGCCGGGCCCGGGGGGCCGGTGCGGCACCGGCCCCCGGGGAGCGGTCAGTTGGTGCGGGTGTTGGTCAGGTGCAGCCCGATGTAGCCGACGTAGATCCGGCCGCTGCCGGAGCAGTCGTCCAGGTAGTGCACCCGGGGGGCGGTGCCGCCGCCGCCGATCCGCAGGTGGGCGCCCATGAACGCGCGGCAGGAGGAGTCGACGACGGCGGGGACGGGCAGCATCCGCTGGCGCTTCCACTTGCCGTGACTGGCGACGGTGCGGGACTCGCCGCGGACCGCCTTGCGCGGCGGGAAGCGGTGGCAGCCGGGCGGGGTGTGCTCGCACCACTGCTTGAAGTCGCCGCCGGCCTTGCCGTGGACGGCCGCGTCCGCGTACTCCTGGAGCGCGGTCAGGCCGTCCCAGGTGAGCCGGGCCCAGCCGTCGGCCTCGCTCTGGCCGTCCAGGGCGAGCGTCTCCTTGCTGTCGCCGGTGAACTGCAGCAGCGGGAACTCGCCGAAGCGGTCGACGAGTTCGCCGAAGCTGACCGGCCCGGTGCCGCACCGGGAGCGGCGCGGTTCGCGCGGGGGCTCGATCCGCAGCCGGCAGCGCTCCAGGCGCACCGGCGGGCGCTCGACGACGGCCCGGGGCGCGGCGGGGGCCTTGCGGACCTCGGGCGGCAGCCACAGCGCGGGGACGGCGTCCAGCGGGGCGGGCAGCGGCAGTTCGGCGGCGATCCGGCGCGGTTCGCGGGCCAGCAGGGCGGCGGCCCGGCGCGGGTTCTCGTCGATCCGGCCGCGCGGCAGGACGGGGTGGCGGGCGGCGTCGGCCCGGGAGGCCGGATCGACCTCGGGCAGGAAGGTGCGCACCGCGCCGCCGTACACCTTGTGGTACTCCAGCGCCAGGTTGAACCGGGGCAGCGCGCCGTGCCCGAGCACGTACAGCGAGGCCAGGCCGGGGAGTTGGCGCAGCAGCGGGTCGAGCACCTGGTGCCGCCACTGCTCGACCGGGACGGCGGGCGGCACGCTGGCCACCACGGTGGGCAGCCGCCGTTCGGGGTCGCAGAGTTCGTCGATCAGGCCGTCCAGGTCGGCGGGCGCCAGCAGCCGGGGGGCGACGGTGAGCGGCACGGGGCCCTCGGCGGCGTCGAGCAGCGGCAGCAGGCGGCGGACCAGGTCGGGGACGGGTGCCCGGCCGGGCGGGGCGACGGTGGGCCCGGCGGGGAGGTGCTCGGCCTCGATCCGCAGCCGGGTCGGGCCGTCGGCGGTGTCGGAGGCCAGGGTGAGGGTCAGTTGGTCGGTGCCGTGCGCGGCGGGCGTGCGCAGTCTGCGGCGGCCGTAGCGGGCGCCGGGGCCGCGGCCGGGCAGTGGGCCGCCGTCGCGGTCCAGCAGGACCCGCTCGCCGAGCCGTAGTCGCTCGGGGGGTGCGTGCCGTTCGCGGGGCGCGGGCTCCTCGTGGCCTTCGGACTTCAGCCAGTCGGCGAGCAGTTGGTCGACGAGGGCGGCGGTGTCGTGGTGCGGGCGGGGTGTCGCGGCCGTCAGCCGGTAGGGCGGCTGGGCGTGGTCGGTGGGCATGCGCGGAACCTCCCGTGGTGCGGTGCTGGGCTCTGCGAGTCCTCCTCCCGGAGGTCGATGGCGGATCGGGCGAATCGTTGTTCCTGCTATCTAGGAGACGAAATGACCAGGAGCGGAAGTTCCGCATCCGGCCCCGTTTCCTTCGATCGGGTGTCATCCGGCGGCAACGGGGACACCTCCGGTGCCGCCTCTGCTACCCGCTCCTCCGCGAGGGATGCACGCGTTCCCGGACGAGGACCCGAATGGTCCCGCCGCACCGCACGCCCCGCTGCCGGGGCCGGAACTGACCAGCCGTCAGGCGGCCTCCCCGGGTCCCGGCCTCAGACCTCGACCTCGACGAAGGTGCGCCCCGCCGGGCGGGCCCCGGCCGATCCGCCGGTGGCCTCGGCCAGCCAGGTGTGGAACCGCGCCGTCTCCGGCTCGGGGACGCCCACCTCGATCCGCACCCCGTCCGCCAGGTACTCCAGCCCGGCCACCGCGTACCCGGCCGCCCGCAGGTCGTTCTCCAGCCGCCCGGCCCGGGTGTGGTCGACGGTCACCGACAGCAGCGCGACGGGCCGCCGCTCCAGCAGCCCGAGTCCGTCCAGCGCCTCGGACACCACCGCCCCGTACGCCCGCACCAGGCCGCCCGCGCCGAGCTTGATCCCGCCGAAGTACCGGGTCACCACGGCCGCGGTGTCGGTCACCCCGCGCCGCCGCAGCACCTCCAGCATCGGCACCCCGGCCGTCCCGGCGGGCTCGCCGTCGTCGCTGGAGCGCTCGCGCGGCTGCTCGCCGCCGACCACGAACGCGGTGCAGTTGTGCCGGGCGTCCCAGTACTGCTTGCGGATGCCCGCGATGAACGCCTGCGCCTCCTCCTCGTCGGCGACCCGCGCCAGGTGGCAGATGAACCGGGACTTCTTGATCTCCAGTTCACGGCTGCCGGAGCCCCGGACGGTCAGGTACGGCTTGGGGCTCGGCTCCGCCATGGCGCTGTTGCTCTCCGCTGTCGGTCGGTGCGTACGGTTCGGGCACCGCCCAGCCTATGCCCCGGGCCCGGGGCTCCCGCTCACCGCCCGGCCAGGGCGTCCAGCCGGGCGCGGTCGAGGCCGGTGCGCCCGGTGACCTCGGCGAGGTCGACGGCGCCGCAGTCCAGGCCGCGCAGTACGTAGCCGCTGAGCGCGCGGGCGGTGGCGGGCTCGTCCAGCACGTCGCCGCCGGCCTTGGCGACGTACGCGGCGAGCCGGGCGCAGGCCGTCTCCAGGCCCTCCCGGTAGAAGGCGTAGACGGCGGCGTACCGGGTGGGCAGGTGGGCGGGGTGCATGTCCCAGCCCTGGTAGTAGGCGCGGGCCAGCGAGCGGCGGACCAGGCCGTGGTGCAGCCGCCAGGCGGCGTGCACCTGCTCGGTCGGGCCGGCCGGGACGACGTTGGTGGAGCCGTCGGAGAGCCGGACGCCGGTGCCGGCCGCGGCGACCTGCATGACGGCCTTGGCGTGGTCGGCCGCCGGGTGGTCCATGCTCTGGTGGGCGGCGGAGACCCCGCAGGCGGCGCTGTAGTCGAAGGTGCCGTAGTGCAGGCCGGTGGCGCGGCCCTCGGCGGCCTCGATCATCAGCGCGACGGTGGCCCGGCCGTCCGGGCCGAGGATCGCCTGGGTGGTCTCGATCTGGATCTCGAACCCGATCCGCCCGGCGGGCAGGCCGGCCCGGCGCTCGAAGTCCTCCAGCAGCCGCACCAGCGCGCCGACCTGGGCGGCGTGGGTGACCTTGGGCAGGGTCAGCACCAGCCCGTCCGGCAGGCCGCCGCCGTCGGCCACCAGGGTGCCGAGGAACAGTTCCAGGGTGCGGATGCCGCGGGCCCGGACCGGGGCCTCCATGCACTTGATCCGGATCCCGACGTACGGCGGGGCGCTGCCGTCGGCGACCGCGGCGGCCACCAGGCGGGCGGCCCGGACGGCCTCGGCGTCCTCCTCGGCGTCGGGGCGCGGGCCGTAGCCGTCCTCGAAGTCGATCCGGAGGTCCTCGATCGGCTCGCGCTCCAGCTTGGCCCGCACCCGGGCGTGCACGTCGGCCAGCAGTGCGTCGTCCGCGACCCCGAGCGCCTCGGCCAGCCGCTCCGGCGTCCCGGCGTGCTCGTCGAGGGCGGCGAGCGCCTGCGCGCCCCACTCCCGGACGGTGTGCGCCCCGAACGCGTCGGCCGGCACGTACACGGTGTGCACCGGCTGCCGCGCGCCGCGCTCGCCCGGGTAACGGCGCGTCAGTTCGGCGTCCACCGGCGTCAGGAGCGCCTCGACGGCCGCCCGGGCGGCGTCCGAGAACGAGACGGACCGGGCGGCACCGACCTGGGCAGGCTGCGACATCCTGGGGCTCCTCCACTCACCGCACGACTTCAACAATTTGTTGATGCGAAAGTAGTGGTGGTCCCGCGGAACCGTCAATGGCCGCCCGGCCGGAAGAACCGGCGGACGGCCATCGCGCGTTCGTGGTTGTCTCCGAACGGCGCCGCGGGTCACTCCCCGCGGCCGGACTCCATGTACCGCTCCTGGAGGTCCTGCCAGACCTTCTCCACGTCCTTCACCGCGACCCCGCCGTCCGGCCGCGACCCCTGGACGCCGCGCTGGCTCAGGTACTCCGCGAAGCGGCGCTCGTCGGGCTGCCGCTGGTTCTCCTCCATGTAGCTGACCAGCGCGTCGAAGCACTCGTTGGCGTCCAGCGGCTCCGCCCCGCCCGGGATCGGACGGCGCGCCGGGGCGTCCTCCGGCTCGAACGGCAGCGGCTCCGGCTCGGGCGCCATCATCGCCTCCAGCCGCATCGGCCGGCCGGGCACCAGGATCGGCTCCGCCCCGACCTCCACCTGCACCTGCTGCTGCACCTGCTGCTGCGGACGCGGCGCCTGGCCGTGGCCGTTCGCCACCGGCCGGTACCCCTCGGACTGGTACTCCTCGGGCTGGTACTCCTCCGGACGGCCACCGCCCTGCTCGGCGTACGCCTCTGAGCGCGGCGGCTGGTAGCCGGACTGCGGACGGAGCTCCTCCTCCGGGCCGCTCGGACGCGGTGCCTTGAACCACGGCGACGCCTGCCCCGGCACCCGCGCCGTGTGCACCTCCTGGTCGGGCGGCGCCACGTGCGAGCGCACCGGACGGGCCGTCCACACGTTCAGCTCGGCGGACGGGTCGATCACCGGCGCGGCCTGCGCCGCCTCCGGGTCCTGCTGGTCGCGCAGCCGCACCGCGGCCAGCTTCGCCAGCGTCGGCACCGCCACCGCCGCGGAGACCTGCGGCACCGCCTGCGCCTGCGCCTGCGCCTGCGCCTGCGCCTGGGGCACCGTCTGCGGGGCCGGCGCGCCCAGGGCCACCGGTCGGGCCTGCGCCGCCGGCTGAGCCTGCGTCACCTGGCCGCGACCGCCCAGCACCGCCGGCACCTCCTGCCCGGACGCCTCCACCGCACCGCCCGGCACCGCGCCGCCCGGCACCGTCAGCGGACCGTCGATCCGGTCGAGCACCGTCGGGTCCAGCGGGACGCCGTACTTCGCCAGCTTCAGCGGCAGCAGCGCCTGGAACGGCGCCGAACGCCGCCAGCCGCGCCCGTACCGGAACCGCAACTGCGCCCGGTACACCAGCCGGTTCTGCTCCAGCCGCACCGTCTCGTCGTACGAACGCAGCTCCCAGAGCTTCATCCGCCGCCACAGCCGGAAGGTCGGCACCGGCGACAGCACCCAGCGCATCAGCCGCACCGACTCCATGTGCCGGTCCGCGGTGATCGCCGCGATCCGCCCGACCGCGTGCCGGGACGCCTCGACCACCACCACGAACAGCACCGGGATCACGGCGTGCATCGCCATGCCCAGCGTGTCGCCCCAGGAGGCCGCCGCGTTGAAGGCGATCGTCGCCGCGGTCAGCAGCCAGGCCGTCTGCCGCAGCAGCGGGAACGGGATCCGCAGCCAGGTCAGCACCAGGTCCAGCGAGAGCAGCACCACGATGCCCGCGTCGACGCCTATCGGGAAGGCGTACGAGAAGGCGCCGAAGCCCTTCTCCATCGCCAGGTCGCGCACCGAGTTGTACGACCCCGCGAAACCGATGCCCGAGATCACGCACGCACCGACGGCCACCACACCCAGCAGTGCCCGGTGCGCGCGGGTAAGGGAAGGACGTGCCATTCGTTGATCAACCCCTGGGACTCGGCAGCTGCCGTATACGACCTGTAGCCGCCGAGTACACGTCCCCGCCCCGGGGTGCACGCTTCACGTCATCGCGTCAGAACGCGATGTCGGTGCACCGTCGACAGACTCGGCCCACCGGATACTACTCGCACGGGCGTTCTCCCCCGGCGCCAGCCCGGACCACGGCCTCCGATCGCCACCACACCTCCACTGGTCCGAACCAATGCGCGCACCGCTCCCGGGCCCGCACCGCACGCCCTCCGGCCCGCCGGCCCCGCCGCCCGTCCGGCGCCCTCGCCCGGCTGGCGGCTCAGTTGCCCACCGACCGCTCCACCGCACCGTTCAGGTACGCCAGCACCGCCAGCACCCGCCGGTTGCCGTCCTCGGTCGGCGCGAGCTCCAACTTCCCGAAGATGTTGGCGATGTGCTTGGCCACCGCCCCGTCGCTGACCGTCAACCGCGCCGCGATCGCCGAGTTCGAACAGCCCTCCGCCATCAGCCCCAGTACCTCCCGCTCCCGCGGCGACAACCGCTGCAGCGGCTCCGACCCGGCATTGTGCTGCAGCAGCCGACCGATCACGTCCGGGTCCATCGCCGTTCCGCCCGCCGCCACCCGCCGCACCGCGTCCACGAACTGGTCCGCGTTGAACACCCGGTCCTTGAGCAGGTACCCCACCCCGCCCGTGCCGTCGGCCAGCAACTCCCGCGCGTACAACTGCTGCACGTGCTGCGACAGCACCAGCACCGGCAGCCCCGGGATCTCCCGGCGCGCCGCCAGTGCCGCCTGGAGCCCCTCGTCCGTCAGCGTCGGCGGCAGCCGGACGTCCACCACCGCCACGTCCGGCCGCTCGGACAGCAGCGCCGCCAGCAGATCCGGCCCGGTCTCCACCGCCGCCGCGATGGTGAACCCGTGGATCTCCAACAGCCTGCTCAGCCCCTGGCGGAGGAGGTAGAGGTCCTCGGCGAGGACAACGCGCACGGCAGCTCCATCGTGATCGTGGTCGGCCCGCCCACCGGACTGTCGAGCGAGATCGTTCCGTCGAACGTACCCAAGCGCTTCTCGATCCCGCGCAGCCCTCCGTCCACCTCCATCCGCGCCCCGCCCAGGCCGTCGTCCGTCACCACCACCCGCAGCCGGCCCGCCCGGTGCAGCACGTCGACCCAGACGTGCCGGGCCCGGGCGTGCTTCGCCGCGTTCGCCAGCAGCTCGCTCACGCTGAAGTACACCGCCGTCTCCAACGCCGCCTCCGGACGCCCCGGCAGACTCACCGTCACCTCCGTCGGCACCACCGCCGTCAACGCCAACTCGCGCACCGCGTCCGGCAGTCCGCGCTCCGCCAACACCGGCGGGTGGATGCCCCGCACCAGATCGCGCAACTCCTGCAACGCCTTCGCCGAAGCCTCCCGGGCCTCCGCCAGCAGCTCGCGGGCCGCCGTCTGACCCGGGGCCATCAGGTGCTCGATCGTCCCCAGCGTCAGCCCGATCGTCACCAGCCGCGCCTGCGCCCCGTCGTGCAGATCGCGCTCGATCCGCCGCAGCTCAGCCGCCTGCGCGTCCACCGCGTCGGCCCGGGTCTCCGTCAACTGCGCCACCCGCTCGGTCAACTGCGCCCGGCTGGGCTGCGGCCCGCCGCCCAGCACCCGGCAGGCGAACGCCCCGTGCATCCGCACCGCCCACGGCATCGCCGACAGCCCGGCCGCGGCCAGCACCCCGCCGATCAACGTGGAGAACAGCAGGTTCAACGGCTGGCTGTTCAACCCGAAGAAATGCCGTGAGTCCACCGTGGCCGAGCCCATGAAGACCAGGCCGCCCCACAACGACGCCATCGGCACCCCCAGCAACAGCACGACCCCCACCGGATTGGCCAGCAGCCACGCCCCCTCCCGCTGCACCTGGTGATCCCGCACCGCCCAGCGCACGAACTGCACCAGCCGCGCCACTTCCTGCCTCCGGTGGTACGACACCCCCGTCCACCAGAATCCGCGCGCGTCCTGCTCCAACGCCTCCCGCGGCGAGTACACCACCCTCCACGGCTCGCCGGCCTCCCGCCCCACCCGCCACCGCGTCCACCCCGCACCGCGCCGCACGAACCAGTACAGCGTCGACACCCCCACCACGGTCGCGCTCGGCACCGCCGCGTACAGCCCCAGCGGCCCCTGGTCGAACAGCTGCCCCACGATCAGAACCGTGCACACGACCGCCAGCACCGGCACCACCAGACCAGCCGCCGCGACCCCCACGATCACCACGGCCTGCCCGCAGGCCCGCACCCCCGCCCGCGCCCGCTCAGCGACCAGGGACCTGGCGGCCCCGCCATCACCGAACCATGCTGTCGTCGCCAAAATCCGCTCCCCGAGAAGTAGGACGCCGTCCCCTGAACGCTCTCAGTCTCTCGTCAGCACCACGGCCGGCACATTGGCCGTGCCACCCGTCTTTGAGGTGGAGCTAGCACCACCCCGGCCGACCCTTACCGCCCCGGGAACGCGAAAAAGCCCCCCGACTTCCCGTCGGGGGGCTTTTCCTGAATGATTGTTCGGCGGCGTCCTACTCTCCCACAGGGTCCCCCC
>NZ_BAAANS010000045.1:0-71516 GCF_039529925.1 Kitasatospora saccharophila | reverse complement strand
TGGGCAGGACGGGGGCGATCAGGACGGCGCCGAGGATGGGCAGGCAGCTGCCCGCCAGCAGCAGGGTCAGGGTCAGTCGCGGCCGGGCGAGGACCGGATCCGACCCGGTCGCGTCGGCAGGTGCATCGGCAGCCACGTCGGTGGGTATCGGATCCGTCGTGGGCGCGTCGGTGGGGAGGGGGGCGGGCATGACCGCTCCGTTCGAAGAGGTGTGGACCCCCGGCCGGACGGAACGGGCGCACGCGTCGGCCCGCCCCCGCCCGGACGGCGGTGGGGATGTCGGCACGGGACGCCGTGTCGGCGGGCCGGAGTGGCAGCCATCCTGGACGGGCTTGGTGGTCCCGGGGAATGGTACTGCCGATCGATTGTACGAATACCCGTCATTCGCCTGACAGCTGACGGTCCGATTGTTCCCGCAGCTCCCGGCCGACCGGGGCGGCGGCGTCCCGTGTGCACGGGACGCCACCACGGGGCCTCGGTGAGCGGCACGGCGTCGAACGGGCCGGGCAGGGCGCGGACACCACCGGGCGGGCCGGGCCGGCGGGGCCCACTCCCGGCGAGGTCCGGCTGCTGCCGCCGGGTCGGCCGTCCACCGTCCGCGACCTGGTCGCCTTCTGAGCAGCACGTCGAAGGCGTCCGACGCGGCGTCAGCGGCATCGTGGGCGACCCCGAACAGTGGGGCGTCGCAGCGGCGTTCTGCTTCGGCGGCCCCTGTGCGGTGGTCGCCGTCCACCACGGCGTGCCGGTGCCGAGTCGACCTCCGGGGCGTCGATCGTCAACGCCGGGTCGGTGGCCGCCCCGGCCGCGCACCGCCGGGTCGCGCGGACCGTCGGCAAGGGGGCGCTGCGTGGTCCGGCCGGGGCCGCCCGGGCGGAACTCGGCCGACGCGGTGGCCGGGTGAACACCAGTCACCCCGGCCGCGTTTCGCGAAGCCGACCCGCGCGGGACCCGCTGGGCCGCACCGGCGCCGAGGCGACCTCCGGAGCGCGACCGCTGCCGGGCCGGCCCCCGCCGTCGGCCGACAGGCCGTCAGCGGTGGCGGGCGGGCCGGTGGACGAGGGCGAGGGTGAAGCCGACGGCGCCGATGACGATCAGGACGACACCGCTGATCAGCAGGGAGAGGGGCGGCCGTTCGCCGTCGGCGGCGGTGGCCGTGCCCCCGGCCACCATGGCGCGGGCCGGGGTGGAGCCGGTGGTGGCGGCCGGGGGCGGGGTGGCGCCGCTCCCGGCGGCGGCGGGGTGCGCGCCGAAGCCGAGCACCTCGGTGCGGGGACCCGGCACGGAGGCGGACGCGTCCTGGCCGACCGGGGCCGGGTCCGCGCCCGTGGTGCTGGGCTCCTCGGTGGCGGGCGCGCTCGGCCGAGCGCGGCCCGCGACCGGCGTCCCGTCCACGGGCGACGGGACCGCGGCCGACGCGGGCGGTGCCGACTCGGTGGCCGGGGCGGACGCGGAGGCGCTCGCGGTCGCAGACGCTGTCGCCGTCGCCGTCGGGGAGCTGGACCCGGTGGCGGGGCCGGACCCGGTGGCGGCGGGGGAGGGCGGCGGGGTCGGGGTGGCGGTCGGTCCTTGGTCGGCGGCCTGCGCGGCGGTACCACCGAAGGCGAGGGTGGTGCCCAGAACGGCACCGGCACCGAGAACGGCGAGACGGGAGCGGACGGGCACGGAGTTCCCCCAGGGACGGAAGCGGGACGGGAGCGGGACGGAAGCGGGACGGGAGTGGGACGGAAGCGGCGCGGCCGGCACGCGGGGCGTCCGGCGCGCGTCCCCCGTATCCCCCCTGTCGTCCGGAGAATGCGTCGCGGGCCCGCCCGGTCCGATGCGGAGAATTCCACCCGGAATGCCCGTTTGGTGCCGGGGCGGCCGGTGAGACGACCGTGGACAGCGATCCGGCAGCGAGAGGAGCCAGACCATGACCGGCACGACCACCGGGACGGGGACGAGCACGGCGCAGCAGGAGGACGTCGTCGACGTCCTGCTGGCGCAGCACCAGCGGATCCGCGGGCTCTTCGCGGACGTCCGCGCCGCGCGGGGCGAGCACAAGCAGCAGGCGTTCGACGAGCTGCGGGCGCTGCTGGCGGTGCACGAGACCGGCGAGGAACTGGTGGTGCGGCCCGCGGCCGCGCGCACGGCGGGCAAGGCCGAGGCGTCGGCCCGCAACGAGGAGGAGGCCGAGGCCAACCGCGCCCTGCTGGAGCTGGAGAAGCTCGACGTGACGAGCCCCGGGTTCGACGCCGAACTGGCCGCCTTCCAGCAGGCGGTGGAGGCCCACGCGCAGCACGAGGAGAAGGAGGAGTTCCCCGCGCTGCTGGCCTTCTGCGACCCGGAGCAGCGCCGGGCGATGGGCCGCCGCCTGCTGGCGGCCGAGCGGATCGCCCCGACCCACCCGCACCCGGGCACGGCCGGCAAGCCGGTCCTGCAGTGGACGGTCGGCCCGTTCGCCTCCCTGCTGGACCGGGCCAAGGACGCCTACGCCCACCACCGCGACTGACGCGCCCCCGTCCGGCCAGCACGGCGGCCCCCGGCCCCTCCGCACCCGCGGACGGACCGGGGGCCGCGCTGCGGTCGGCGTTCGCACCACCGCCACCGCGGCTCGGACAGCCGCCCGACCGGGGGAGGAGGAAGGGGAACGCCACGAGCCGTAGGAGCGCGGCGAGGGCGGTGGCCGCACCGGCGGCACCCCTCCCGAGCAGCGCGGCCCGACCGTCCCCGACCGGCCCGGCCCTCCCGTACCGGGGCCGGGACGACGGTTGGACGTCCCGTCCGGGGGTAGCCGCCGCACATGGTGACCGTGGGTGTGGAAGAGGAGTACCTGCTGCTGGACGCCGCCACCGGTGTGCCGGTGGCCCGGGCCGAACAGGTCCGGCAGGCGGCCGACCGGCAACCCGGGATCGACGGGTCCGAGGTGCAACGCGAGCTGCTGCAAGCACAGTTGGAGGTGGCCACCCCGGTCTGCGAGACGCTGGACGAGGTCGGCGCCCACCTGGGGCGGCTGCGCGGAGCCCTCGCGGCGGCCGCCGCCGCGCACGGCTGCCGGCTGGCGGCCTGCGGCGCCGCCCCCTTCGCCGACCGCCTGGCGGTGCCGGTCAGCGACACCCCCCGGTACCGCACCATCCACGCCGACGCCCCGCAGTTGACGGACGAGCAACTGATCACCGGCATGCACGTGCACGTCGGCGTGCCGGACCGCGAGGCGGGCGTCGCCGTCCTCAACGGCCTGCGCCCCTGGCTGCCGCTGATCGTCGCGCTGTCCGCCAACTCGCCGCTGTGGAACGGCGTCGACACCGGTTTCGCCGACTGGCGGACGGTGGTCTTCAGCCGGTGGCCGGTCAGCGGGGTGCCCCCGCACTTCGACGGTGCCGCCGACTACGACGCCCGGATCCGCGCCCTCGTCGACACCGGGCTGATCGGCGACACGGGCCAGCTCTACTGGCAGGCCAGGCTCTCCGAGACCTACCCCACCGTGGAGATCAGGGCCATGGACGTCCAACTCCGCGTCGACGAGGCCGTGATGCTGGCCGGCCTGGTCCGGGCGGTCGCCGCGACCCTGCTCATCGACCCGGAGCGGGTCCGGGCCGCCGAAGCCCGGCCCGAGGCGCTGGCCGCCGCGGTCTGGTACGCCGCCCGCCACGGCTGCACCGAGCGGCTCTACGACCCCGGCACCGGCACCCTGGACTCCCCGCCGGCGGTGCTGGAGCGCGTCCTCGACACCCTCGGCCCCGCCCTGCGCCGCCACGGCGACACCCCGCAGGTCGAACCCCTCCTGGGGCGGCTGCTCACCGAGGGCAACGGCGCGGTCCGCCAGCGCCGCGAACTGCGCCGCGGCGGACGCGCCGGACTGGTCGACCTGGTCAGCAGCGTCACCGACGGCACGGGCAGCACGGGCAGCACGGACAGCACCGACGAGCACACCGAGTGAGACCGGGTGAGACCGGACGGGGGCGGGTGGGCCGGTGGGCCGGTCCTACCGCGTCCCGTCGGTGGCCCCGTGCTGCTCCCAGGCCGCCCGCCGCAGCCCGGCGTCCAGCAGGACGTCCGCGGCCGTGCACGCCAGCGCCCAGGTGACGGCCGGCAGCACCGACCGGGCCCGGGGCGAGGCCGCCGCGGCGGCGAACTCCGGGGTGTGGTCGGACCCGCTCTCGTCCATGATCGCGACGAACGGGTGGACGGCGGGCACCCGCGCACTGACGTTGCCGATGTCGGAGGAGCCCAGGAGCACCCCCGGCCGCGGCGGGGTGAGGACGGTGCCCGCCCGGGCCAGGTGCGCGGCGAAGCGCCCGGACAGCACCGCGTTGTCGCGGAAGTGCTCGTAGCGCACGGTGGCCCGCTCGACCGTGACCGTGGTCCCGGTGGCCGTGGCGACGCCCTCGGCGCAGGTGCGCAGCTGCTCCGCCAGCCGGTCCAGCTCGGCGGTGGTGAGGGCGCGCAGCCCGAACAGGCCCTCGGCGAGGTCGGGCACGATGTTCGTCGCCGTGCCGCCGACCGTGACGATGCCCTGCACGTGCGAGGCCGCCGGGAGCCGCCGGCCCAGCGCGGACAGGACGTTGAACAGCTCGACCAGCGCGGCCAGCGCGTCGATGCCGTGCTCGGGGTCGCCCGTCGGGTGGGCGGCCCGGCCGTGGAAGGCGACCCGGTACTGCTCCTGCGCGGTCAGCACCGCGTGCGTCCAGTCGTGGACGCCCGGGTGGAACATCAGCGCGGCGTCGACCCCGTCGAACACCCCCGCCTCCACCTCCAGGGCCTTGCCGCCGCCGCCCTCCTCCGCCGGGGTCCCGACCGCCAGCACCGTCCCGGCGTCCGCCGGCAGCACCTCGCGGACGGCCAGCGCCGCCCCCAGGCCGGCCGCCGCGATCAGGTTGTGGCCGCAGGCGTGCCCCAGCCCGGGCAGCGCGTCGTACTCCAGCAGCAGGGCCACCACCGGACGGCCCCGGCCGGCCGAGGCGGTGAAGGCGGTCGGCATCCCCGCCACGCCCCGGCGTACCTCGAATCCCGCCCCCGCCAGCTCGCCCGTCAGCAGCGCGGCGGCCCGGTGCTCGGCGAAGGCGTACTCGGGGTCGGCGTGCAGGGCGAGGGCCGTCCCCCACAGCCCGTCCGCCCGGCGGCGGACCGCCTCCCGGAGGCGTTCGTACAGGTCGTCGTGGGTGTGAGGCACTTCGGCTCCCGGGGGTTCGACGCGCACTGCCGTGCCCACCCGTCTGCCACGCACCGCCGTCCCCACACCTGCCCGCGCCCGCCTGCCCGCGCCTGCCTGCCCGCGCCTGCCTGCCCGCGCCCGCCGCGCCTGCCCGGGCCCGCCGCGCCTGCCCGGGCCCGGCGGGTCACAGGCGCAGCACCACCAGGGCGGTGTCGTCGGTGAGCCCGGCGGGCGGGACGAGGTCGGCGAGCAGGGCGTCGGCCAGCGGGCCGGGCGCGGAACGGCGGTGGCGGGACAGCGAGCGGGCCAGCCGGTCGAGGCCGACGTCGATGTCCTCGTGGCGGCGCTCGACCAGGCCGTCGGTGTACAGCACGAGGACGGAGCCCTCGGCGAAGTCGGCCCGCGCCTGGGGGCGCCCGGCGTACTCGGGCCGGGCGCCCAACGGGGGGTCGGTGGCCCGGTCCAGGAAGGCCACGGCCCCGTCCGGCCCGCACAGGGCGGGCGGTGGGTGGCCGGCGCTGCTGTAGGCCAGGGTGCGGTCGGCCCGGTCGATGAAGACCGACACGGCGGTGGTGTTCTCCGCGCCGTCCACGGACCGGGCGTACCGGTCGAGCACCTCCAGGGCCTGGGCGGGCCCGACGGCGACCCGGGAGGCGGCCGACAGCGCGCTGCGCAGCTGCCCCATCACCCCGGCGGCGCGCAGCCCGTGCCCCACCACGTCGCCGACGGCCACCGCGGTGCGCCCGCCGTCGGGCAGGTCGACCAGGTCGTACCAGTCGCCGCAGACGTTCAGCGCACCGGCGGCCGGCCGGTAGCGCACCGCCGCCCGGTGGTGGCCCTGCGGGCGCAGCGCGGGCAGCATCGCCGCCTGCAGGTGCAGGGCCACCTCCCGTTCGTGGGCGTGGGCCCGGCGCAGGCGCTCGTTGACGTCCTGGAGCTCCTGGGCCCGACTGTAGAGCTCGGCCCCCAGGGTCCGGTTCCGGCCGCTCTCCCGGATGCCGCGGGCCCGGATCAGTTCGGTGACCTCCTCGACCCGGTGCAGCAGGAGCACCACCTTCCCGTCCGGGTCGAGGAGCGGGACGTTGACCGGGCTCCAGTAGCGCTCCTGCCACTCCCCGGGACGCCCGGGGACCTCCACGTCGTAGCGCTGCAGGGCCATGGTGTCGCGCACCCCGGTGGCCGTGACGCGCCGCAGCGAGGCGTGCAGGTTGCGCACGCCGCTGGCCGCCGGGTCGTCGGGGTTGTCCGGGAAGACGTCGAACAGGAACCGGCCGACCACCTGCGCGCGGTCGCGCCCGGACAGCAGCAGGTACGCCTCGTTGACGTCCGCGAACACCAGGTCCGGGGTGAGCAGGGCGGCCGCGCCCGGCAGGGCCTGGAAGACGGCCCGGTAGTCGATGACGGGTCCGCTCACGATCCACCTGCCGTACGCCGCCGGTTCCCGGTCGGGGGAGTGCTTCCACGATAGGCACCGGAGCCCCGACCGGCCCCCGCACCCGCACCCGCACCCGCACCCGGCCCGCACCCGGCCCCGGGCGCGGCGCATGGACCGGGGCGGGCCGGACAGACGCGGAGCATGACGAGCAGGTGGACGACCCGGTCGGTGAAGGCACGACGCGCGGCCCCGTACGCGGGCGCCGCCCTGGCGGTGGCGGCCGCCGCCGCGGTGGGCGCACGGGCCTCCGGCCCGGCCACCTCCTGGTACCGGTCGCTGGACAAGCCCCGCTGGCAGCCCCCGTCCTGGGTGTTCCCGGCGGTGTGGACCCCGCTGTACGCCTCGATCGCCTGGAGCGCCGGGCACGCGCTCGGCCGGACCCGCGGCCGCGAACGCGCCGCCCTGGCCGCCGCGTACGGGACGAACCTGGCGGTGAACGCCGGATGGACCTGGCTCTTCTTCGGCCTGCGCAGCCCCGTGGCGGGAGTCGCGGGCAGCCTCCTGCTGGACGCCGACACCCTGCGGCTGGTCCGGCGGACGGCGCGCCACGACCCGGCGGCCGCCGTCGCGCTGGTGCCCTACGCCGGGTGGTGCCTCTTCGCCACCGCGCTCAGCGGCTCGCTGGCCCGCCGCAACAGCGGCCCGTCCCGCACCCGGTGACGGCCCGCCCCGACGTTCCCGGCCGCGGGGACGGGAAAGACGCGGGCGGCCCCGAGGAGAGGGCGATCCGATGGCATTCCGAGCATCCGGCAGCACGCCTCCGGGCCCCGGCGGCCCGGGCGGGTCCAGCAGCCGCGAACAGCAGGCCCGCGAGCGCACCGTCCCCGGAACCGCCTCCGCCCGCGACAGCGGCATCGAGGAGGGCGGCATCGAGGAGGGCGGTGACGAGGGGCGCGGCGGGTCGGACCGCCCCGGCCGGCTGAGCCGAACCGCCGCGCCCGGCTACGCGGTGGCCGCCTCCGGCACCTGGTTCGACGAGGAGGACGACCGGCGCCTGCCCGCCGGTGACACGCACGCCCGGGAGCGCGGGACCGACCAGACCCGGTGCGGCCCGTCGCTGCGCCGTTCGCGGCTCCTGGGGTTCCCGCAGATCGCCCGGGCCTGAGAACCGTCCGGACGTCGGCGGCGCCGCCGACCGCGACCGGCGGGTCCGCCCCCGCCGCACCGCCGGGACCGCGTGCGGCTGGGACGAGGTACCGCTCGTACGCCTCCGGCATCGACGGGGACCAGCGCCGGTCGGCAGGGACTCCGCTCACCTCCCGACGCTACGCCGGTGCCCGGCGCCCGCCCTCACCCGGGAGACCGGCCGCCGGGCGCGAGCCCGGACAGGTCCGGACGCCCGCCCAGGCGCTGGACGGTCGCCCCGGCGGCGGCCGCCGCCAGCCGCCCCGCGGCGCGCACGTCGGGGTCGCGGCGCAGCCCGGCGACCAGGCCCGCGACGAAGGCGTCCCCGGCCCCGGTCGGATCGGCCACCGGCACGTCCGCCAGCGGGAGCAGCAGGTCGCCGTCCGGCCACACCAGCAGGTCGCCCTCCCCGGGCACCGCGAGGGCGACCAGGGACGGGCCCGCGGCCAGCAGCCGGTGCCCCAGCGCGCGGGCGTCCCGCACCGAGCGGACGGGCCGGTCCGCGAGCAGTTCCGCCTCGGCGGCGTCCGCGCGCAGGACGTCGACCAGGCCCAGCAGTTCGCCGCGCACGGCCGGGTCGGGCGCGCCGTCCGCCACCACCCGCGCGCCCCGCCGCCGGGCCAGTCGGGCCGCGGCCAGCAGGGTCGCCGACGGCTGCTGGAGCTGGAGGGAGACGGTGTCGGCGGCCGCGAAGGCCGTCCGGGCCCGTTCCAGGTCCGCGACGCTCACCAGGCCCTCCGGTGGGACGTCCTCCAGCAGCCGGCGGCTGCCCGGCCCGTCGACCAGGTCCACCAGCAGGGCGGTCCGCCCGCGCCGGACCACCCCCGCCGTCCCGATCCCGTCCCGGCCCGCCCGCCGCAGCACCGCGTCGCCCGCCCGGTCCTCGCCCACCACGCCGACCAGCCGTACCGGCACGCCCAGCTGCGCCAGGCCGACGGCCTGGTTGGCGCCCTTGCCGCCGAGTCCCTCCCAGCGCTCCCCGACGTCGACCGACCCGCCGACCGGCGGCAGACCGTCCGTCCGCAGCACCAGGTCCCGTCCGATCTGGCCGACCACCACGACACACGTGCCGTCCTCGTCTGTCACCGTTCGCCACCACCCGCTCCGCATCCGCGCCGCACCCACCCGCCCGCCCCGGACCTCCGGAGGCCGGCGCCTGCCCGGTACGCCGACCGGCGAAACGCCGCGCCCGAGGGCGGGCAGGCGTGCGACGCGCCCGACCGGGCAGGCGCGCGGAGAGCCGGAAGAACCGGTGGACCAGGAGGAACCCGAGGAGCCCGCCATGACCGACCACGACCGGAAACCCGAAACCCCCGACCTGCCGCCCCGACCCGGGACGGAAGCGCCCGACACCGGCCCCACCGCCACCGAGGAGGGCCGCGACCCCGCCGAGGGCCCGACCTCCGAGCAGAACCGCACCGCCGCGGACACCAGCGAGGCCGAGGGCGAGGACGAGCCCCCGGACTGACCGAACCGACCGCCCGGCGGCCCCGGGCGGACACGACCGACGAACGGAAGGAACAGCGGATGACCGAGTACGAACGCTCCCGCACCATGCCGGCCCTCCCCGAACCGGTCTTCGACGAGGCGACCGGACCGGGACGGCTCGACACCTGGATGCCCCGGGACCTGCACGTCCGGGTCGACGACCCGCCCGCGGCGACCGTGCACGAGGACCGCGACGGCACCGACGAGCGCGCGCTGCTGAGCACCCGGCCCGAACAGCTGCGGATGGAGTGGGGCACCCGCGACGACGGACGCTACGCCGGCTGGCTCCAGGTGGCCGGCCTGGACGGCGGGACCAGCCGGGTGACCGTCCACCTCTCCTTCTTCGACGAGGACACCGCGCCCGCGCGGGAGACCGTCGAACGGGAACTGGACGAGAGCCTGGCCCGGCTGGAGGAACAGGTCCGCCTCCGGGCGGACAGCGGCGGCTGACTCCCCCGGACGGGTGGGCGGGCTGGGCCGCACGGGTGGGAAGGCCGCGGCACGGGGGCGTCCGCGGCGCACCCGGGCCGACGGCGGGGGACAGTACGTCTCGGCCCGCCCGCCGCACGCCGGCTGCCCGCACCGTCCCCCACGGACGCGGACGACCTCCCCGACCAGGGGGGCCGTCACGTCGAACCGCGGGTCACGGCGCCGCGGTCCGGGCGGTGGCCACCCACCGGCCCCGTGCCGGGAGGCACCCGATGGGGTGAAGGAACGCCCCGCGACCACGCCGCCCGCACGAGCGCCCCGAACCACCGGTGCCGCCCCACCCGGGGCGGCACCCTCCAGACACCGAGGAGTCGACATGTCCCGCAGCCGCAAGTACTTCGCCGTCGTCGCGCTGGCCGCCACCGCCGTGCTGGGCACCGCCGGAGCGGCCTCCGCGTCCGCCGGTGCCGAGGGCGTGGCGGTCGGCTCGCCCGGCGTCCTCTCCGGCAACGTGATCCAGATCCCCGTGCACATCCCGGTCAACGTGTGCGGCAACAGCATCAGCCTGATCGGCGCGCTGAACCCGGCGTTCGGCAACTCCTGCACCAACATCGGCTGACCCACGCTCAGGCCGCAGGCCCCTCCCGGACGTTCCGGGCGGGGCCCGCGGTGTTCCCGGGGGTGTACGGCCGCCGTGCCCGGCCCGGCCCGGGCGCGCCGGGTGCCCGGGGCGGTCGGGGCGGGGCGGCTAGGGTCGGGGGCGGGGCGGCTAGGGTCGGGACATGAGCGCCCGCTACCTCCTCCCGTACGCGCCCGACACGATCGGCAGCCTGCCCGCCGGTCTCGACGTCCTCGTGTGGGACGGGGACGGGCCGGTGCCGCCGGACGAGGCGCTGCGCGGGGTGGAGTTCTTCTGCCTGCCCTACATGCGGCACGCCGCCGCGCTGCCGCTGATCCCGCGGCTGCCCGCGCTGAAGGTGGTCCAGACGCTGACCGCCGGGATGGACGACGTCCTGCCGCACGTGCCGGACGGCGTGCTGGCGCACAACGCGCGCGGGCTGCACGACGCCAGCACCGCCGAGCTGGCGGTGACGCTGACCCTCGCCTCGCTGCGGGGCCTCCCGGGCTTCACCCGGCGGCAGGACCGGGGGATCTGGCACCAGGAGTTCCACGAGTCGCTCGCCGACAAGACGGTGCTCGTCCTCGGCTACGGCTCGATCGGGCGCGCGCTGGCCGCGCGGCTGGAACCGTTCGAGTGCGAGGTGGTCCGGGTCGCCCGCGGCGCCCGCCCCGAGGAGCGGGTGCACGCGGTGGCGGAACTGGCCGAACTGCTGCCGTCCGCCGACGTCGTGGTGCTGCTGACCCCGCTCACCCCCGAGACCCGGCACCTCGTCGACGCCGCCTTCCTGGCCCGGATGAAGGACGGCGCGCTGCTCGTCAACGTCGCCCGCGGCCCGGTGGTCGACACCGCCGCCCTGCTCGCCGCACTCTCCGCGGGGCGCCTGCGGGCGGCGCTGGACGTCACCGACCCGGAACCGCTCCCCGCCGACCACCCGCTCTGGCACGCCCCCGGCGTGCTGATCACCCCGCACGTCGGCGGCCCCAGCAGCGCCTTCCTGCCGCGGGCCAAGCGGCTCCTGCGCGAACGCGTCCTGCGGTTCGAGCGGGGCGGCGCGGCCGAGCCGGGGCACTGACCCGCCCGGGGCGCCGCCGGGACGGGCGCGGGGCGGAACGGGCGCGGGGCGGAACGGACGCGGGGCGGAACGGACGCGGGGTGGAACGGACGCGGGGGAGGGGCGGAAAAGGGTTTGCGGGCGGGCCCGGAGGTTGCGTACGGTGCCCGGGTGAACACCGGAACGGCCAAGGGCCACGCACGGATCGGTGACCCGGTGGGCGGCTGACCGCGCCCCGGGTGCCGCAGGGGCGCCCGCGCGTCCGGGGGCCGCCCGGTCCGGGGAGCAGTGCGCCCACACGCCCCCAGACCGACCCCACCCGGAACGAGGTTCACCCGGCCATGCCCGCCGCCTTCAACCACACCATCATCGCCTCCGTGGACGCCGCCGCGTCCACCCGCTTCTACCGCGAGCTGCTGGAGGCCGAACAGGCGCCCTCCTGGGGCCCGTTCACCAACCTGCTGCTCGCCGACGGCGTGCTGCTGCAGTTCGCCGCCCCGCCGGTGGAGATCCAGATGCAGCACTACGCCTTCCTGGTCGACGACGAACTGTTCGACCGTGCCGTCGCCCGGCTGCGCGACCGCGCCATCGACCACTGGGCCGACCCGCAGATGCAGCGCCCCGGCGAGACCAACACCGAGCACGGCGGGCGCGGCGTCTACCTGCTCGACCCGGCCGGCCACGGCCTGGAACTGCTCACCCGGCCCTACCTGTAACGGCGGGGGGTGAGGAGGCAGCCCGTGGACCACACCGAACTGCGTGCCGCCCTGGCGGAGACGCGACGCGTCCTCACCCCGCACCTCCGCTCGGACTGGGGCGTCCCGGCCGGCCCGCTGGAGTGGAACTGCCGGGACACCCTCGCCCACCTCGGCCACGACCTGCTCGCCTACGCCGGGCAGGTGGTGGCCCGCCCCGAGACCGGCTACCTGCCCTTCGACCTGATGGTGCGGCCGGACGCCGACCCGGCCGAGGTGCTGACCACCGCGTTGGCCTGCGGCGAACTGCTCGCCCTCGCCCTGGCCGCCGCCGGCCCGGACACCCGGGCCTGGCACTGGGGACCGGCCGACCGGACCGGATTCGCCGCGATGGGCGTCGCCGAGACGCTGCTGCACACCCACGACATCACCACCGGCCTCGCCCTCGACTGGGCACCGCCGTCCGCGCTCTGCGCCGCCGTACTGGCCCGGCTCTTCCCCGACGCCCCCGCGGGCGACCCCGTCCCGGTGCTGCTCTGGTGCACCGGGCGGGGCGAGCTGCCGGGCCGTCCGCGGCGCGCGTCCTGGGCGTGGCGGGCGGCGCTCGCCGAGTGAGCGGGGCGGTGGCGCGGCGGGGATAGAGTCGGAGGCATGAGCGATCAGCTGGAGCAGTCGGTCCGGGCACCGTTCGGGAACTTCCCGCAGGTGCGGCGCGCGCTGGACGCCGTCGGGGAGCTGGCGGCCCCGGTGGCCGCCCTGCTCGGCGGGTGGGACGCGGAACTGGCCGGGCAGGTGCTGTACGTGGACACCGATCCGGAACTGGCCGACACCGCCGTGTTCTGCGCCGCCTACGACGTCCCGGCCGAGGCGTCCGCGAACTGCGTGGTGGTCGCCGCCAAGCGCGGCGGCGAGACCACGCTGGCCGCCGGACTGGTGCTGGCCACCACCCGGCTCGACGTCAACAAGGCGGTGCGCGCTCACCTGGGCGCGCGCAAGGCGTCGTTCGCGCCGATGGACACCGCCGTCGGCGAGAGCGGCATGGAGCACGGCGGCATCACCCCCGTCGGCCTCCCCGCGCACTGGCCGCTGCTCATCGACGCGGCGGTCGCCGCCACCCCGTACGTACTCGTCGGCAGCGGCCGCCGGCGCGGCAAGCTGATCCTGCCCGGCGCGGTCGCCGCCGCCCTGCCCGGCGCACAGGTCCTCGAAGGACTGGCCGGCTGAGACCGGGGGGAACACCGGGGGTGTCCGGGCGGTTGGACCGGGTGGTCCCCCCGGGGCGGTGCCCCGGGCGGACGAGTCGACGCACCCATGCGAGGAGTGAGTACGAGATGACCACGGACCGCGCAGTCCTGGCCGGCGGTTGCTTCTGGGGAATGCAGGAGCTGATCCGCAAACTCCCCGGCGTCCAGTCGACCCGGACCGGTTACACCGGCGGCCAGAACGCGCACGCCACCTACCGCAACCACCCCGGCCACGCCGAGGCGCTGGAGATCGTCTACGACCCGGAGCGGATCAGCTACCGGACGCTGCTGGAGTACTTCTTCCAGATCCACGACCCGAGCACCCTGGACCGCCAGGGCAACGACATCGGCAGCAGCTACCGCTCGGCGATCTTCTACGCCGACGAGGACCAGCGCGCCACCGCCCTCGACACCATCGCGGACGTCGACGCCAGCGGCCTGTGGCCCGGCAAGGTGGTCACCGAGGTCACCCCGCTGGGCGAGTTCTGGGAGGCCGAGCCCGAGCACCAGGACTACCTGCAGCACTACCCCAACGGTTACACCTGCCACTACCCGCGCCCGGGCTGGAAGCTCCCCGTGCGCGAAGACGCGTGAGCGGCCGGTAGGCGCGGGTCGACGGCGGTCACCGGTCCCTCCGGCGGCCGCCGTCGCCACGTCTGGGGCCGGCGGGGGCGGCTGCTAGCGTCCCGGCCCGTGAACGTCGACGATCTTGACGACCGGGTGCGCACGGAGAGCGGCTGCATCCCGCCCGCCCTGGTCCGGCGGCTGCTCGACCTGGGCCACGCCGCCGTGGTGCGGGAGCAGGCCGGGCGCGGGGAGTGGTTCTGCGCCCGGGAGTGGGCCTGGCGGCTGGAGCGGCAGGGGCTGACCGACGCGGCGCTCGCCCCGTACCTGGCCACCGGCTGGTGGACGGCCGCCGAGACCGCCGTCGAACTGCTGGAGGGCCGGGGCCGGGCCGAGGCGGCGATCGCGCTGGCCCGCCCGTACGCCGAGGGCGGCGACCCGGCGGCGCTGCGCTCCTTCGGACAACTGCTCACCCGCCACGGCCGGGCCGAGGAGGCGTTCGCCCTGCTGCGCCCGCATCTCGACGACCGGCTGTCGGCCGGGGTGCTGGTCGAGGCCGCCGAGGCCGCCGGGCGCGCAGCGGCGGGGTCGAGCCGCGCAGCGCCGTCGAGCTGCTGGCCGGGATCCGCGAGCGGCAGGGCCGGGTGGAGGAGGCGTTCGCCCTGCTGCGCCCCCGGCCGGACACCTCCGTCGACGACCGGGGCGCGCTCGCCGACCTGCTCGCCCGGAACGGCCGGATCGAGGAGCTGCGCGAGCACGCCGAGGCGGACGGGCACGGGCCCGCGCTGCAACGGCTGGCCGAGGCGCTGGAGGACGCCGGCGACGTCGACGGCGCGGTCGAGGCGCACCGGCGGACGGAGGTCTTCCGGCGGGACGTGCCGGCACTGCTGGTCGACCTGCCGGTCCGGCACGGCCGCGGCGAGGAGGCGATCGAGGTGGCCCGCCGGTGCGCCGAGCGCGGCGGCGGGGACGACTGCGACCTCGACCTGCTGGCCGGTCTCTGCCTCGACCTCGGCCGCCCCGAGCACGGTCTGGAACTGCTCGACGCCCTCAAGGCGCGGCGCGGCGGCGAGGAGCACTGGGAGCAGTACGGGATGCGGCTGCCGCTGATGGCCGCCTGCGGCCGGATCGACGAGGCCGTCGAGCAGAGCCGGGCCCACCCGGAGGGCGACGTCTGGTACGCGGCGGGGCAGGTGGCCTCGATGCTGGCGCGCGCCGGGCGGCTGGAGGAGGCCGTCGCCCTGCTCCGGGCGGCCCCGGACCCGGACTGGAACCGGCCCGCCCCGGGCGGCTACCTCGCCGAGCTGGGCCGGTTCGAGGAGGCGCTGCCGCTCCTGCGGCACCACGAGCCCCCGCAGCCCCCGCAGCCGCTGGAGCGCGCGGGCGGGTTCGGGCGGGGCGGTGGTGCGGGGCGGTGGTGCGGCCCGGTGGTTCAGCCGTCGGCGCGGGCCCGGAGCAGGGCGTCCAGCGAGTCGACGATCCAGTCCCAGGACTCCTGCGGGTCCACCGGGGTGTGGGCGAAGCCCCCGGCGGCCTCCAGGCCGATGTAGCCGTGGAAGACGCCGCCGAGCAGCCGGACCGCGTGGGTCTGGCCGGGCTCGGGGAGGTGGTAGCCGCGCAGGATGGCCCGGGTCAGCTGGGAGTGCCGGGGGGCGGCGCTCGCGGCGGCGGTCTCCGGGTCGAGGCGCAGCCGGGTGGCGTCGTAGCGGCCCGGGTGCTCGCGGGCGTAGCCGCGGTACGCCTCGGCGAAGGCGGCGAGGGCGTTGCGGCCGGAGCGCCCGGCGATCGCGTCGGCGGCCCGGTCGGCGAGCTCCTCCAGGGCCAGCAGGGCGATCCGGACCTTGAGGTCGTGCGAGCTGCGGACGTGCGAGTACAGGCTGGCGACCTTGACGTCGAAGCGCCGGGCCAGCTCGGTGACCGTCACCTGCTCGAAGCCCACCTCGTCGGCCAGTTCGGCGCCCGCCCGGGCCAGCACCTCGGGGGTCAGACCTGCGCGTGCCACCGTGTTCACCCGTTCCTCTCCCGGGCCCTCCGGCCCGCGCTTCCTGAAGGCATTATCCATTTGCCTAAACGACTTAGGCAAATTAGCGTGGTGTTTCGTGAGAGAGCTGACCGACCCCGAGATCCGCGCCGCGTTCCTGAACTGCTCCAAGGGCGAGGCGAAACGACTGAACCTGCCCCGCGAGCTGGCCGAACAGCCCTGGTCCGAGCTGGACTTCCTCGGCTGGCGCGACCCGCAGGCCCCCGACCGGGCCTACCTGGTCGCCGAGATCGACGGCCGGCCGCAGGCCGTCGTCCTGCGCGCCTCCTCCGGCGCCTCCTGGCAGCCCCGCCGGAGCATCTGCTCGCTGTGCGTCACCACGCACACCGGCGGGGTCTCCCTGCTGGTGGCCCCGCTGGCCGGCCCGGCCGGCCGGCAGGGCAACTCCGTCGGCGCGTACATGTGCAGCGACCTGGCCTGCCCGCTGTACGTCCGCGGCCTGCGCGAGACCGGCACCAAGATCCACGAGTCGCTGACGCAGGAGCAGCGGATCGAGCGGATGCGCGACAACCTGGCCGGCTTCCTGGCGAAGGTGCGCGGAACCGACCGGGGCTGAGCCGTCGTCGGGACGGATGACAACCACGGATGACGACCGGTGGGCAGCGACGGCCGGCGTCCGGACGGAACGGCCGGCGCGGCGAGGAGAGGGGCGGGCGGATGGCGAACTTCACGGTGGACGGCTCCGACGGCGGGCACCCGGCGGGCGGGGCGGCGGCCGACAGCCGGGAGGCCCTCGACGCGTTCGACGCCCTGGAGCGGCGGATCTGGTCGGGGCGGGCCGCCGCCTACGCCGCGAGCTTCGCCCGGCTCTGCGCCCACCCGGTGCCCGCCCTGCTCGACGCCGCCGCCGTCGGGCCCGGCCGCGCGGTGCTGGACGTCGGCACCGGGACGGGCACCGCAGCGGCCGCCGCCTGCGCGCGCGGCGCCCGGGTCACCGCCGTCGACGCCGAACCCAGCATGCTGGCCGAAGCCCGCCGCAACGCCCCGCAGGCCGAACTGCACGCCGCGACCCTGCCCGAACTGCCCTTCCCCGACGAGTCGTTCGACGCGGTGGTCGGCAACTTCGTGATCAACCACGTCGGACGGCCGGACGCCGCCGTCGCCGAACTGAGCCGGGTGCTGCGCCCCGGCGGCCGGATCGCCCTCACCGTCTGGGCCAACCCCGCCGCACCCGGGCAGAGCCTGCTCGGCCGGGCCGTCGAAGCCGCGGCGGCACCCCGCCCCGCGCACCTGCCGCCGGCACCCGCCGCGCTCCAGGCCGTCGCCACCCCCGAGGGCCTGGCCGGACTGCTCGCCGACGCCGGTCTGCGCGACCCGGACTGCCGCACCCTGCGCTGGAACCACCGCACCACCACCGAGGAGTGGTGGTCCGGACCCGCCGGCCGGGTCGCCTTCATCGGCGAACTCCTGCACCACCAGACACCGGAGGTCCGGGCCCGGATCGAGGCCGAATTCGGCCGGCTGGCCGAGGAGTTCCGCGACCCGGAGGGCGGGCTGGCGCTGCCGCACGCCGCGCTGCTGGTCTCGGCCCGGCGGGGCTGACGGCGCTCCGCTGGATTTGGCTCTGACCGGGCCGTCGGCGGTGGCCCGGGAAGGAGGACCCGGGTGCAGCATGAGGATCCCGGTGCGGCCGTCGACCGGGTGCCCGCCGTGGTCAGTGGGGTCCTCTATGGTCTGGCCATGACCGAACCCGTGGCTTGGACGGACGACGAGATCATCGCCAAGGTCCGCGAGTTCGCCGAGGCCAACGGGCTCCCTCCGCCTGTTCCGGTCGAGGCTGCCGACGAGTTCGAGGCGGCTGTCGGCCACCCCCTGCCGCTACTGCTGCGCAGGATCTACTGTGAGGTCGCCAACGGCGGGTTCGGGGTCCGCGGCGACGTGGTGTCGCTGGTGGAGGCCGGGACGTGGCACCGCTTCAGCGACGCGGACTCCCTCGGGTGGCTCCACCGCGGGTGGTCGTCCGCATACGAGGGCGTCCATCCGGCCCACGTGGTCCCGCTCGTCACCATGGGATGCGGCATCTGGTGGTGCATCGACCTCAGCACACCGCAGGGCGACATGTGGGGCATCGACCCGAACGCGCTCTGCGACCGCCACTTCCTCTTCCCGGAGAGGTTCACCCTGGCGGAGTGGCTGACCGACTGGCTCGAAGGGAACGACGCCTTTCCCGAGGCCCCGCCGCTGGACTGCTCCAACTGTTGATCGGGAGTCGGGCGTCCGGCGCGGGGGGAGTTCGGGCGGGGCGGGGCTCAGTGGCCGCCCTTGGAGGGGATGCAGCCGCCCTCCAGGTAGGGGCCGTGCACCTCGATGTGCGGCGGGGTGGAGAGGGTGCCGGTCAGGCAGGGGCCGACCTGGGGGACGGAGAAGGTGAACTGCACGCCGCTGGTGCCCGGGGTGACGGTGGCGTCCGGGTAGCCGAGGCGGGTGAGCAGGGCCTTCGCCTGCTCGGGGTCGTTCGGCGGGGTCCGCCCGGCGAGTTCGGCGGTGATCCGCGCGGCGTGCGCGTCGCCGCGGCACTGCTGGGCGGGGTTGAGCGGGGCGGTCTGCAGGTAGGCGTGGTTCTCGTTGTACTTGGGGTTCTCGGGCTGGACCACGTGCGAGTCCCCGCCGAGCGGGGGCGTGGGGTCGACCGGGGTGGAGGAGTCGACCGGGGACGGCAGCGCGGTGGACTTCCCCGCGCAGGTCTTCGCGACGGCCGGGAACGCCCGGTCGTGGTCGGCCAGCGCCTGCTGCCGCTGCTGCTCGTACCTCTGCTGGGCCTCCTTCGCGGCGGCCGAGGCGCTCGCGTTCGAGGCGCTCGCGTTCGAGACGCCCGGTTTCGAGGCGCCCGCCGAGTCGGCGCCCCCGGAGGCGTGGGTGGAGCCGCAGCCGGTGAGCAGGGTGCCCGCGGCGAGCACGGCGGCGGCCACGGCCAGGGCGGGACGTTTCACGGTGGGGCGCTCCGGTCGGCGGGGCGGGCCGGTGCGGCCCGCCGGTGCGGTCATCATTCCGTGTGCGGCCGATCGGTGGCCAGAGTACCCGTACTCAGATTCCGGATTCCGTCCGGCGGGGCAAGGGCGCCCCGGTTCACGGGAGTTGGGCCGCCGCCCGGACGGCGGGCAGGTGGTCGGCCAGGAAGGCGTCGACCGTGCGGGCGGGACGGCCGAGCAGGGCGGGGACGGCGTCGGTCACCCCGGCCAGCGATCCCGCCGCGACCTCGTGCAGCAGGCCGGCCAGTGCGGCGGCGAAGCCGGGCGGGGCGCCCTGGGCGGTCAGGGCGGCGGCGACCTCCGCCGGGGCGAACGGGGCGAGGCCGACCGGCCGGTGCAGGGCGTGCGCGATCCGTTCGGCCAACTCCCGGTCGGTGAGCGCCTGCGGGCCGGTCAGCACGAAGGACTCGCCCGGCCGCGCCGCCCCCGTCAGCAGCACTTCCGCGCACTCGGCGACGTCCCGGGCGTCGATGTGCGAGACCGGCGCGCCGCCGTAGCGGGCCACCAGCCGCCCGTCCGGAGTGAACGCCCCCGGAGCGAGCAGGTTCTGCAGGAAGCCGGAGGGCTGGAGGAGCGACCAGGCCGGTCCGGCCGCGGCCAGTCGGCGGTCGAGCACGCCGTGCGCGCCCTGGGCCAGCAGCCCGCCCGGTGCGGCGTGCCACACCGAGACCTTCACCACCCGTTCGACGCCCGCCGCCGCGGCCGCGTCGATGGCGGCGGTGAGTTGACGGACCATCGGCTGCTCGCCGTCCACCGGCAGCGCGCCGGGCCCGCCGAGGAACAGCCGGTCCACGCCCGCGAAGGCGGCGGTCAGCGAGGTCGGGCGGTCGAAGTCCCCGACGGCGTACGGGCAGCCCAGGGCGCGGCCCTTGGCCTCGTCGCGGACCAGGGCGCGGAAGTCGGCCCCCCGGTCGGTGAGTCGGCGCACCAGGTGGCGGCCGATCGAGCCGGTGGCTCCGGTCAGCAGGATCACGGTGGTTCCCCCGGTCTGGGCGCGCGGCGCCCGGGTAAGCTGAGGCATCCTCGGTTTCGTTTCAAGTCGAGGATGCCTCGACTTGTTGGCCGGGCGCAAGGGCCCGACCGGAAAGGGGAGTTGACGTGACCGAAAGCACCCGCCGCCGACCGCGCGCCGACGCGCTGCGCAACCGCGAACGGCTGCTCGCCGAAGCCGACGCGGTCTTTCGCGAGCAGGGCACCGGCGCCTCGCTGGAGGGCGTCGCCCGCCGGGCCGGGGTCGCCATCGGCACCCTCTACGGGCACTTCCCGACCCGGACCGCCCTGGTCGCCGCCCTGCTGGAGGCCCGCAACCGGGAGCTGTTCGAGCACGGCGACCGGCTCGCCGCCGATCCCGACCCGGCCCGGGCGCTGGCCGACTGGATCCGCGCCGTCGTCCGGCACGCCGCCGCCTACCAGGGCCTGGCCGCCGAACTGGCCGCCCGCTCCGACGAACTCCAGGACTCCTGCCACCGGATGACCGGGATCGGCGACCTGCTGACCGACCGGGCCCGCGCCGCCGGCGCGCTGCGCGGCGACACCACCGGCGCCGACCTGTTCACCCTGATGAACGCCGCCGCCTGGGCCCGCGAGCACGACACCCCCGCCCAGGCCGACCGGTTGCTCGACCTCGCGCTGGCCGGGATGATCGCCCGGTGAACGGATCGGGGCCGGGGGCCGGCGGCGTGCGGGTGCGGTGCGGACGGGACCGGGAGGCGGCCGTCCGGCTGGCGGACCGGGCGGAGGAGGACGGCGTCGCGCGGTTCGCGGTGGAACTGCTGCGGGCCCCCGGGCTGGCGGCGCGGCTGGACGGAGTGGTCGACCTGGGCCCGGCCGGCGGCCTCGCGGGCTTCCTGGCCGGCCTGGCCGCGGACTTCCGGGGCTGGCCGGGCGAACGGGAGTGGCACAACGCCGACGGCGACCTCGCGCTGCGCGCGGCCTTCGGACCCGGCGGCCACGTCGGCCTGACCTGGGCGCTACGACCCTGGCGCGCCGCCGACGGCTGCTGGCGGGCCGAGCTGACCACCTGGCTGGAGGCCGGGGAGCAACTCGCCGCGCTGGCCGCCGGGGTGGCGGCGTTCCTGGACGGCGAGGGGGAGGCGTGAGACCGGCCGGGGACGACTGGGTGGAGGTCGGGCGGTACGAGCTCGGCGCGGGCCGGCCGTCGGCACCGGAGGCGGTGGCGGCCTGGCTGCGCGAACGGGGCGACGGCGCCGTGCGGTTCGGGGCGCGGGACGTGCTGGTCCAACCGCTGTGCGGGCGGGCGGTGGACGGGCAGTGGTCGCGGGAGTGCCGGGTGCTGCTGCGTCGGGCGGTGCTGCGTCGGGCGGTGCCGGAGGTGCAACCGTGAGGGCGGGGACGGCGTCGTTCCCGGGACGGCGGACGGCGGAAGGGCGGGCGATGGGGCGGGAAGCACGGCGGGTGGTGGTGCAGTTCGCGGTGGCGGTGGCCGTACTGGTGGTGCTCGTCCTCGCCTCGCCGTGGATCGTGATCGGGTTGGCCAGGGTCTACGGGGCGCTGCACCGGTAGCTGCCCGCCGGTTCGGGTGAACGTTCAACCGATGCGGAACTTTCAACACATTCACCGGTCATATGACTGGATGGTGGACGTACCGATTGGGCACTGTGGTGGCGGGCCGGACACCGGCCGCGCCGGGGGGAGCCGGCCCGCGGCCGGTCGCACCGCGACCCGTCCCGGATCGGCCCCCTCGCTGCTGCGGAGCGTCCAGTCATGCCCGTGTCGGTTCACATGTTCCCCGGCCAGGGGGACTTCCCCGTCCAGACGCTGTACCTGGCCGCCGCCCGGGACGGCGCACTGCGCCGCGCACTGCACGCCGTCTACGAGGAGATCGACGCCGCCCTCGCCGCCGGCCCGGAGGCCGGACCGCCACCGGCCCTGGTCGCCCTGCTGCTCGGCGAACACCCGCCCGGGGGACGGGAACTGGCCCAGGGCCCGACCGGCCTGCAGCAACTCGCCCACCACGGCGCCGCGCTGGCCTGGCACCGGGTACTGGCCGAGCGGCACGGCCCGCCCGACGCCCTGCTGGCCGTCAGCTTCGGCGAACTCGCCGCACTGACCGCCGCCGGAGCCTGGACGGTCGGCGCCGGCGCCACCGCCGCCCTGCAACTGGCCCGGGTGCTGGCCGGAGCGCCCGGCGCACTCACCCTGATCGGCTGCGGGGAGGAGCGGGCAGCCGAACTGGCCGCCCGCGCCGGGGCCGGACGGGTCGCCGTGGGCTGCGTCAACAGCCCCCGGGAGTGCGTGCTCGGCGGCCCGCCCGAGCAACTCGCCGCCGTCGAAGAACTCGCCGCCGCCCGCGGCCTCACCGCCGTCCGGCTGCGCCTGCCCTTCGGCTCCCACCACCCCGAACTCGCCGACCAGCGGGCCCGGTTCGAAGCCCTGCTGCGCGGCGGGCCGCCGATCGGCCCACCCGCCGTACCGCTCTACTCGGCCGTCGCCGGACGCCGCTACACCCCCGCCGACGACCTCGCCGCCCGGGCCGCCGACTGCCTGGTCCGCCCCGCCCACCTGCCCCGGATCCTCGCCCTGCTCGCCGCCCACGGCCACACCGACTACCACGAGGCGGGCCCCGGCAGCGCGCTCGGCCGCAACGCCGCCGACTGCCTGCGCGGCACCGGCGCCCGGGTGGCCGGGACCACGACCGACGAAACGTCAACTCCGGTGAAGGGGAAGGGAGTCCGGATGCCGAAGGAGCCGCGCAGCACACCGGGAAGGACGGTCGGGGCACCGGGCGGGACGGTCGGGGCACCGGGAGGGACGGCAGGAGGGGCGGCCGGGACGGCAGGAGGGGCGGCCGGGACGGCAGGGCCGCCGAGCGGGAACGCGGGGGAGCCGGCCGGGACGGCGAGGGAGGACGCGCGGATGCCGGGGGAGCGGGCCGGGACGGCGGGCGAGCCGTACCGGACGCTGGGGGAGCTGCTGCACGGCCGCCACCACCCCGGCTACCTGCCCCGGTTGCACCGGGCCCTGGCCCGGCACCCGTACCGCGTCGCCGAGTCGCCCGGCGAACGCGAGCCCTACCTCCACCGCCGCCTGCGCACCCTGCTGCGCGCCCTGCCCGCCGCCGCCGACCTGCACGCCGACGCCGACGCGCTGGCCGCCGCCCTGGCCTGGGCCGCCGTCGCCGACCCCCGGCTCGGCATGACCCTCGTCACCCAGAACGTCCTCGGGCAGGGCTCGCTGCTGCGGCTGGCCGGGCAGGCCGAGGACGTCCGGACGGAACTCGACGCCGTCGACGCGGGCGAACTGCGGATCGGCTACCTGGTCACCGAGGCCGGCCGCGCCAGCAGCCACCTCGACGCCGCGACGATCGCCGAATTCCACCCCGGACGGCGGGAGTTCGTGCTGCGCACCCCCGAGCAGGAGGACGCCAAGTTCGGCGGCGTCGCCCAGTACCCCGGGCCGCGCGGCGCCGTGGTGATCGCCCGCGCCGTCGACGCCGCCGGCCGGCCGGGCGGGGTGTTCGCCTTCCTGACCCGGCTCGCCGACCACGACGGCCCCCGGCCCGGCGTCACCCTCTCCCCGCCCGTCCCGGTCGGCGCCCTCCCGCTCAGCTACCACCGGGTCCGCTTCGACGGCCTGCGCGTCCCCGAGGCGCACTGGCTGCGCGACGACGCCGACCTCGACGCGCACGGCCACCTGCACGACCCGCGCACCCCCGCCGACCGGCTGCGCCGCACCCTCGCCGTCGGCCAGGACCTGTGGGGCGTCCTGCCCACCGCCCTGGCCGCGCTCGCCCGCCAGTCCGCCGTCCTCGCCGTCCGGCACTCCCGCCACCGCGAGACCCGCGCCGCGCTCGCCCCCGGCAGCCCGCTGCTCGCCCACCGCAGCCAGCAGCGCGCCCTGCTCGGCGCCCTCGCCGACGCCTTCGCGCTCAGCTGCGCCGCCGCCCGGGCCCGCGAACTGCTCGCCGCCGCACGGGAATCCGACACCGCCGAAGCCGGGAGCGGCTTCGCCCCGTGGGCCGCCGTCAGCCGCCCGCTCTCCGCGTACAAGGCGCACTGCGCCGACGAGGCCGAACGGATCATCGCCGACTGCCAGCGCCGCTGCGGCCACGCCGGACTCGCCGACGGCAACCGGCTGGCCGGCTACCACGGCTTCGCCCGCTCCTTCGACCCGGCCGGCGGCGACAGCAGGCTCATCCGCTACGACCTCGGCCGCGCCCTGCTGGAGGACCCCCCGACCGGCACGCTCCCGCCGATCCCCACCGACCTCGCCGACCCCGGCTGGTGGCCCGCCGTCCTGGCCCGCCACCAGCACACCCAGACCACCTGGCTGCGGCGGGCCACCACCGAGAAGGCGCACGGGGGCGCCACCCCCTTCGAGGTGTGGAACCCGCTGCTCGACCGGGCCGCGGACCTCGGCGCCACGTACGCGGCCCGGCTCGCCGCCGAGGACCTCCCGCGCGCCCTCGCCACCCTCCCCCCGGACGGCGCCACCACCGCCCTCGCCCACCTCGCCGCCCTCCGCGCCGCCGACCGGCTGGCCGGCCCGCTGCTGCGCCACCGCACCCTCGCCCCGGGCGAACTCGCCGGACTGGAGAACGCCCTCGAACGCGGCTACGACCGACTGCTCCCGCACCTGGAGGAGGTGGAGCGGGACTTCGCCTTCCCCGACGAGATCGTCTGAACAGCGAGCGCATTCAGGGGCTCGGGGAACGGCGAGCACGGGTCTGCTGACGGTGCACTGCCGTGGCGCGCATCTGCTTCCGGTTCTGTTACTACACGCAGCAGCACGGACACTTCGATGGGCTCCGGCCGTCAGCAGCATCGACCCGCCGTTCCCCGGGCCCTGACGGGGCCCATGCGCAGCACGGCCCGCCGTTCCCCGGGCCCCTGATCTCTCCCGAATTCGTCTGCACAGGTAAGGAGCTCGTGGTGGTGAACGCAGTGGGCGTGTGGGGCACCGGGCGGTACGTGCCGTCGCGGGTGCGGGGGAACGCGGAGGTGGCGGCGGCGGTCGGGGTGACCGCGGAGTGGATCGTGGAGCGGACGGGGGTGCGCCGCAGGCACGTCGCGGCGGGGGAGCAGGCCGCCTCCGACCTCGCGGCGGAGGCGGTGCGCCGGGCGCTGGCCTCGGCCGGGGTGACGGCCGCCCAACTGGGGCTGCTGGTGTGCGCGACCTCGACGCCGGACGAGCTGGGGCCGGCGACGGCCTGCCGGGTGCAGGCGCTGGTGGGGGCGGGCAACGCCGTCGCGCTGGACGTGTCGGCGGCCTGCTCGGGCTGGCTGTTCGGGGCGAAGGTCGCGCACGACTGGCTGCGGGAGGAGGACGGGCCGATGCTCGCGGTGGTGGTCGGGGTGGAGGCGTACTCGAAGTTCCTGGACCCGGCGGACCGGGGCACCGCCGTGCTGTTCGCGGACGGCGCCGCGGCCACCGTGCTGGGCCCGGTGGAACCACCGGGCGGGCTGGGCGGGTTCCGGCTGGGCTCGGACGGCACGCTCGCGGACCGGGTGCTGATCCCGGCCGGCGGCAGCCGGCGTCCGGCCAGCCGGGAGACGCTCGCGGAGGGCGCGCACCGGATCCGGATGGACGGGCGGACGGTCAGCCGGTTCATCCGGGACGCGTTCCCGCGGATGCTGCACGAGACGCTGGAACGGCACGGCCTGGCCGTCGGCGACATCGACCACGTGATCACCCACCAGCCCAACCCCGTCCTGCTGCGCCGGCTCGCCGCCGAGGCCGGCCTGGCCGACCGGATGACCGTGGTCGGCGACCTGGTGGGCAACATCGGCGCGGCCAGCGCCCCCTACGCGCTGGCCACCGCGCACGCCGAGGGGCTGCTGCAGCCCGGCGACCTGATCCTGCTGACCGTCTTCGGGGCCGGGATGACCTGGGGCAGCGCACTGCTGCGCTGGTCCGAGCCCCCGGGCGGAACCGACCACGAACGGCACGAACGGAAGGAAGCACTGTCATGAGCAACAGCACGCTGCCGGGGGCGTTCCGGCTGGACGGCGCCCGCACCCTGGTCACCGGGGCCTCGCGGGGCATCGGACGGGCCTGCGCACTGGCGCTGGCCGAAGCCGGGAGCGACCTGGTGCTGAGCGCCCGGACCGGGGCCGCGCTGCGGGAGGTGGTCGAGCAGGCCGAGGGACACGGGGTGCGGGCGGTGGCCCTGCCCGCAGACCTGGCCGAACCGGGCGCGCCCGGCGCACTGGTGGAGCGGGCGGCCGCGGCGCTCGGCGGGATCGACGTGCTGCTGCACAACGCCGGGGTGCTGCCCACCGCGGCGGACGGCAGCCCCGTCCTGGTGCCGTTCCAGCACTCCACCCAGCAGGACTGGGACTACGTGGTCTCGGTCAACCTGAACGCCACCGCCGAGATCTGCCGGGCCGCGCACCCGCACCTGGCGGCGTCCGACCGGGCCTCGCTGATCCTGATGTCCTCCGCGTCCGGGGTGATGGGCACCCCGCTGCTGGACGCGTACGCCGCGACCAAGGCCGCGCAGATCTCGCTGGCCCGCAGCCTGGGCGTCGGCTGGGCCCGCGAGGGGATCCGGGTGAACGCGGTCTGCCCGGGCTGGACCACCACCGACATGACCGACTTCGCCTCCGGCACCGAGCCGTTCTCGCAGTGGCTGATGGCGCACGTCCCGCAGGGCCGCTGGGGCGCCCCCGAGGACATCGCCGGAGCGGTGCTGTTCCTCGCCTCGCCCGCCTCCGCGCTGGTCACCGCGCAGGCCCTGGTGCTGGACGGCGGACTGAGCGTTTCGGACGGCGGCCTGGCGGCCATCCCCAAGCCGCCCTCCCCGTTCGCGGCCTGAGGAGGCGTCCGGTGCCCCGCGCGGCCGTCGTCGGGATCGGCTCCTGCCTGCCCGCCCGCAGCGTCGACAACGAGGAGGTGATCGCCGCAGGACGCCTGGACAGCAGCGACGAGTGGATCCGCCGGCGCACCGGCATCCACCGCCGCCGCCGCGCCGCCCCCGGCACCGCCACCGGCGACCTAGCCGTGTACGCGGCCGCCGCCGCCATCGAATCCGCCGACGCCGCACCGGACTTCGTGCTGCTCGCCACCACCACCCCCGACCACCCCTGCCCCGCCACCGCACCCGCCGTCGCCCACCGGCTCGGCCTGCCGCGGGTCCCCGCCCTCGACCTGTCCGCCGTCTGCTCCGGCTTCCTGTACGCACTGGCCACCGCCGACGCGCTGGTCCGGGCCGGCACCTGCCGCCACCCGCTGGTGATCGGCGCCGACACCTACTCCACCATCGTCGACCCCGCCGACCGCGACACCGCCGCCCTGTTCGGCGACGGCGCCGGAGCCGTGCTGCTGGCCGCCGCCGAGGACGGCGCGCCCGGCGCCCTGCACGCCGCCGACCTGGGCAGCGACGGCGGCGGGGCCGCCCTGATCACCATCGGCGCGGGCGGCTCCCGGCACCCCGACCGGCAGCGGCTCGACCCGGACGCGCACTGGTTCCGGATGCAGGGCCGCTCCGTCTACGGCCAGGCCGTCCGGCACCTCACCGACTCCGCCGTCCGGGCACTGGACGCCGCCCACTGGCGGCCCGCCGACCTCGGCGCGTTCGTCGCCCACCAGGCCAACCAGCGGATCCTCGACTCGGTCGCCGACCGGCTCGGCCTGCCGCCCGCCGTCCGCTTCGGCAACCTGCGCGAACTCGGCAACACCGCCGCCGCCTCCATCCCGCTGGTGCTCGCCGACGACGGCCCGCAGCGCGCCCTCGCCCCCGGCACCCCCACCCTGCTCACCGCCTTCGGCGGCGGCCTGACCTGGGCCTCCGTCGCCCTCACCTGGCCCGCCGCCACCCCCGTCCGGCGCACCCTGCCCTGACGCACCCCGTACCGGAGAGGAGATTTTCCGTGGACCAGGTCACCGAACGCATCGCCGCCGTCCTCACCGAGAAGTTCGACGTCCCCGCCGACCTGATCACCGCCCGGGCGAGCTTCCAGGAGCTCGACCTCGACTCGCTGTCCATCGTCGAGCTGTACGTCACCCTCCAGGAGGAGTGGGGCGTCCCGCTGGACGCCGAAGCCGCCGGAGCGGACACGACGGTCAGCGAACTCGTCGACGAAGTACGGAAGTTGATGGACGGGCGGCGACCCGGGGATGACTGACCGGATCGTGGTCACCGGCACCGGGGCGGTCACCGCCGGGGGCGACGGGATGGACGCGACCTGGCGCACCCTGTGCGAGGGGCACGGCACCGCCCGGCGCGACCCCGCACTGGACGGCGGCCCGGCGCCGATCAGCTGCCGGCCCCCGCACCCCGAGGACGCCCCCGTCCGGCAGGGCTGGCGGCTGGACCGCTCCACCCGCTACCTGCTGACCGCCGCCCGGGAAGCCCTCCGGGAAGCCGGGATCGAGGCGTTCGGCGACCGCGACCCCGACTGGGAACCGGGCCGGGTCGCCGTCGTCGTCGGCTCCGCCGCCGGCGGCATCGCCGTCCTGGAGAACGCCCACCGCCGCCTGCTCGAACGCGGCCCCGCCGCGCTCTCCCCGCTCACCCTCACCGGCTACCTGCCCAACCTCTCCGCCGCCGGACACCTCGCCCTCGCCCTGCGCACCACCGGCCCCGCCCTGCACACCTCCACCGCCTGCGCCTCCGGCGCCGACGCGATCGCGCACGCCGCGCTGCTGCTCACCACCGGCGCCTGCGACCTCGCCGTCGCGGGCGGCACCGACGCGATGGCCACCCCGCTGTGCGCCGCCGCCTTCGCCAGGACGGGCGCGCTGTCCCGGCGCACCGACCGGCCCGCCACCGCCTCCCGCCCCTTCGACCGGGACCGGGACGGCTTCGTCCTCGGCGAGGGCGCCGGCGTCCTCGTCCTGGAACGCGCCGCCGACGCCACCGCCCGCCGCGCCCCCGCCCTCGCCCACCTCGCGGGCTGGGCCGCCACCTCCGACGCCCACCACCCCACCGCCCCCGACCCCGCCGGACGCGGCCTGCGCGCCGCCGTCACCCTCGCGCTGCGCGCCGCGGGCGCCGGGCCCGACGAGGTCGAGCACGTCAACGCGCACGGCACCGGCACCCTACGGGGCGACCGGGTCGAGGCCGCCGCGATCCGCGAACTCTTCGCCCGCACCCCGCCCAGCGTCACCTCCGCCAAGGGCGCCCTCGGCCACACCATGGGCGCGGCCGGCGCGATCGAGGCCGCCCTCACCGTCCGCACCCTGCGCACCGGCACCGTCCCGCCCACCGCCAACCACGACGCCCCCGGCCCCGACACGGCCGGCCTCGACCTGGTCACCGGCGCACCCCGCCGACACGCCCCCCGACTCGCGCTCAGCCACTCGATCGGCTTCGGCGGCCACAACACCGTCCTGGCCCTGCGCCCCTGACCGGCCGTCACACCCGTCCGGGCGGTACGGGCGGTGCGGGCGTCACAGGCGGCGCGGGCCGGTCCCGTCCCCGGCCAGGGCGTCGTGCGGGTTCAGCAGGGCGCACGCCTTCATCGACAGGCAGCCGCAGCCGATGCAGCCGGTCAGTTCGGCCTCCAGCCGCTCGATGGTCCGGCGGCGCTCCTCCAGCCGGAGCTTCCAGCCGCGCGAGGCGCGCTGCCACTCCTGGTGGCTGGGCGGCCGGTCGAGCGGCACGTCGGCGAACGCCGCGCGCAGGTCCTCCAGCGGGATGCCGATCCGCTTCGCCACCGAGATCAGCGCGATCCGGCGCAGCATGTGCCGCGGGTAGCTGCGTCGGTTGCGGCCGTCGCGCTCGGAGGCGATCAGGCCGAGCTCCTCGTAGAACCGCAGCGCGGACACCGCCGTACCCGTCCGCGCGCTGACCTCGCCGATCGGCAGCCGGTCGTCCGCCGCGGGCTCCGCCCCGTCCGGCTGGTGGGCCGTCATCCGCCGCCTCCCCTGTTGACCTCAACATTACTTGAGGTCCTACGGTCGGCCGTGCCAGAGCGGCGAACGGCACCGAACCGGAGAGGACGGCGACCCGATGACCTACGTGATCGCCCAGCCCTGTGTGGACGTCAAGGACAAGGCGTGCGTCGAGGAGTGCCCGTTCGACTGCATCTACGAGGGGGAGCGGATGCTCTACATCCACCCCGACCAGTGCGACGACTGCGGTGCCTGCGAGGCGGTCTGCCCGGTCGAGGCGGTCCGCTACGAGGACGAACTCCCCGAGGGGTGGCGCCCGTTCGCCGCAGTGAACGCCGAGTTCTGCGCGGGGCTCGGCTCCCCGGGCGGTGCCGCGAGCATCGGCCCGATCGGCAGGGACCACCCGCTGGTCGCCGCCCTCCCGAAGGTCTGAGCGCCGCGGCGGGTTCCCCGCGGGCCGTCCCCGTTCAGGTGAACCGGCCCCGCTCCCGTCCCGCCCGCCGGGCGGCGGGCGTTGGATCAGGGCATGGACGACCCCACCCCCGACGCCCGGACGGACGCGCACCCCTGCGTCTGGTGCGGGAAGCCCGCCGCCGCGGCCGGCAAGCGGGGCACCCGCCCCAAGTACTGCGGCCAGACCTGCCGGCAGCGCGCCTACGAGGCCCGCCGGGAGCGCCGCCGCACCGCCGCCGCGCTGGGCCTGATCGCCGACACCGACCCCGTCGAGCGCGCGGAGAACGCCGCGGCCGCGCTGGCCGACGCGGCCCGCGTGCTGCTGGAGATCGCCTGCACCCGGCCCGGGCTCCCGCAGCCCGTCGCGGTGTCCGCCGCGGAGAGCACCGGCATCCTGGAAGCCCTGCTGCGGGTCACCGCCGGCCGCCCCGCGGCCGTCCCCGTCCGGCCCGACGACCGCCGGTGAGGACCGGACGCGGGAGGACCGGTCAGGGGGTCGGGAGGTAGTCGAACCAGTCGAAGGCGACGGTGCCCTCGGTGGCGTACATGCCGATGACGCGCCCGGTGAAGCCGGCCGCGACCTCGGTGGAGAGGTAGCGCCCGTCCAGTTCGGCGAGCGGCTCCGCGCCCGGGGCCCCGGGGTCGCCGAGCCAGCAGGCGACGGTGTCGGGGCCGAAGGGTTCGGTGCCGGCCAGCTCGGGGGAGGCGGGCACCAGGTCGGTGGTGCGGACGGTCACCGTCAGGGTGAGCGGGCCGGGCGGCACCGGGCGGACGGCCAGGACCTGGCGCAGCGGGCCGATCCGGGCGACGACCCGGACTTCTCCCGGGCCGGCCTCCAGGTCGTAGTGGTGCGCCTCGTCCAGGCGCACGCTCAGGCCGCCCCGGCCGGTGCCCGGGTCGATCCGGGCCGAGGCGCGGCAGTCGTGGTGCTGCTGGCGGCGCCCGACGAAGGTGTGGCCGGGGCGGTCCAGGGTGGGGCCGGTGGCGGTGAGGGTGAGCCGGCCGGGCTGCTCGGTCAGCGACCAGGAGCCGTCGGGGCGGGCGTGCGGGGAGATCCAGTGCGGGGCGAGCACGGGGGCGTCGAAGTCGTCGCGCACGGGCGGGGCGGGGAAGGGGTGCCGGGCGCCGCCGGGGGCGGGGTGCCGCTCGGCCACCGGCGCGACGACCGGCCAGCCGTCCCCGTCCCAGGTCACGGGGGTGAGGAAGGTCTCCCGGCCGAGCACGTGGAAGCCCGGGCTGAAGCCGCGCGGCCGGGTGCCGAGCAGCACCATCCACCAGCTGCCGTCGGGCGCGGTGACCAGGTCGCCGTGCCCGGTGCTCTGGACCGGCCGGTCGGTGCCGCTCGCGGAGAGCACCGGGTTGGCCGGGGCGCCCTCCCAGGGGCCGCGCGGGGAGCGGGCGCGGGCGATCGAGACGGCGTGGCCGCGTTCGGTGCCGCCCTCGGCGATCAGCAGGTACCACCAGTCGCCGATCCGGTACAGGTGCGGGGCCTCGGGCCACTTGAGGCCGGTGCCGGACCAGGTGGGGAAGGGCCCCTCCAGGACCTTCCCGCTGACCGGGTCGATCCGGCTGAGGTGGATGCCGGGGGAGGTGGAGGCGGCCCAGCAGGTGCCGTCCTCCTCCCAGGCCAGGTCCGGGTCGATCCCGGGCAGGTCGATCCAGACCGGGTCCGACCAGGGGCCCTCGGGCCGCTCCGCGGTCACCAGGAAGTTGCCGCCCGCGGTGACGTTGGTGCAGATCACCCAGAACCGGCCGCCGTGGTGACGGATCGTCGGCGCGTACAGGCCGCGGGAGGCGGTGCTGCCGGGCAGCGGCAGCGGCAGCTGCCCGGGGCGGTCGAGCACGTTGCCGAGCTGCCGCCAGTGCACCAGGTCCCGGCTGTGGAAGAGCGGCAGCCCGGGGACGTACTCGAAGCTGGAGCACACCAGGTAGTAGTCGTCACCGACCCGGCAGACGCTGGGGTCCGGGTGGAACCCGGGGATCACGGGGTTGTCGTACGTCCGCACGGGGCGGTCCTTTCGAAGAGCTGCGTGCGGCCGGTCAGCCGAGGGCGATCGCCGTCCAGGACACCGGGGGCAGCTCGACGGTGAGCACGCCGTCGGCGAGGACGGCGCTGCCGTTCGCGGCGGGGACGACCCGGAGCGGGTCGGCGAGGGTGTTCTGCGCGTACGGGTCGGCGTCGGCGAGGGTGAGCGCCTCGACGACCCGCGACACGGGGAGGTCGCGGACGTCGACGGTGACCCGGGCCGGCTCGGACAGGTCGCGGTTGACCAGGAAGACCGCGGCCCGGTCGTCGTCGACGGTCGCGACGGCGTCCACCAGGGACGCCTCGCCGTGCCGGGCCGTCAGGTAGGTGGGCGCCTCGATCACCGGCCGGAGCACTTCGCCGGAGGCGAGCCGGCTGGTGATCGAGAACGGGTGGAAGGTGCTCTGCCGCCAGGCCGGGCCGCCGGGCTCGGTCATGATCGGCGCGATCACGTTGACCAGCTGGGCCAGCGAGGCCGAGGTGACCCGGTCGCTGCGCTTGAGCAGCGTCATCAGCAGGTTGCCGACGACCACGGCGTCAGCCACCGTGTAGACGTCCTCCAACTGCCGCGGGGCGTACCGCCATTCGTCGTTGACCTCGTCGGACGCCTTGTGCTCCTCCAGGTACCAGACGTTCCACTCGTCGAAGGAGATGTTCATCCGCTTCTTCGACTGCCGCTTGTGCCCGACGTGGTCGGCGGTCGCCAGCACGGTGTCGATGAAGAACTCCATGTCGACCGAGGAGGCCAGGAAGGAGCCGAGGTCGCCGTCGTGCACCTGGTAGTAGGCGTGGCAGGAGACGTAGTCGACGTAGTCGTAGCTGTGCTCCAGGACGGTGCGCTCCCAGTCGCCGAAGGTCGGCATGCCGGAGCCGGAGGAGCCGCAGACGACGAGTTCGAGGTCCTGGTCGGCGGCCTTCATGGCGGCGGCGGTGCGGGCGGCGATCTTGCCGTAGTCGTCCGCCGTCATGAAGCCGGTCTGCCAGGGGCCGTCCATCTCGTTGCCCAGGCACCACATCCGCACGTCGTGCGGCTCCGGCGTGCCGTTGGCGATCCGCAGGTCGGAGAGCGCGGTGCCGGACGGGTGGTTGGCGTACTCCAGCAGGTCCAGGGCGGGCAGGATGCCGCGGGTGGCGACGTTGACCGCCAGCATCAGCTCGGAGCCGGTGAGCTTGAGCCACTTGGCGAACTCGTCCAGGCCGACCTGGTTGGACTCCAGCGAGTGCCAGGACAGGTCGCGCCGCACCGGGCGCTGCTCGCGCGGGCCGACCGAGTCCTCCCAGCGGAAACCGGAGACGAAGTTCCCGCCGGGGTAGCGGACGGTCGTGCTGCCGAGCTCCCGCACCAGCTCGACCACGTCCATCCGGAAGCCGTCCTCGTTCGCGGTCGGGTGGTCCGGCTCGTAGATGCCGGTGTACACGCAGCGGCCGAGGTGCTCGACGAACGAGCCGAAGGTGCGGCGCCGGACGGGGCCGACGACGGCCTTCCGGTCGAGTGCGATGTGGGCGCGGGGCAAAGCGGTTCCTTTCAGCGGGTCGGTGCGGGGCGGGCCGGGCGCCGGGGCCCGGCGCTCAGCCCTTCACGGCACCGGTGAGGCCGCCGACGATCCTCTTCTGGAAGGCGGCGAAGAAGGCCATCGCGGGCAGCATGGCGAGCGAGGTGAAGGCGAGCACCCTCGCGGTGTCCACGGAGTACTGCGAGGAGAACACCTGGACGCCGAGCGGCAGGGTGAAGTTCGCCTGCGAGTTCAGGACGTACAGCGGCAGCACGTAGTTGTTCCAGCTGCCGATGAACCCGAGGATGCCGACCGTCACCACGCCGGGGAGCGAGAGCGGGACGACCATCCGGAAGAAGAAGCCGAGCCGGCCGGTGCCGTCGATCGCGGCGGCCTCCTCGATCTCCTTCGGGATGGCCCGCAGGAACGGCACCAGGATGATCACGGTCGTCGGCAGGCCGAAGGCGATCTGCGGGACGATCACGCCCAGCAGGTTGTCGACCAGGCCGAGGTCCTTGATCACGATGTACAGCGGGGTGATCGCGATGACCATCGGGAACATCAGGCCGGCCGCGAACAGCGAGTACATCGCCCCCTTGAACTTGAAGTCGTAGCGGGCGAGCACGAAGCTCACCATCAGGCCGAGGACCACGGTGCCGACGGTGCTGGCGAGCGCCACCACCAGGGAGTTGACGAACTCGCCCCAGAACGTCACCGACTTCAGGACGTTCAGGTAGTTGCTGATCACCCAGGGCTCGGGCAGGCCGGCCGGGCTGGTGCTGATCTGCGAGTTGGTGCGGAACCCGCCGACCACGATGTAGAGCACGGGGGCGACGCAGACGCCGATGAACAGCAGGGCGACGAAGTAGGTGAAGGGGTTGCCCCACTTCTGCGGCCGGTCGGCCGTCCGGGCGCTCATCAGGAGGCTCCTTCGGTGATGGCACCCTGCAGGTCGCGGCGGAGCAGGAAGCGCTGGTAGAGCAGGGCGACGACGAGCGAGATCAGGAACATCACGACCGCGATCGCGCTCCCGTAGCCGTAGTTGCCCGCGTTGCGGCCCTGGCCGACCATGTAGATCGCCATGGTCGAGGTGCCCGCGGTGCCCGCCACGTACGGGCCCCAGATGATGTAGACCAGGTCGAACAGCTGCAGCGAGCCGATGATCGACAGGAACGCCCAGATCCGGATGGTCGGGCCCAGCAGCGGCAGCGTGATGCGCCGCTGGATCTGCCAGTACGAGGCGCCGTCGATCTGGGCGGCCTCGGACAGCTCCTCGGGGATCGACTGCAGGCCCGCGAGCATCAGGATCACCGCGAAGCCGATGTACTTCCACGAGATGATGCCCAGCAGCGTCCAGATCGCCAGGTCCGGGTCGGCCAGCCAGTCGGCCTGCAGGAAGCCCAGGCCGACGTGCCGCAGCAGGTCGTTGAGGGCGCCGTTGCTCTGGAGCATCAGGCTCCAGCCGGTGCCGACGATGACCTCGGAGACCACGTACGGCAGGAAGATCAGCACGCGGATCACCGAGCGGCCGCGGATCCGCTGGTTGAGCAGCAGCGCGAGGCCGACCGCCAGCGGGCCCTGGACGAGCAGCGAGAGCACCAGGATCACGCCGGTGTGCCACAGCACCTGCTGGAACGCCGGGTCGGTGAGGATCAGCTTGTAGTTGTTCAGGCCGACCCAGTCGGTGGGCGGCCCGTAGCCGTGCCACCGGTAGAAGCCGTAGAACGCGGCCAGGGCCACCGGGAAGATCACGAAGGCCAGGAAGACCAGGATCGCCGGGCCGGACAGGACCGCGATCTCGAAGCGCATCTTGGCACGGCCGCGCCGGCGGCGGGTGGCCGCCGCCGGCGCCGGAGCCGGGCGCGCGGACGAGGCCGCGCTCCCGGCTCCGGGCGTGCCCTGCGACTGGTGGCCGTCGGCCGGCTCAGTGCCCAGGGTGTTGCTCATCTGTGCTTACTCAGCCCTTCGCGGCGGCGGCGTTGGTGTCCTTGGCGATGTCGGCCGCGCTGCCCTTGCCGGCGAACAGGTTCACCACGGCGGTGTTCATCGCGTTGCCGACGTTCTGGCCGTACTCGGTGTCCAGGAACAGCACCGAGTAGGGGGCCTTGTTGAACGCCTGCAGCGCCGAGACGTTGTAGGGCTCGGTGACGCCCGCCTGGGCCTCCTTGTTCACCGGGATGGCGACGAACGCCTTGGCGTACTCCTTCTGCTGCTCCGTGGTGACCAGGAAGCGCAGGAAGTCGAGGGCCTCCTTCGGCGCCTTCTTGGACAGCGAGAAGCCGTCGAGGCCGCCCATGATGGCGGCCGGGTCGCCCTGGCCGCCCGGCACGGACGGGAAGGGGAACCAGCCCAGGTCGGGGAGCGGCTTCTGGTCGGGGGTCAGGCTGGCGATCACGCCCGGGTTCCAGTTGCCCATCAGCTCCATGCCCGCCTTGTGGTTGGCGACCATGCCCGCGGACGAACCGGCGCCCTGCTGCGAGGAGGTGGTCAGGAAGCCCTGCTGGAACGGCTCGGTCCCGATGAACGAGGCGAGGTCCTCGCCCGCCTTGGTCCAGCACGGGTCGTCGAACTTCAGCGACTGGGCGGCCTTCTTCAGGGTGTCCTGGCTGCACTCGCGGACGGCGAAGTTGTAGTACCAGTGCGCGGCCGGCCAGGCGTCCTTGGCGCCGACCGCGATCGGCGCGACCCCGATCGCCTTCAACTTCGCCACGGCGTCCTGGAGTTCGGGCATCGTGGTGGGCGGCGTGGTGATGCCGGCCTGCTGGAACAGGTCCTTGCTGTAGTAGATGCCCTCGGGCTGGGTGTCGACCGGCATCGCGTAGACCTTGCCGTCGATCGAGTACCCGGCGATGCCCGCCGCGCCCGCGTTCGCCTTGTCGGCGTCGGTGAGGTCCAGCGCCTGGACCTGGTCCGCCTGGACCATGGCCTGCATCTTGCCGCCGCCGCGCTGCAGGAAGATGTCCGGCGCGGAACCGGAGTTGAGCGCGGTCTGCAGCTTGCCGTCCAGGTCCTCGTTCTGGACCGTCTGGATGTTGACCTTGACGTTCGGGTGCAGGGCCTCGTACGCCGCCCCCGCCGCCTTCCAGTACTCGGCGCCCGCGCCGGGCTGGGCGTTCTCCCAGAGGGTCAGCGTGACCTTGCCGTCGGACGAGCCGCCGCTGCCGCCGCCGTCGCTGCCGGCACAGCCGGTGGCGGCGAGCGTGATGCCCAGGGCGATCGCGGCGGCCGCCGTGCGGCGGGTCTTTCTCGTCATCGTGGGGACTTCCTGTTCTGTCGTCGTCGCCGGGAGCACCCGGGTGGGGGTACGCGAAGTGAGGGCACGTCAGGTGGGATCACCGCGACCCGTGCGGTCCGATCGCGTGCGGGTGGATCGGCGTGACCGGACGTGGGCCGGTCGGCAGGGGCGGTTCGAATGCTGGAGAGTATGTGCTCGCCGCCGAGTGGCCGTCAATAACTTGTTTCCGAAAAGTTGCCGAAAGTTGCGACTGATTACGGGGTGATAACACCGAAACATTTCGAAGTTCCCGCCCCCGGCGTCCTGTCGCGAGGCTTGACAGGTTTTGTTAGCGCTAACAACATGGGGGCCAATCCCCCCACCCAAGGATGTCCATGTACAGACGCTGGCTCAGCGCCACCCGTCGCAGAACCGCCGCGATCACCGCGGCCGTCGCCCTGCTGACCCCCGGCCTGCTCGTCGCGGCGACGCCCGCCGGAGCCGCCACCCCGGAACTCGTCGTCAACGGCGGCTTCGAGGACGGCCTCGCCGACTGGTCGGCCAACCAGGGCAACCCCACCGACGGCGCGGCGCTCTCGCTCACCTCCGACGCCCACTCCGGCGCCTCCGCCGTCCTCGTCACCGGCCGCAGGACCACCGGATCCGGCCCGATGCAGGACGTCTCCGGCAAGGTGAAGGCCGGACACAGCTACACCGTCACCGCCCGGGTCAAGTACGACGACCCCGCCGCCCCGGCGGCCAAGCAGTTCTTCGCCACCATGCACTACGGCGGCGCCACCTACACCAACCTCGGCACGGTGACCGTCCCCCGCGGCCAGTGGGGCCTCGTCCAGGGCACCTTCACCGTCCCGGCCGGACAGGACGTCAGCACCGCCCGGCTCTTCCTGGAGACCCCCTGGGTCCAGGACCCGGCGAGCGCCCCGCACGCCAACCTGATGGACTTCGAGGCCGACGACGTCTCGCTGACCGAGGCGGACTCCTCGGCGGCCCACCCGCCCGGCCACGCCGCACCCGCCAAGAGCATCGGCAACGCCAACCCCCTGATGGACTACCAGTACGGCGCCGACCCGTGGGCGATGGTCTACGACGGCCGCGTGTACGAGTACATGACCTCGGACGGCTCCTCGTACGACGCGAACGGCGACGTCACGCAGTCCTACGAGTACGACGCCGCGGGCAACGTCAAGGACAACGGCTACGGGCAGATCAAGACCCTCACCGTGATCTCCTCCGCCGACCTGGTCAACTGGACCAACGAGGGCCAGGTCAAGGTGGCGGGCGCGCCCGGCGCCGCGAAGTGGGCCGCCAACTCCTGGGCCCCGGCGGCCGCGCACAAGAAGGTCGACGGGAAGGAGAAGTTCTTCCTGTACTTCGCCAACAGCGGCGGCGGCATCGGCGTCCTGACCGCCGACTCGCCCACCGGCCCGTGGACCGACCCGATCGGCAAGCCGCTGGTGAGCCCCGCGACGCCCGGCACCGCCGGCGTGGTGTGGATGTTCGACCCGGCGGTCCTGGTCGACGACGACGGCTCCGCGTACCTGTACTTCGGCGGCGGCGTGCCCACCGACGGCACCGACCACCCGCGCAGCACCCGGGTGATCAGGCTCGGCGACGACATGGTCAGCACGGTCGGCACGGCCGCGACCATCGACGCCCCCGCGGTGTTCGAGGACTCCGGGATCAACAAGATCAACGGCAAGTACTACTACAGCTACTGCACCAACTTCAGCCACTCCAGCACGATCGACGGCCACGCCATCGGCTACGGCAACATCGCCTACATGGTGTCCGACAGCCCGACGGGCCCCTTCACCTACCAGGGCGAGATCCTCGGCAACCCCGGCTCCTTCTTCGGCGCGGGCGGCAACAACCACCACGCCATGTTCGAGTTCAAGGGCCAGACCTACATCACCTACCACGCCCAGACCGTGCAGACGGCCCTGGTCGCCGGCGGCTCCCTCGACAAGCCCCACGGCTACCGCTCCACCCACATCGACCAGGTCACGGTCAACGCCGACGGCTCCATCGCCCCGGTCACCGGCACCTACCGCGGCCCGTCCCAGCAGGGCACGCTCGACGCGCACCGGCGGATCGAGGCCGAGACCATCGCCTGGGACTCCGGCATCCAGGACGCCTACGACCCCGCCTCCGGCATCCGGGTGCTGCCGATCGGCGCCGACACCACCGGCGAGCAGAAGCTCGGCAACCTCCACGACGGCGAGTGGACCGCGCTGGCCGGCGTCGACTTCGGCCCGGACGGCGCCACCACCCTGGCCGCCGACGTGCTGCCGAAGGCCGGCGGCCGGATCGAGGTCCGCCTCGACCACCCGGACGCCACCGGCACCCTGATCGGCACGCTGACCGTCCCCGCCTCCTCCGGCGGCGCCTGGACCGAGGTCCGCACCGACCTCACCGCCCCGGTGACCGGCACCCACCACGTCTTCTTCACCGCCCGGGGCACCGGCACCGGCGAACTGTTCGACGTCGACGACTGGCGCTTCGGCTCCGACCGCACCGCCCCCGCCGTCACCGCGCGCACCACCCCCGCCGCGCCCGACGGCTCGGACGGCTGGTTCACCGGCCCGGTGGCCGTCGAACTGGCCGCCACCGACGACTCCGGCGTCGCGGGCGTCGAGTACCGCCTCGGTGAAGGGAGCTGGCAGCCCTACCGGGCCCCGCTCACCCTGCCGGAAGGCACCACCGAGCTCGGCTACCGGGCCACCGACACCGCGGGCAACACCAGCGAGGAGGCCCGCCTCACCGTGAAGCGGGACTCCACCGCCCCCACCGTCACCGCCCACCTGCCCGCCCCCACCCTGGGCCACCTGTACGAGGGCTCCGCCACCCTCACCCTGACCGGCGAGGACACCGGCTCCGGCACCGGCACCCTGGAGTACGCCCTCGACGGCGGCGACTGGCGGCCCTACACCGCCCCCGTCACCGTCGACACGCCCGGCCGGCACACCGCCGCCTACCGGGCCACCGACCGGGCCGGCAACCGCAGCGCCACCGGCACCGCGACCGTGGACGTCGTCCCGACGTGCACCCGCACCGTCACCGGGCACAGCCGCAGCGCCCTGGTCGTCACCGCCGGAACGACCTGCGTGCGGGACGCGGAGGTCGGCACCGTCAACGTCGTCGACGACACCGCCGTCCTGGTCGTGGTCGACAGCACCGTCCGCGGACCGCTGAACGTCCACCGGGGGAACACCGTGGTGGCCGAGAACAGCACCTTCGAAGGGAACGCCACGCTGTCCGGCACCACCGGCCGGATCAGCCTGAGCGGCAACACCTTCGCCCGGACGCTCGGCCTCACCGGCAACACCGGGAGCGCCCCGCTGCTCTCCGGCAACACCGTCGACGGCGCCCTGGACTGTGCCGGGAACGACCCCGCCCCCGTCGACGGCGGAGCGGTGAACCACACCTCCCGCGCCGCCACCGGCCAGTGCGCCGCGCTGGCGGTCACCGACCGCCGGTAGCGCGCACCGCGCACCGCACACCGACCGCCGGTCGGACGCACCCGCGTCCGGCCGGCGGCCGTGTGCCCGCCGCCGCGTGCCTGCCGCCGTGCGCCGGCGGCCGGGAACCCGCAGCCGGGAACCCCTGACGCGGTGTCGGGTGCGCGCGGGTAGGGTGCCTGACAGCCGGTGGCGGCCACTAGGGTGGACACCGGGGTAGTGTCCGGCCCGGGCCGGGCGGGACGGGAGAGCGATGGACGAGACCGGTGAGCGCCGCCCGCCGACGATGGCGGACGTCGCCCAGGTGGCCGGGGTGTCGCACCAGACGGTCTCCCGGGTGCTCAGCGACCACCCCAACGTGCGCGAGGCCACCAAGGAACGCGTGCTGCGCGCGATCGCCGAACTCGGCTACCGGCCGAACTCGGCGGCCCGGACGCTGGTGACCCGGCGCAGCCGGACCATCGGGGTGGTGGCCGCGAACACCACGCTGTTCGGTCCCGCCAGCATCCTGGCCGGCCTGGAGCGGGCCGCGCGGGGCGAGGACTACCTGGTGGCGTCGGTCGGGCTGGAGGAGCTGACCGAGCACGCGCTGGGCAAGGCCCTGGAGCGGCTGGGCGGTTGGGGAGTGGACGGCGCGGTGGTGATGACCCCGCACCGGCACGCCGTGGCGGCGCTGGCCCGGCTGCCCCAGCCGTTCCCGATCGTGACGGTCGAGGGCGGGCACGACCTCGACCTGCCGGGCGTGGCCGTGGACCAGGTCGGCGGGGCGCGGGCGCTCACCGAACACCTGCTCTCGCTGGGCCACACCCGGATCTGGCACGTCGCCGGGCCCGGCGAGTGGATCGAGGCGGAGGGACGGCTGCGGGGCTGGCGGACCGCGCTGGAGGCGGCCGGGCTGCCGGTGCCGGCGCACCTGGCGGGCGACTGGAGTCCCGCCTCGGGCCACGCCGCGGGCCGGAAGGTCGCGGAGGCGTTCCGCCGCGGCGCCCGCTCCCGGCCGACGGCGGTGTTCGCGGCCAACGACCACATGGCCCTGGGCGTCATCCGCGCGCTGCACGAGGCCGGGGTGCGGATCCCCCAGGACGTCGCGGTGGCGGGCTTCGACGACCTCCCCGAGGGCGCCTACCTCACGCCCCCGCTGACCACCGTCCGGCAGGACTTCACCGCCGTCGGCCGGGAGGGGATCGGCATGCTGCTGCGGCTGATCGAGGAGCCCACCGCCCCCCTCGCCCACGTCAGCGTCCGGCCGGAGCTGGTGGTCAGGGCGAGCACCGCCGACGGGCGGCGGGCGGCGGAGGTCGGCACGGCCGCGCTGTTCTCGGACGCATCGGGAGCGGGGCGCTAGTGTCCTGAGTCCGGCCGATCCCGCCGAGCGCGCGGCGCCGGATCGCCTCCGGTTCCGAGGGGGCCGGGGGAGCCCGACCCCGCGCGCTGATCCGACAAGATCGACCGGCAGGGCCCGGCGGCGGCCGGCCGATCTCGCCCGGAGGCCAACTCCCTTGAGCGTTACGGGGGTTGACCCGGCCGCCGGTGCGGCGGAAGATCCTTCCCGGCGGTCGGCGCGGTGTCGGCCGGGTCCGGCTGCCGTACCGGCGGGTGGACCGTTCGGACCGGGGCGGGGGCCTGCGGTGGAACGGCCGGGCCGGGAGCGGACCCCGGCGGTCACGACCACGACAGGAGCACGCCCGTGCCGGACCCGACGTCCTTCCTGCTCGAACGCCTGCACGCGGCCGGACTGGCCGACGTCGTCGCGGTCGAGCCGGCCGCCGGGGGCCTCGCCGCGGTCGCCGGGCTCGCACGCCGGGGCGACGGCACGTCGGTGTTCGTCAAGGCGTTCGACGGGCCGCCGTCGGACGGCGCCTTCGCGGCGGAGGCCGAAGGGCTCGCCGTGCTGCGCGGGACGGGCGGGGTCGTCACGCCCGAGGTCGTCCGCGCCGACCGTGACGTGCTGGTGCTGTCGGTGCTGCGGCCCCGCCCGGACACCGAGGTCTTCTGGGAGCGGTTCGCGCACGCGCTCGCCCACCTGCACGGCACCACCCGGCACCCCCGGTTCGGGTGGCACCGGGACAACTGGCTGGGCCGCCGCCGGCAGGTCAACACCTGGGAGGACGACGGATTCGAGTTCTTCGCCCGGCACCGCCTGCTGCGCTGGCTCGACGAGCCCCGCGTCCGGGAGGCGCTCGACGCGGCGGACCGGGCGGCGCTGGAGCGGCTGTGCGACCGGCTGCCCGAACTGCTGCCGGCCGGGCCCGCGTGCCTGACGCACGGCGACCTGTGGGCGTCGAACGTCATGGCCGACCCCGGCGGGCGGCCCGCGCTGATCGACCCGGCGGTCTCGTACACCTGGGCCGAGGTCGACCTGGCCCACCTGTGGACGACCGCACCGCCGCCCGAGGCGCGCGCGTTCTTCGGGCGCTACGCCGAACTGACCGGGCTCGACCGCGACTGGCGCGAACGCACGCCGATCCTCCAACTGCGCCAGCACCTGGCCGTGATCGCCCAGTTCGACCCCGACTGGGGCGCCGCCGACCTGGTGCGCGCCACGCTGGCCCCGTTCCGGCGCCGCTGAACCCGGCCGTGCCTTCCGGCGTTGCCGAGCCCGGCCGTGGCCCCCGGCGCCACCCGTCCGGTCGTGGCCTCCGGCGCCACCCGTCCGGTCGTGGCCCCGGGATCTTGACACACGTTTTGTGAGCGCTAACATTCCAGCGTCGGTGCAGCCGGGTCCTCGGCGCACCTCCGGCGGCTCCCGGTCCGCGCTCCTGAGGGTGGGCTGACGGACCGGGCCCCGCCGCGGCCGGCCCGCTTCCCCAGCGCGGGTCACCCGTGGCGGACGTGAGCGGCGCCGGCTCGATGGCGGTCCGTCCGCGCCCTTCCCCTGTCGTCCCCGGGGGAGTGCGCCCTTCGCCGCCGACGGGCCGGCGCCGCTTGTCATCTCCGTTGTCCGCGAGCCGAGTTGACCGCTCGTCGGACTCCGGTCGGCGGGTGGTCGGTGATGTGATCGTTACCCGTCGGCGTCGACGAGAGGGCTTGGCGGCCCCCTTGGCAGACCGTATGTTGTGGCGGGCAACAAACCGCGCCGGGGTGCTTCCGCCCCGTTCCCGCGCGCTTCCCCACCCCTCCCCAGCCACGCACGTCCGGCCGGACCGGACACGCCCCGAAAGGACCCTGCCCATGCGCAAGGGCCTCCTGTTCGCCACCGCCGCCCTGTCGGCGACCCTGCTCACCACGGCCACCGCCTGCTCGTCCTCGGGCTCCGGCAGTGACTCGGCGGGCGGCAAGAAGCCGAAGATCGGCGTGATCCTGCCGGACAGCAAGTCGTCCGTCCGCTGGGAGACCGCCGACCGCACCTACCTCGCGGCCGCCTTCAAGGCCGCCGGCGTGGACTACGACATCCAGAACGCCGAGGGCGACAAGCAGGCCTTCCAGACCATCGCCGACCAGATGATCACCAGCGGCGTGAACGTGCTGGTCATCGTCAACCTGGACAGCGGCACCGGCAAGGCCGTCCTCGACAAGGCCAAGGCCCAGGGCGTGGCCACCATCGACTACGACCGGCTCACCCTCGGCGGCTCCGCCCAGTACTACGTCAGCTTCGACAACACCCAGGTCGGCAAGCTCCAGGGCCAGGGCCTGACGAAGTGCCTGAGCGACATGGGGGCCAAGAACCCGGTCGTCGCCGAGCTCAACGGCTCCCCGACCGACAACAACGCCACCCTGTTCGCCAACGGCTACAACAGCGTGCTCGACCCGCTGTACGCCTCCGGCGAGTACACCAAGGGCCCCAACCAGTCGGTGCCCGACTGGGACAACGCCCAGGCCCAGACCATCTTCGAGCAGATGTACACCAGCCAGCCGAACATCAACGGCGTGCTCGCCGCCAACGACGGCCTGGCCAACTCCGCGATCGCCGTGCTGCGCAAGAACCACCGCAACGGGCAGGTCCCGATCACCGGCCAGGACGCCACCGTCCAGGGCCTGCAGAACATCCTGGCCGGCGACCAGTGCATGACCGTCTACAAGGCGGTCAAGAAGGAGGCCGACGCGGCCGCCGCCCTCGCGGTCGACCTGGCCGGCGGCAAGAAGAGCGACCCCGGCGCGACCGTCCACGACCCGACCGGCAACCGGGACGTCCCGGCGGTGCTGCTCGCCCCCCAGGCGATCTTCAAGGAGAACGTCCAGGACGTCGTCACCGACGGCTACGTCACCAAGGCGGAGCTGTGCACCGCCGAGTACACCGAGGCGTGCGCGAAGGCCGGCATCAAGTAGCGCCCCGCGCGCGGCCGCCGGCCCCGGGCCGGGCCGCTCCCGGCGGGCCCCCGCGCCGCCCCCGGCGCGGGGCCCGCCCCGCCGCACCCCCGCTGACGCCCACCAGGAGTCCCACCCATGACAGAAACACCGGTCCTCGAACTGCGCGGGATCGACAAGGCATTCGGCCCGGTCCAAGTCCTGCACGACGTCGCGCTGAGCGCCCGCGCCGGGGAGGTGACGGCCCTCGTCGGCGACAACGGCGCGGGCAAGTCGACGCTCGTCAAGTGCATCGGCGGCATCCACCCCATCGACGCGGGCGACTACCTCTTCGAGGGCCGGCCGGTCCAGGTGCACAGCCCCCGCGACGCCGCCGCGCTCGGCGTGGAGATCGTCTACCAGGACCTCGCGCTGTGCGACAACCTCGACATCGTCCAGAACATGTTCCTCGGCCGGGAGAAGCGCCGCGGCCTGGTCCTCGACGACGCCACCATGGAGGAGATGGCCGCCGCCACGCTCAAGAGCCTGTCGGTGCGCACCGTCAAATCCCTGCGCCAGAAGGTCTCCAGCCTCTCCGGCGGCCAGCGCCAGACCGTCGCCATCGCCAAGGCGGTGCTGTGGAACAGCAAACTGGTGGTCCTCGACGAGCCCACCGCCGCCCTCGGCGTCGCCCAGACCGCCCAGGTCCTCGAACTCGTGCGCCGACTGGCCGACAACGGCCTGGCCGTCGTGCTCATCTCGCACAACATGAACGACGTCTTCGCGGTCTCCGACCGGATCGCCGCGCTCTACCTCGGCCGGATGGCCGCCCAGGTCAAGGCCACCGACGTGACGCACGCCCAGGTCGTCGAACTGATCACCTCGGGCCGCAGCGGCGACCTCGGCCCGCAGCACACCCCCAAGGGAGCCGCCGCATGACCGCCCTCGCCTCCGAGAAGCCGGAGCAGCCCGGGAAGCCCGGGAACCCCGAGCGGCCGGCCGGACCCGGACCCGGCACCGGCCTGGCGGAACTCGGCCGCGGCTACCTCGACCGGATCCGCGCGGGCGAACTCGGCTCGCTGCCCGCCGTCGCCGGCCTGGTCGTGCTGTGCACGTTCTTCGCGCTGCTGCGCCCGGTCTTCCTCTCCAACCTGAACTTCGCCAACCTGCTCACCCAGAGCGCCGGCAGCATCGCCATCGCCATGGGCCTGGTCTTCGTCCTGCTGCTCGGCGAGATCGACCTGTCGGCCGGGTACGCCAGCGGCGTCTGCGCCGCCGTCCTGGCCATCCTGCTGACCAACCACGGCTGGCCCTGGTACGGCGCGGTGACCGCGGCCCTGCTGACCGGCGCCGTCATCGGGCTGCTGCTCGGCACCCTCGTCGCCAAGGTCGGCATCCCGTCCTTCGTGGTGACGCTGGCCGCGTTCCTCGGCTTCCAGGGCGTCGTGCTGATCCTGCTGAAGGAGGGCACCAACGTCTCGATCAAGGACCCGACCGTCCTGGCGATCGCCAACGACAACCTCAGCCCCCTGCTCGGCTGGCTGCTGCTGGCCGCCTGCGCCGCCGGCTACGCCGTCCTCCAGGTGCGCCGCAGCCGCGACCGGCGCGGCCGCGGCCTCACCGGCACCCCGACGGCCCTGCTCGCCGTCCGGATCGGCGCCGTCGTCGTGCTCGGCGCCACCGCCGTGGCCCTGCTCAACCAGGAACGCAGCCGCAACGTCCTGGTCAACTCGCTCAAGGGCGTCCCGCTCGTGGTGCCGGTGATCGGCGCGCTCCTGCTGCTGGGCACCTTCACCCTGCAGCGCACCAACTTCGGCCTGCACGTCTACGCCGTCGGCGGCAGCCCCGAGGCCGCCCGCCGGGCCGGGATCAACGTCGCCTTCATCCGGATCGCCGCCTTCGTCATCTGCTCCTGCCTGGCCGCCGTCGGCGGCGTCATCGCCGCCTCCCGGGGCAACTCCGTGGACCCCAACACCGGTGGCAGCAACGTCCTGCTGCTCGCCGTCGGCAGCGCCGTGATCGGCGGCACCAGCCTGTTCGGCGGCCGCGGCCGGGTGGTCGACGCGGTGCTCGGCGGCCTGGTCGTCGCGGTGATCCAGAACGGCATGGGACTGATGGGGTACAGCTCGGGCGTCAAGTACGCTGTCACGGGATCGGTACTGCTGGTGGCCGCCGGCGTGGACGCCATGTCCCGCCGCCGCACCGCCCGACGATGAGGGTCACCCGCGATGAGAGCCGGTCCTTCCCAGGAAGAGGTCCGCCAGCACAACCTGGGCGCGCTGCTGCGCCACGTCCACTACGAGGGGCCGACCTCGCGGGCCGTCCTGGCGGCCGGGCTCGGCCTCAACCGCAGCACCATCCTGGGCCTGGTCGGCGACCTGGCGGCCGCGGGCCTGGTCCGCGAGGAACTCCCGCAGGAGACCGGCCGGGCCGGCCGGCCCTCACTGGTCGTCAGCCCGGAGCCCGCCCGCGCGCACGTCCTCGCGCTGGACGTCGGCGTCGAACGGCTGTCCGCCGCCCTGGTCGGACTCGGCGGCGCCTTCCTGGACCGCCGCGAGCACCCGTGGTCCGACGGTCAGCCGCAGGACCCGGAACGGGTGGCCGACCTGCTCGCCGGCTCCGCCCGCGAGATGCTGGCCCGCACCCCCGAGGGCAGCACCTGCGTCGGCGTGGCCGCGGCGGTCCGCGGCATCGTCCGCCAGCCCGACGGCCTGGTCAGCCTCACCCCCAACATGGGCTGGAAGGGCGTCGACCTCGCCGGCGCGCTCACCGCCCGGCTCCGCCCCGACGTGCCCGTCCAGGTCGCCAACGAGGCCAACCTCGGCGCGCTCGCCGAGCACCGCCGCGGCACCGGCCGCGGCAGCCGCAACCTGGTCTACCTGCACGGCGAGATCGGCATCGGCGCCGGCGTGATCACCGCCGGCGAACTGCTGCGCGGAGAACGCGGGTACGCCGGCGAGATCGGCCACATGACCGTCAACCCGCACCAGGGGCGGCCCTGCGGCTGCGGGGCCCGCGGCTGCCTGGAGGCCGAGGCCGGCGAACGGGCCCTGCTGGAGGCCGCCGGACGGGACGGCCGCACCACCGGCACCGAGGCCGTCCGGTCCGTCGTCGCCGCCGCCGACCTCGGGGACGTCACCGCGCGCGCCGCCCTGCACCGGGTCGGCGACTGGCTCGGCATCGGCATCGCCAACCTGGCCAACCTCCTCGACCCGGAACTGGTCGTCCTCGGCGGCACCCTCCGGGACGTCTTCCTCGGCTCCGCCGCCCAGGTGCGCAGCCGGATCAACACCAACGCGCTGGCCGCCGTCCGGGAGCGACTGCGCCTGCGGGTCAGCGAACTCGGCGACGACACCGTGCTGATCGGCGCCGCCGAACTGGCCTTCTCCGAGGTGCTCGCCCGACCGCTGGAGACGCTCGCCCGGCTCGCCCGGCCGTTCGGACGCTAGGCCCGGCCCGGCCCGGGAAAGGGCACGGCCGGCCGCCGTCCCCCGGGCGGGAGGGGACGGCGGCCGGCCGTACGGCGACGGCGGGGACGGTCAGTGCCGGGCGGGGTTGAAGGTCAGCGCCGGAGCGGCGTTCGCCACCAGGGACGCGGCCTGCTCGGGCCACCAGGCACCGGCGGCCGGATCGACGACGCCGTACTCGGGGTCGACGGTGCCGCCGGGGACGCTGCGGTTGCACTGGCCGTCGGACTGGCCCACGGTCTTGATCCACAGGAAGGCGTCGGCGAGCGGCACGCCGGTGTTCGCGGTCGGACGGTCGCCGATCCCGCTGCCGGGCGCGTTGCACCAGGTCTGCGGGTCGCCGCTGTACTTGCCGACCGGGGGCTTCCAGTCACCGCGGCCGTTGCGGCTGGTGTCGACCACGAAGTGGGCGAGCTCGCCGGCGGACGGGCTGCCGACGTTCTGCTGGAACCACTGGTCGGTCCAGTGCCAGGTGGACGGGTCCTCCACGTCGACCGCGTCGCCCGGCTGCCCGTCGTTCGGCGCCGCGGGGGAGTAGTACTGGCTCGCGCACCAGTCGGCGTGGCCCCTGGCCCACTCCGGGCCCGCGGTGGCGAACCACACGCACTGCGAGACCCAGGTGCCGTAGCGAGTGGCCCGGTCGGTGGCGAAGTAGTTGGAGACGTTCAGCGAGAAGCCCTGGGCGCGCCCGACGCCCGCGTCGATCAGGCGCTGCGCCGCGTTGCCGACGCTCTGCCAGTGGCTGTTGCCCGCGTCCAGGTAGACCACGCTGTTCGGCTGCCGCTCCAGCGCGTCGACCGCGTGGTTGAGGTCGGCGAGCCGGCCCGCGGTCTGCTCGCCGGTCGGGTCCGCGCCCGGGGCGCAGTCGGCCGGGAGGTTGGCCAGCCCGTCGGGCTCCAGCACGACCACGGCCTTGCTGTCGCCCAGGCCCCGGGCGAAGGCGTCGATCCAGGCCCGGTACTCGGCGTCCGACTGCGCGCCGCCGGCGGAGTACTGGGAGCAGTCCCGCAGCGGGATGTCGTACGCCACCAGCACGGGCACCGCCTTGGCGCGCCCGGCGCGGCGCACCAGGTCCCGGACCTGGGACTCGACCTCGGCCGGGGTGCCGCCGGTGAACCACGCGGCCTCGGGCCAGCTGGCCAGCTTCGCCATGTCCCGGGCGCCGGCGAGGTCGTGGTGCTTCAGGTCGGTGAGCGCCTGGTGGGTCGCGTCGCTGTCGGGGTCGACGTAGAACACGGTGTCCGGGGCGAGCGCGTGGGAGGCCGGGGCGGAGCGGGGCGCGGCGGCGGCCGGGACGGCACCGCCGATCAGCAGCGCCAACGCGCTCGCCGGGAGGGCGGCGCGGTGCAGGGGAATGCGCACGGTGTTCCTTCGGTGGGTGGGTGTCGGTGGTGGCGGGCCCGGGGGAGCGGCTCCCCCGGGCCCGCCCGGTGGGGCGGTGGGCGTCCGGCGCGGTGACGCGGCGTCAGTAGCCGTAGATCATCTTGTAGGCGACCTCCGGCAGGAACTGCCCCGCCGAAGAGCCGGCCCCGACGCCGCAGTTGCCGTCGGACTCGCCCGGCTCCTTGATCCACAGCAGCATCTCGGCGCCGCCGCCGGTCCGGGTGGGCGTGCCGGTCCGGCGCCCGGCCGGGTTGCACCACTGGCCGTTGGAGCCGTTGCCGTTGCGGCTGGTGTCGATCACGTACGGCTTGGTGTAGCCGTACGCGCCGAGCGCGCTGTTGACGGCGTTGCCGTAGGTGGTGTTCTGGCCGGTGGTGAAGTAGTTGGAGACGTTCAGCGAGAAGCCGTGCGCCCCGCTGACCCCGGCGGCGGCGAGGTGCTGCGCCATGGTGGGGGCGCTGATCCAGCCGGGGTTGCCGGCGTCGAGGTAGACCCAGGTGTTGGGGGCCTTGGCGTTGAACTGCGCGATGGCGTTCTTCAGCATGGCGTTGCGGTCGGAGACCTGGGCGGACGTCAGGCAGCTCTGGTCGCCGAGCGCGTCGGGTTCGAGGATGACCACCGCCGGGCGGTTGCCGATGCCGCTGGCGAAGGCGGCGATCCAGGTGTCGTACGCGGCCCGGCTGCCCGCGCCGCCGCCGGACTGGCCGCCGCAGACGTCCCGGTTGGGGATGTTGTAGGCGACCAGGACGGGCAGCTTGTCGTAGGCGTCGGCACGGCCGACGTAGGCGCCGGTGGCCGTGCCGATGTCGCCGCTCCAGTTGCCGAACCAGCGGGCCGCGGGGGTGTTGGCGATGTTGGCGCGGATCGCGGCGGCGCGGCCGTCGCCGGGGTTGGCGTCGGCCCAGCGCAGCGCGGAGTTGTCCGGGTCCACGTAGAAACCGCTGGTCATGGTGGTGGGGTCGGCCGCGTACGCCGGACCGGCATCGGTCAGGGCGAGGCCGGCGGCCAGCAGGCCGGCCAGCAGCGAGGCTGCCGCTCGGGTGGGCTTGCGCACGGTTCTTCCTCCGTGGGTGGGGGCGGAGAAGTGGAAGCGCTTCCAGTTTGGTGCGAATCGAATCGCGTGATGGGGATGATTGGGCCCAGAGGGGAGCCGTGTCAATACTTCCTGCACCAGGGGCATCCGGTCCCGCGCGATTCGGCCACTGTCGCTCTTCGATGGTCGAGGTACGCTGGAAGCGCTACCACTTTTCATGGCCGAGCCGGGGCGGGTACCGCTTTCCGCGGACTTCGTGGCCGCCGGATGCCGTGGAATCATGACCCCTGTCCGACGCCCCGCAGCCCGAGGAGCAGCCGTTTCCATGGAGTCGTCACCCAAGCGCATGCCCACGCTCGACGAGGTGGCCCAGCGCGCCGGCGTCTCGCGCACGGCGGCTTCCCGGGTGATCAACAACGCCCCCCACGTCAGCCGGGCCAAGCGGGAGGCGGTCGAACGCGCGGTGCGCGAACTCGGCTTCGTCCCCAACCCGACCGCGCAGGCCCTGGCCACCCGCCGGGTCGGCGCGGTGGTGCTGGCGGTCTCCAGCGACGAGCCGGGGCTGTTCGCCGATCCCTTCTTCGCCGAGGTGATCGTCGGCGTGAGCGCCGCGCTGGAGCCGACCGACCTGGAGCTGGTGCTGCTGCTGGCGAACACCCCGCGCGGGCGCGACCGGCTGGAACGGCTGCTGCGCTCGCGCCGCGCCGACGGCGTGATGCTGATGGCGCTGCGCGGCGACGACCCGCTCGGCCGGCTCGCCGAACAGACCGACCTCCCGGTGGTGTTCGGCGGCCTGCCGCTCACCGGCGAGCCGCGCTGGTACGTGGACGCCGACAACCGGGGCGGCGCCCGGCTGGCGGCCGAGCACTTCGTCCGGACCGGGCGCCGACGGCCCGTCATGATCACCGGCCAGCTGGACACCCAGGTCTCCGCCGCCCGCGAGCGGGGCTTCACCGAGGGCCTGGCCCTGGCCGGGGTGCCGCTGCTCGGCGTCGAGGCCGGCGACTTCACCGAGGACGGCGGAGCCGCGGCCATGGAGCGGCTGCTCGCGGCCCACCCCGCGCCGGACGCGCTGTTCACCGCCTCCGACGCGATGGCCATCGGCGCGCTGCGCACGCTGCGCACGCACGGGCTGCGGGTGCCCGAGGACGTCGCGGTGATCGGCTTCAACGACCTGGCCAGTGCCCGGCACACCGCCCCGCCGCTCACCACCGTGCACCAGCCGGTGCGGTCGCTGGGGCGCGAGATGGCCCGGATGCTGGTCGGCGCCATCGAGGGGAACGACCCCGGCCCGCTGATCCTGCCGACCCGCCTGACCGTGCGCGAGTCCGCCCCGGACCTGCCGACGGCGGACTGACCCGCCCCCGCGGACCGGCCCGGCCCCGCCCGTACACGCGGCGGGAGCCGGGCCGGTCGCGTTGCCGCCGCACCGCCCGCTGCCCGCCCGCCCCGCCTGGCGCCCGGTGCCCGCCCGCCGGCACCGCCTGCCCGCCACCCGCCGGGCGGCTCCGGTCACGGACTGGAAGCGCTTCCAGTTTCATTCCGGTATCGGCTGTTCAAACTCTTGACACCTCCACCTGACAAGCCAGAAACTTCCGGCACCGCCACTGGAAGCGCTTCCGGCTTCCGGTGGGCCTCTCGCCTCTTTCCTGCCCACCCGGCGCATCGTTCAGACGCCGCGGCGGCAGCCGTTTCGAATGCATGGGAGCGCTCCCACAATGACCGAGGTCCAGGACCGCAAGGCCGCCGAGGCCCCTGCCGACGACTTCCTCCGCTTCCCGCCGGACTTCCTCTGGGGCACCGCCACCTCCGCCTACCAGATCGAGGGCGCGGTGGCCGAGGACGGCCGGACCCCGTCCATCTGGGACACCTTCAGCCACACGCCGGGCAAGGTCAACCGCGGCGACACCGGCGACCTGGCGGTCGACCACTACCACCGCTGGCGCGAGGACGTCGCGCTGATGAAGGACCTCGGGCTGAGCGCGTACCGCTTCTCGGTGGCCTGGCCCCGGGTGCAGCCGACCGGCCGCGGCCCGGCCGTCGAGCGCGGGCTCGACTTCTACCGCGCCCTGGTGGACGAACTGCTGGCGGCCGGCATCACCCCGCTGGCCACCCTGTACCACTGGGACCTGCCGCAGCACCTGGAGACTCCGTCGACGGGCGGCTCCGCCGCGGGCGGCGGCTGGACGGTCCGGGAGACCGCGGAGCGCTTCGGCGAGTACGCGTCCCTGGTGGCCGGGGCCCTCGGCGACCGGGTGCGGCACTGGACCACGCTGAACGAGCCCTGGTGCTCGGCCTTCCTCGGCTACGGCTCCGGCGTGCACGCCCCGGGCCGCACCGACCCCGGCGAGGCGCTCAAGGCCGCCCACCACCTCAACCTGGCGCACGGCCGGGGCGTCGCCGCGCTGCGCGCCGCCCTCCCGGGCACCGCCCAGCTGTCGGTCTCGCTCAACCTGCACCAGGTGCGGCCGCTCACCGACAGCCCGGAGGACCAGGAGGCCGTGCGCCGGATCGACGCCGTCGGCAACCGGATCTTCCTGAGCCCGGTGCTGCGCGGCCGCTACGACGCGGACCTGCTCCAGGACACCGCGCACCTGGTCGACTGGGAGCAGCTGGTGCGCCCCGGCGACCTGGCGGCGATCGGCGCGCCGATCGACCAGCTCGGCCTGAACTACTACTCCCCGGCGGTGGTCTCCGGCAGCGGTGCCTCCCGCGACGACTGCCACGGCCGCAGCGACCACTCGCCGTGGCCCGGCGCGGAGCACGTCGCCTTCCACCAGCCGCCCGGCGAGCTGACCGCGATGAACTGGAGCATCGACCCGACCGGCCTGCGCGACCTGCTGGACCGGATCCACCTGGAGCGCCCCGGCCTGCCCGTGGTCATCACCGAGAACGGGATGGCCTGCGAGGACTACGTCACCCCCGAGGGCGTGGTGAACGACCGGGAGCGGATCGCCTTCGTCCACCAGCACCTGACCGCGGTGCACCGGGCGATCGAGGCGGGCGTACCGGTGGCGGGCTACTTCCTGTGGTCGCTGCTGGACAACTTCGAGTGGGCGTACGGCTACGCGAAGCGCTTCGGCATGGTGCACGTCGACTTCCCCACCCAGCGGCGCACCCCGAAGGCCAGCGCGCACTGGTACGGCCGGGCGTGCCGCACCGGCGCCGTCCCGCGCTCGCTGTCCTGACCGTGCCCCGCCCCCTCCGTCCCGCGGCCGCCCGGCCGCACCGACCACCCACGCGCCAGTGGCGCCCGAGGACCCCGAAGGGAGCATCGGCATGCGGACGCTACTGCGCCGCCTCGGCTTCTACCTGCTGGCCGGCTTCGCCGCGGTGACCCTGAACTTCTTCCTGGCCCGGCTGCTGCCCGGCAGCGCCCTGCAGAACGCGCTGGCCAAGCTGCGCGGCGCCAACCTCGACCCGGCGGCGATCCGGGCCCTGGAGGCGCAGTACGGCACCGGCGCCGACCACAGCGTGCTGAGCCAGTACCTGACCTACCTGTCCGGCCTGCTCCACGGAGACCTGGGCCTGTCCACCTCGCAGTCCGCGCCGGTCTCCTCGATCCTGGGCGACACCCTGCCGTGGACGCTGGGCCTGGTCGGCACGGCGACCGCGCTGGCCTTCGTGGTCGGCACGCTGGCCGGGATCGTCGTCGGCTGGAAGCGCAACGGGCTGCTGGACGGCCTGCTGCCCGCCGTGACCTTCTTCCAGTCGGTGCCGTACTTCATCCTGGCCTTCCTGGTGATGATGACGCTCGGCTACTTCGGCGGCTTCTTCCCCTACCAGAACGGCTACGACACCGGCCGGCACGCCCACCTGACCCCGGGGTGGAACGGACCGTTCGTCACCAGCGTGATCGAGCACGGCACGCTGCCGGCGCTGACCGTGGTGCTGGCCTCGCTGGCCGGCTGGGTGATCGGCATGCGCAACATGATGATCACCACGATGGACGAGGACTACGTCCTGGTCGCCGCCGCGAAGGGGCTCCCGCAGTGGCGGGTGGCCGCGGTGGCGGCGCGCAACGCGATCCTGCCGACCATCTCCAACTTCGCCCTGTCGATCAGCCTGGTGGTGACCGGCTCACTGGTCACCGAGATCGTCTTCACCTACCCCGGCGTCGGCTGGCAGATCTACCAGGCCATCCTCGCCGGCGACTACCCGCTGCTCCAGGGGATCCTGCTGGTCGTCGTCCTCACCGTGCTGGCCGTGAACCTGGTCGCGGACCTCGCCTACGTCGCCCTCGACCCCCGTGCCCGCAAGGAGGCCTGAGCGATGCGCGTGCTCCGCTCCCCGAAAGTGCTCGCCGGCTCGGTCCTGCTGCTGCTGCTCCTGCTGCTGGCCGTGGTCGGACCGATGATCGCGCCGCACTCCGCCGACTGGCAGGCCGACCGCACCAGCGGTCTGCCGCTCGCCCCCTCGGGCCGGTTCTGGCTCGGCACCGACCAGCAGCAGCACGACCTGTTCTCGCGGCTGCTGACCGGCGGCCGGGACACCCTGCTGATCTCCTTCCTCGCCGGGCTGTTCGCCTGCGTGCTGTCCGTCGTGGTCGGCGTCACCGCCGGCTTCGTCGGCGGCCTGGTGGACGACCTGCTCTCCGCCCTGGCCAACATCTTCCTGGCACTGCCCGGCCTGCTGATCCTGATGGTGATCATGAAGCCGCTGCCGCCCGCGGAGACCTCGAACCCGCTGCTGATCGGCTCGGTGATCGCCCTCACCGCCTGGGCCTGGGGCGCCCGCGTGCTGCGGGCGCAGACCCTGGCGCTGCGCGCCGCCGACTACGTCGAGGCGGCCCGGGTGATCGGCGAACGCACCTGGCGGATCATCCTGTTCGAGGTGGTGCCGAACCTGCTGCCGATCCTGGCGTCGGCGTTCATCTTCACCGTCATCTACGGCATCGGCACCTACACCGCACTGGCCTGGCTGGGCGTGATCAGCCCCGCCTCGGTGACCTGGGGCACCGTGCTCAACGAGGCCCAGTCCTCGGGCGCCGCCGTCAACGGCTACTGGTGGTGGTACCTGCCGCCGGCGCTGGCCGTCGCCCTGGTCGGGATCGCCCTCGCCCTGGTCAACTTCGGCATCGACGAGGTGATCAACCCCCGGCTGACCTCGGCCCGCACCGGCCGGGCCCGCGGGGTGGTCTTCCGCCTCGGCCTCACCCCCGTGCTCAAGTCCGCCGCGCCGCGAGCCGATTCGTCCAGCCCCGTCCTGCTGAAGGAGGCGCAGCCGTGACCGGCGAACCCGTCCTCGAAGTCCGCGACCTGTGCGTCGACTACGGCGTCGGCAAGGGCGGCGTGCGCGCCGTCACCGACGCCACCCTGACCCTGCGCCGCGGCGAGGTCCTCGGCCTGGCCGGCGAGTCCGGCTCCGGGAAGTCCACCCTGGCGTACGCCGTCACCAGGCTGCTGCGCGCCCCCGGCGTGATCACCGGCGGCGAGGTGCGCTTCCACGGCCCCGACGGCGTCCTCGACCTGCTGGAGGCGGACGCCGCCACGCTGCGCCGGATCCGCTGGGACCAGATCTCGGTGGTGTTCCAGAGCGCGATGCACGCGCTCAACCCGGTCGCCCGGATCGACGCCCAGCTCACCGACGCGCTCCGCGCCCACCGCTCCCGACTGGGCGCCGCCGAACGGCGGGAGCGGGCCGTCGAACTGCTGCGCCTGGTCGGCATCGGCGAGGAGCGGCTGCGCAGCTACCCGCACGAACTGTCCGGCGGCATGCGCCAGCGCGTGATGATCGCGATGGCGCTGGCCCTGGAGCCCCGGGTCGTCATCATGGACGAACCGACCACCGCACTGGACGTGGTGACCCAGCGGGAGATCCTGGACGAGCTGATGCAGCTCAAGGACCGCCTCGGCTTCGCGATCGTGTTCATCACCCACGACCTGTCGCTGCTGATCGAACTCGCCGACACCATCGCCATCATGTACGCCGGACGGATCGTCGAACTCGCCGACGCCCAGCGGCTGTTCCACAGCCCGCGGCACCCGTACACGCTGGGGCTGCTGAACTCCTTCCCGGCGCTGCACGGCGAACGGGTGCGGATGGAGGGCATCCCCGGCGCCCCGCCCGCGCTCACCGCGCTGCCCGCCGGCTGCGCCTTCCACCCGCGCTGCCCGTTCGCGCTGGAGCGCTGCGCGCACGAGACCCCCCGGCTCACCGAACCCGCCGCACCCGACGGCGCCCCCGCACCCGACGGCGCCCCCGCCGGCCGCGCGGCCGCCTGCTGGCTGCACACCGGCGGCGAGCACGTCCCGGCGCCGCTCGCCCGAGTCCTTGGGAGCACCCTGTGACCAGCACCGACACCGCCCGGGTGGTGCACGGCCCGAAGCGCCCGGGCACCCCCGCCCTGGAGGCCCGCGGCCTCACCAAGCACTTCCCGGTCCACGGCGGGCTGCGGCGCGGCCGGGTCGTGCGCGCCGTCGAGGACGTCTCGCTGGCCCTGCCGGAGGGCACCGTCACCGCCGTGGTCGGCGAGTCCGGCTCCGGCAAGTCCACCCTGTCGCGGCTGCTGACCCGGCTGACCGCGCCGACCGCCGGCGAACTGCTGCTGGACGGCGAACCGGTCGGCGGCTCCGCGCGGGCCCGGCGCGCCTACGCCGGCCAGGTGCACCTGGTGCTGCAGGACCCGTTCTCCTCGCTGAACGCCGTGCACAGCATCCGCTACCACCTGCGCCGCCCGCTCAAGCTGCACCACGGCCTGCGCGGGCCCGAACTCGACGCCCGCGCCGCGGAGCTGCTCGAACGCGTCAGCCTCACCCCGGCCGAACGCTACCTCGACAAGTTCCCGCACGAGCTGTCCGGCGGCCAGCGCCAGCGGGTCGCCATCGCCCGCGGTCTCGCCGTGCGGCCCCGGGTGCTGCTCGCCGACGAGCCGGTCTCCATGCTCGACGTCTCGATCCGCCTCGGCGTGCTCAACCTGCTCGACGAACTGCGCGAACGCGAACGGCTCGCCATCCTGTACGTCACCCACGACATCGCCTCGGCCCGCTACCTCGCCGACACCGTCGTGGTGATGTACGCCGGGCAGGTCGTCGAGTCCGGCCCGGCCGTCCAGGTCACCGACGCCCCCGCGCACCCCTACACCCGGCTGCTGCTGAGCGCCGCCCCCGACCCGCACCGCCGCGAACCGGTGGTGCTGCGCGGGCGCGGCGCGCCGCCCAGCCTGATCGACCCGCCGAGCGGCTGCCGCTTCCACCCGCGCTGCCCGCTCGCGATGCCGGTGTGCGCCGAGAGCGCGCCGCCGGTGCGGCCCGCCGCGGGCGACCAGGTCGCCGCCTGCTGGCTGCTCGACCCCGAGCGGGCACCGGGCACCGCGCCCGCCTGAACGACCGTCACCCCCCACCCGGAACCCATCCGGGACCCACCCCGACACCCCACCCCAGGAGCACCCTGCCATGCGCCGTTCCACCCTGCTCAGAGCCCTCGCCCTGGTCGCCGCCGTCGGCCTCGGCGCCACCGCCTGCACCGACGCCGGCGGTTCGAAGTCCACCGACGCCGGCGCCGACCGGACCCTGGTGGTCGAGTCGACCCCGATGCCGTCGTTCACCGAGAACTACAACCCCTTCGACGGCAACTCCTTCATCTCGGCCCAGAACGCCCGCTCGCTGGTCTTCGAGCCGCTCTTCCAGTTCAACACCCTCAAGGCCGACCAGCCGCCGATCCCGTGGCTCGCCAAGTCCTTCGCGTGGTCGGACGGCAACCGGACGCTCACCCTGGCGCTCCAGTCCGGCATCAACTTCAGCGACGGCAAGCCCTTCACCTCCGAGGACGTCAAGTTCACCTTCGAGATGCTGAAGGCGGACCCGGCCACCAACACCGGCGGCGCGCCGCTGCCCAGCAGCATCGCCACCCCGGACGCGACCACCGTGGTGCTGACCTTCGACAGCCCGCAGAAGGCCAACTTCATCGGCATCGGCAACCAGCTGATCGTGCCCGAGCACATCTGGTCCACGATCAGCAGCCCGGGCAACGCGGTCATCAAGGCCGACCAGGCGATCGGCACCGGCCCGTACCTGGTGGACAAGTTCACCGCGCAGAACGTCACCTTCAAGGTCAACCCGGCCTTCCGGGAGAAGCCGAAGGTGCAGCACGTCTCCTTCCCCGCCTACGCGACCAACGACGCCGCCACCCTGGCGCTCAACAACGGCGAGATCGACCTCACCGGCAACAACATCACCAACGTCCAGAACACCTTCGTCGGCAAGGACCCCGAGCACCACCACCTGTTCCAGGCCACGGCGCCGTACTTCCCGGCGTCCAACACGGTCTCCCTGATGCTCAACAACAAGAGCACCACCTCCCCGGCGCTCGCCGACCCCGCCGTCCGCAGGGCGATCAGCGCCGGCCTCAACCGCCGCGCCTACGCGAGCCAGTGCGAGACCGATTACGCCCGCCCCGCCACCTCCTCCGGCGGCCTGCTGCTGCCGGCCGACCAGGCGATGGTCAACCCGGCGCTGGCGAACGACCTCAAGCCGGACGCCGACGCGGCCCAGGTCGACGCGCTGCTCGGCGCGGCGGGCTGGACCAAGGACGGCGGCGGCAAGTGGACCCGCGACGGCAAGACCATCAAGTTCACCGTCATCGACCCGAACTCGTTCTCCGACTACTGGTGCACCGCGCAGGCGATGGCCAAGGACCTGAACGCGCTCGGCTTCGACGTCAGCACCAACGGCGCCTTCGACTTCAACAGCTGGAACACCGCGATCACCACCGGCAACTACGAGGCGGCCGTCCACTGGGGCCAGGGCGGCACCCCGTTCCAGCGCCTGCAGTACGTCCTCGACCCGGGCATGGGCGCCGAGGCCGGCCAGGTCGCGGCGGGCGACTTCAGCAAGTACGACTCCCCGAAGGTCCGCGACGCCGTCAAGGCGTTCCAGAACGCGGGCGACGCCGACGCCGAGAAGACGGCGCTGAACACCCTCCAGCAGATCATGTCGGACGACGTCCCCGCCGTCCCGGTGTTCTACGGCGCGGCCTGGTACGAGTACAACGACACCGACTTCACCGGCTGGCCGAACGAGAACGACCCCTACATCAACCCGTCGCCGAACTCCCAGGCGTACGAGTACATCATCCTGCACCTCAGCCCGCGCGACTGATCCCGCCACCGCACGCGAAGGGGCCCCGGCCGTCGGACGGCCGGGGCCCCTCCACGTGCGGTGGGCGCCCGTCAGGAGGCGCCCACCGCGGCTCGGGCCGGGTCAGTGCTGGAGCGTCAGCACGCCCGGGCGCCAGGGGAGCTGGTCGTAGCTGCCGGACGCGGTGGGCGACTTGCCCTGGTAGAGCAGCTGCAGGTTGCAGGGGTCGATGGTCATGGTCTGGTCGGGGTTGTTGCGGACCAGGTCACCGTGGCTGATGTCGTTGGTCCAGCTCGCGCCGCTGTTGGCCTTGCCCGCGAACGGGTTGGCCTCGGTGGCGGCCTGCGGGGTCCAGGAACCGCTCAGGCTGGTGGCGGTGAAGGAGCGGAAGTAGCGCTGCTCGCTGGCGCCGCGGGCCTCGACGATCATCAGGTACTGGTTCTGGCCCTTGACCTTGTAGACCTGCGGGGCCTCGAACAGGTTCTTCGCGGTGTCGGTCATCACCGTGGTGTACGAGGAGCCGAAGTTGCCCGGGAAGTTGCCGATCGGCATGCTCGCCCGGTAGATGCTGCCGTTGTCACCGGCGAAGAACAGGTACATGTTCTGGTCGTCGGCGATCAGCGTCTGGTCGATCGGGCCGGTACCGGAGTTGGGGATGCTGCCGGTGAACAGCGCCTGCGGCGCGGACCAGCCGTTGGGGTTGGTCGGGTCGCTGGAGGTGCGGTAGACGAACGGCGAGGCGCCCCACTGGTAGGCGAGGATCCAGACGTTCTTCGGCGCGAAGTAGAACAGCGTCGGCGCCACCGCGGCCTGGCCCATCCCGGTCTGGGCGGCCGAGGCCATGTCGGACCAGTTGGTGAACGGCGCGAACGCCATCGAGCCGTACGAGGAGCCGTTCACGTTCGAGGCGTACACCAGGTGCTTGCCGTTGTAGACGACGTCGGTGAAGTCCTTCAGCGCGGCCCAGCCGTTGGCGGGCTGCGCCAGGGCGCCGGTGGAGCTCCACCGGTAGGTCGACGGGAGCGGGCAGGTGGTGCCGCCGGTGGACGGGGGCGTGGTCGGGCTGCTGGTGCCCAGGCCGGTCCACTGCTGGTTGCTGCGGCCGTTGCAGGTCCACAGCTCCACGGCGGTGCCGTTGGCGGTGGCGCCGCCGGTGACGTCCAGGCACAGGCCGGACTCGACGCCGACGACCGTGCCGTCGGCGTTCAACCGCCACTGCTGGTTCGCGCCGCCGCTACAGGCCCAGATCTGCACCCGGGTGCCGGCGGCGGTCGCGTGGTTGGGGACGTCCAGGCACTTGTTGCCGTAGACGGTCAGCTCGTTGGCGGAGGTCAGCGTCCACTGCTGGTTGGTGCCGTTCCAGCAGTCGTAGATCTGCAGCAGCGCGCCGTCGGTCTGGGTGCCGCCCGACACGTCGAGGCAGCGGCCGGAGGACGTGCTCTTCAGGGCGCCGGTGGTGGCCGCCTGGGCGGCGGGGCCGGCGACGAGCATCGCCGCCAGCGCCGCCACGGTCGCGACCATCGCGGTGAGCAGCACGGACAGCTGCCTGCGGCTCGGATTTCGGCTGTGCACGGAAATCTCCTCGGGGTGGGGGGAGGGGTGGGGGCGCGGCCCGGATGTGAGCGCTCACAGTCCTGTGCGCTCGGACTCGCGGTCGGGCCGCCGGAAGGAGCCGCGCCCGGTCCGGGGACCGGAGGCGGGCGCGGCTCGGCTCGGTGGGCCGGCTCAGCGGGCCGGCACGGTGGTGCGGTTCAGCGGTTCAGCGGTTCGACCGGGCGGTCGGGCTCACTGGAAGGCCCAGTGCTGGTTGGCGCCGCCGTTGGAGTCCCAGATCTGGACGGGCGCGCCGTTGGCGGTCTGGCCGCCGGGGATCTCCAGCGCCTTGCCGCTGGCGACGTTGACCAGGGTGTAGGAGCCGTCGCCGTTCTGGGTGGCCCGCCAGTGCTGGTTGGCGCCGCCGTTGGCGTCCCAGACCTGCATCCGCGTCCCGTTGGCGGTCTGGCTGCCGGGCTCGTCCAGCACCCGGCCGCTGGCGGTGTTGGTCAGGGTGTAGCTGCCGTCGCCGTTCTGGGTGGCCCGCCAGTGCTGGTTGGCGGCGGTGCCGTTGGCGTCCCAGACCTGGAGCTGGGTGCCGTTGCCGTTCTGCCCGGAGGGCTCGTCCAGGACGCGCCCGGCCGCCACGTCGGTGAGCGCGTACACGTTGCCGGAGACGATGCCCCCGGTCGGGGTGCCGCCGCCGCCGTTGCTGCCGTTCAGGGCGTTGAGCACCGAGGTGTAGGCGGCCTTCTTGTTGCCGTTGTTGTCGAACAGCAGCGCGTTCTCGCCGGTGCGCCAGGAGTCGCTGTCGCGGATGCCCCAGACCGTGACGCCGGTGCAGCGGGCGGTGTCGAGGCAGGCCTGGACGGCGTTGGCGTACGCGCCGCCGGAGGCCTGGGCGATGTCGAGCTCGGTGAGCTGGACGTCGACGCCGAGCGCGGCGAAGTTCGACAGCGTGGTGCGGAAGCTCGCGGGCGCGCCGCCGCTGCCGAAGTGGCTCTGGAAGCCGACGCAGTCGATCGGCACGCCGCGGGCCTTGAAGTCCTTCACCATGTTGTAGACGCCCTGCGTCTTGGCGGAGGACCAGTCCTCGATGCTGTAGTCGTTGTAGCAGAGCTTGGCCGCGGGGTCGACGCCGCGCGCGGTGCGGAACGCCTCCTCGATGAAGCCGTTGCCCAGCACGTTCTGGAACACCGAACTGCGGTGCTGGCCGGTGCCGTTGTCGGCGAAGGCCTCGTTGACCACGTCCCAGGCGTAGATCTTGCCCTTGTAGTGGGACATCTCCTGGGTGATGTGGTTGTTCATCACGCTGCGCAGCGTGTTGGCGTCGCCGATCGAGCTGACCCAGCCGGGCAGCTGGTTGTGCCAGACCAGGGTGTGGCCGCGCATCCGCTGGCCGTGCGCGTTGGCGTGGTTGACGATCGAGTCGCCGGGGCCGAAGTTGAACGAGCCCCGGGACGGTTCGACCGTGTCCCACTTCATCTCGTTCTCCGGGGTGATCATGTTGAATTCCCGGTCGAGGATGGTGCTGTACGTCGAGTCGCCGAGGCGGCCCGAGGCGACCGCGGTGCCGAAGTAGCGGTTGCTGCCGGCCGCCGCGGCGCCGAGCGTGGTCGCCCCGGCCGCCTGGGCGGTGGGGCCGGCGGTGAGGACCGCCACCAGGCCGACCGCCGTGCAGGCGGCCGGGGTCAGGAAGGTGCGGAGACGGGTCTTTCCGTTGAGCCGTGGCATGACGGATCGTTCTCCTTGGGTGGGGGAGGAGAGTGCGCGCCGGGGAGACCTGGTGCCTCGCGCCGACGGTCGTGCGGGCGCGTGCCCCGCCGGGTCGTTCCTGACCGGCAGGGCGCGCGGGGCGGGAGAAGCGGTCGAGGGGGAGGTGGGCGCCGGGTCCTCGATCATGCTGTTAGCGCTAACAATCATTGTTGCGAGAAAGAGCGCTTCTCCACGGTTGCCCCGGTGAAATGTGTACCAGGCGCCCCGGGTTGTCAATACTCCGCGCAGCGGCCGATCAGAGCCGACGGCCCGGCCCCCACGGCGGGCCCGGCCCCTCGCGACCTGCAACTTTCACGACGGGCGGCGGGCGCCGCCGTCCGGTGGAACCCCAGGTGGAAGGGGTGCTGCGCCTCGGTCAACTCCTGCCGCCGACAGGGCAGTCGGCGACAGCGGCGGCGTGCGGCGGGTACCATCGGTCGCTCATCCGTGGTGGCGCCGGACCCTCTTCACGCCGTTGGCACTCCCGACGGAGAGGCACCATGCCCCGAATCCACTCGTTCGCGTCCAGGCTGGTCGGCGTCCTCGCCGTGCTCGCCCTCGCCCTCGGCCTGAACCTGCAGACGGCGCCCCGCGCCGCCGCGGCCTCGCTGACCCAGATCACGAACTTCGGCACCAACCCGACCGGCCTGCTCATGCACCTGTACGTGCCGGCCTCGGTCAAGCCCAATCCGCCGATCCTGCTCGCCCTGCACGGCTGCCAGGGCACCGGCCCCTACCTGTACTCCAGCACCGACTTCGGCCAACTCGCCGACCAGTACGGCTTCCTGGTCATCTACCCGTCGACCAACCCGAGCGGCAGCTGCTGGGACGTCTCCTCCGACCAGGCGCTGACCCGGGGCGGCGGCAGCGACCCGGTCGGACTGATGTCGATGATCACCTACACCGAGCAGCACTACGGCGGCAACGCCAACGCCGTGTACGTCACCGGCGAGTCCTCCGGCGGCATGATGACCAACGTGATGCTCGCCGACTACCCGGACGTCTTCAAGGCCGGTGCGGCGTTCATGGGCGTGCCCCAGCACTGCTTCTACACCGGCTCGGTGCGCGGCTGGAACTCGGCCTGCGCCCAGGGCCAGGTCTCGATGACCCCGCAGCAGTGGGGCAACCTGGCGCGGGGCGCCTACCCCGGCTACAGTGGCCCGCGCCCGCGGGTGCAGCTGTGGCACGGCACCGCCGACACCATCCTCAACTACAACAACCTCGGCGAAGAGATCAAGCAGTGGACCGACGTCCTCGGCGTGAGCCAGACGCCCTCGGCCACCGACACCCCCGCCTCCGGCTGGACCAGGACCCGCTACAACAACGGCTCCGGCACCACCCAGGTCGAGGCGTACGCCATCTCCGGCGCCGGACACCAACTGCCGGTCCAGGGCGCCGGGATGGCCGCCAACGCGATCCACTTCATGGGCCTGGACGCCGCCCCCTCCGGCGGTGGCACCGGCGCGCTGCGCGCGGTCGGCGCGGGCAAGTGCCTGACCGACCCGAGCACCGCGGCCGGCACCCAGCAGCAGATCGCCGCCTGCAACGGCGCCGCGAACCAGACCTGGACCCGCACGGCGTCGAACCAGCTGACCGTGACCGTCGGCGGCGCCACGCTGTGCCTGGACGCCGAGGCCAAGGGCACCGCCAACGGCACCAAGGCGATCGTCTGGTCCTGCAACGGCCAGCCCAACCAGCAGTGGCAGGTCAACGCCAACGGCACCGTCACCGGCGTGCAGTCGGGGCTCTGCCTGGACGTGGCCGGGCTGGGCACCGCCGACGGCACGCCCGTCCAGCTGTGGAGCTGCAGCGGCGGCAGCAACCAGCAGTGGAAGCTGGGCTGACGCCCTGACGCCCAGCTGCCTTGACGGCCCGGCCGCCCACCCCGCGAGGGTGGGCGGCCGGACCGGTGCTCAGGCGCAGTCGGCGCCGTTCACGGTGAACCGGGCCGGCGTCGCGTTGGAGCCGGAGTACGTCGCCTGGAAGCCGAAGCTCGCGCTCGCGCCGGGCGCCAGGGTGCCGTTCCAGCCGGCGTCCCGCGCGGTCACGGCGCCGCCGCTCTGGGAGAGCGTCGCGTTCCAGGCGTTGGAGATCCGCTGGTCACCGCCGAAGCTCCAGCCGAGCGTCCAGCCGGAGACGGTCGAGGCGCCGGTGTTCTTCACCGTCACCGTCGCGGTGAACCCGTTGCCCCAGGAGCTGTCCACCTTGTACGCCACCGCGCAGGAGGCCGCCGGCGGCGCGGTGTCGTCGTCCGCCTCGGTCGCCGTGAAGGTCGCCGACTGGACGCCCGGGCCGGCCGCGGTGAAGACCGCGCTGCCCGCCAGCGTGTCCGCGTCCTGCGCCGCCGTCAGCGAAACCTGCTGCGCGGTGGCCCAGTTGGCCGGGGTGAAGACCAGCGAGGAGGTGGCGGCCGACAGGTCGGCGTCCCCCGAGGTGCGGGTGACCGTCACCGTCACGTTCTGGGCGGGCGCGGCCGAGAGCTTGACCGCGACCGACGCCGAGCCGCCCTCGGGGACGGTCACCGCCGCCGGGGCCACCTGGACGGCGGGCGTCACCGGGGCGGCGTGCCGCTCGGCGGCGAACGAGGCCAGCCAGGCCAGCGAGGCGTTCCAGTTGATCGCCACCTCGTTGGTCGAGTACGAGCCGATGTCGTCCACGTAGCAGGCCGCCGGGGCGCAGCCCGCCAGCTGGGCCTCGGCGATCGGGTCCTGCAGGCCGGAGTTGGGGCCGCCCGCGAAGGAGCCGGCCGGCGGGTGCGGGAGCGAGGCGTCGTTCTGGTGCGCCCAGAAGCGGTGGTGCTCGTTCTCCGAGGCGCGCTCGCCGTAGCCGCTCACGTAGGAGCGGTCCAGGGCGTTGCGGCCCAGCAGGTAGTCCATCGTCTCCAGCGCGCCGGTGCGGTAGCGGGCGGTGCCGGTCAGTTCGTAGGCGACGGCCAGCACCATCGCGTTGTTGGCGACCGAGCTGTTGGAGCCCCACACGTAGCCGTCGGGGGCGAGCGGCACCGCGTAGCCCTGGCCGTTCATGGTGGACAGGTAGCCGTCGGCGGCCGTGGTCAGCAGGCCGCGCAGCCGGGTCACGTCGTCGGCGGGCAGCGCGACGCCGGGCACGGTGGCCAGGGTGATCCGGCCGAGCGTCGCGGTACCGCCCCACCAGAACGCGTCCACCGGCTTGGTGTGCAGCGGCGAGGAGGTGACCGCGTCCCGGTACTGGGACTCGCCGGTGGTGGCGAGGAGTTCGGCCGCCGCCCAGTAGAACTCGTCGGAGACGTCGGCGTCCTCGTAGGCGCCGCCGCCGGTGCTGTCGGTGGCCGGGGCGAGCACGTTCGGGTTGGCCTTGGCGGCCGTCCAGGCGCGGCGGGCCGCGTCCAGGCAGCGGGCGGCGAAGGCGGCGTCGTACGGCGCGTAGACCCGGGCGCACTGGGCGGCGGTAGCGGCCAGGTTGAGCGTGGCGGCGGTCGACGGCTTGTGCAGCTCGCGCTGCTGGTCGTCCAGGTCGGGGCGGGTCGGCAGGCCGGTCCACTGCGCGTCGTGGATCTTGTGGAAGGCCATCCCGGCCATCGGCTTGCCGTCCGGTACCTGCATCCGCAGCAGGAAGTCCAGCTCCCAGCGGGCCTCGTCCAGCACGTCCGGCACGCCGTTGCCGCGCTCGGGCACCCGCAGCGTGGAGTCGCCGAGGGCCGCGTCCCCGCCCGAACGGCGGGCCCGCTCGAAGGAGTTGACCAGCTCCCAGGTCGCGATGCCGCCGTTGACCACGTACTTGCCCTGGTCGCCGGCGTCGTACCAGCCGCCGCGCACGTCCTGCCGGTAGTCGCACACCCCGGCCTGGCACGGCACGCTGGTGTCGCCCTTGTTCGGCGCCACCCCCAGGTGCCCGGCGGGGCGGGCGTACGCGCTGCCGCCGGCCAGGTTCGCGTCGATCGCGATGCCGCTGCGCTGCTGGTAGAAGAAGTTCAGGCTGTCGGCGCGCAGCCCGTCGTACAGCGAGGCCGAGATGTCGAACGGGTGGCTGGCCAGGTTGCCGACGACCAGCGTGAAGCCGCTGCCGGTGCCGGTGTACGCGCCGAAGTCCACCAGGTGGGTGGACTGGCCGGACGCCTGGTCGGCGCCGTGCACGGTGGTGCTGCCGGCCGCGACCTGCGCGCCGGAGGAGTCGCGCAGCTGCCAGGCGAGCGGGGCGGTCGCCGAGCTGACCACGGTGGCCCGCTTGGGGCCGTCCGGCAGGTAGCCGAGCTGGTTGACCCGGACCGGGAAGTCGGCGGGCGCGCCGACGGCGGCCGCGCTGACGGTGGCCGCGCCGGCCGGGGCGAGCGCGGTGGCGGTGACGCCGCCCGCGAGCAGGGTCAGACCGGTCAGCACGGCGGCCGCGCGGCGGGGCAGCCCGCGGCCTGAGGTGATCGGAGGCACGGGTGGGAGCCTTCCTGTGGGGGGAGGGGATGCGTGGGGTGGGCGCTCCCATGGGGGTGGGAGCGCTCCCATCCGCCCCAATGAAGCCAGCCGGGCAGCGGGCACGTCAAGAGGCGGTAAACCAGAGCGAGTTGGCGTCCGCCCGGGAGCGGGAGCCGCCCCGCGGCGCCGCCGGGCCGGCGGCCGAGCGCATCCGCACTGGTCGCGCCCACCGCGCCCACCCCTGTTCGTGCACCGCTCGATGCCCTACGGTCGCGCCCATGACCTTCCAGACCCCGGCCACCAACGCCGCCGGACGGCTGCTGTCCGTGCTGGCCGCCTTCGACCGGGCGGCCCCCGCCCTGACGCTCACCGAGGTCGGCCGCCGCGCCGGGCTCTCGCTGCCCACCGCGCACCGGCTGCTGTCCGAGCTCACCGCCTGGGGCGCGCTGGAGCGCGACGCCGACGGCGTCTACCACGTCGGCCTGCGCCTGTTCGAACTCGGCACGCTCGCCCCGCGCGGGCCGGTGCTGCGCGAGGCGGCCCTGCCGTTCCTGGAGGACCTGTACGAGGCGACCCGCGAGAACGTGCAACTGGCCGTCCGGGAGGGCGGCGACGCGGTCTACGTGGACCGCCTGGCCGGCCGTTCCTCGGTCGGCGTGCACATCCGGCCCGGCACGCACTGGCCGCTGCACGCCACCGGCGTCGGCCTGGCCCTGCTCGCGCACGCCCCGGCGGCCTTCCAGGAGGCGTACCTGGCGGCCGCCCTCGCCGCCTTCACCCCCTGGACGGTGACCGACCCGGAGCGGCTGCGGCGGCTGCTGGCCGAGGTGCGCACCACCGGGCTGGCGGTCAGCGACCGCCAGGTCACCGAGGACGCGCTGTCGGTGGCGGCCCCGGTCCGCGGCGGCGACGGCGCGGTGGTCGCGGCGGTCTCCGTGGTCGTGCGCGCCCAGGGCAGCGCCGCCGCGCTCGCCCCCGCCGTGCGGCTCGCGGCGCGCGGCATCTCCCGGGCGCTGGGGCTCGCCTGACGGCTCCGGCGCGCCGGAGCGACGCGCGCACGGCCGGACGGGCCCCGGTGGCGGGCCGCGCGGTGGCGGACCGCGCGGTGGTGGTCCGTGCGGTGCCTTTCGCCTGACGGAAGTCCCGTTGTCGGTCCGCGGGGGGCGCTGGGAGCCTCGTCGCATCCCGCTGAAACCCCACCCATTCAGGGACGGCCCCCATGACACAGTTCGCCCGCAACCAGTGGTACGTCGCCGCGTACACGACCGAGGTCGGCGACGACCTGCTCGGCCGCACGATCCTCGGCGAGCCCGTGGTGCTCTACCGCTCGCGGGAGGACGGCCGGGCGATCGCGCTGGCGGACCGCTGCGTGCACCGCCGCTTCCCGCTCTCCGAGAGCCGCCGCGAGGGCGACAGCATCATGTGCGGCTACCACGGCTTCACCTACGACCGGGCCGGCGCCTGCGTGTCCGTCCCCGGCCAGACCCGGGTGCCGCGCACCGCGCGGGTCGCGTCCTACCCCGTCGTCGAGCAGGACTCGCTGGTGTGGATCTGGGTGGGCGACCCGGCCGCCGCCGACGCCTCCCGCGTCCCGCGCGCCCCGCACCTGGTCGACCCGGCGATGACCACCGTGCGCGGCATGGAGCCGATCGACGCCGACTACGGCCTGCTGGTGGACAACCTGCTCGACCTCTCGCACGAGACGTACCTGCACGGCGGCTACATCGGCACCCCCGAGGTGGCCGCCACCCCGATCACCACCGAGGTGGACGAGGAGGCCGGCGTCGTCCGGGTCTCGCGGCACATGGCCGACGCCGAGTGCCCGCCGTTCTACGCCCGCTCCACCGGCATCGAGGGCCGGATCAGCCGGCTCCAGGACATCGAGTACTTCGCCCCCTGCCTGTACCTGCTGCACAGCCGGATCACCCCGGTCGGGCGGTCCGCGCCCGTCTTCCGCACCGAGATCACCTACGCGATCACCCCGTCCGCACCCGGCAAGGTCTACGACTTCTGGGCCGTCTCGCGGGACTTCGCGGTCGGCGACGAGGAGGTCACCGCGTTCCTGCGGGACTTCAACCACACCGTGGTGATGCAGGACGTGGACGCCCTCAACCTGCTCCAGCGCGCCCTGGACACCGAGCCCGGCCCCTACCAGGAGCTCAGCATCAACATCGACACCGGCGCGCTGGCCGCCCGCCGGATCCTCGCCGCACTGGCCGCCGCGGGCACCGGCCGGGCCGACGCGTGAGCGCCGCCCCCGAACGCCGGGTGTACCGCGTCGACTGGCTGCCCGGCGGCGACGTGCTGGACGCCCGCTGCTTCTGCGGCGCGCGCTCCACCCAGCCGGACCCGGTCACGGTGTGGGCCTGGCTGCTCGACCACCCCCGGCACGCCGCCCCGCCGCCGGAAGGAGGACGGCCGTGACCGCGCCCGAACCGACCCTGGACCTGGTCGTCACCGGCCGCCGGGACGAGGCCGAGGGCGTCGTCTCGCTCACCCTGGCCCGCCCCGACGGCGGCCCGCTGCCCGGCTGGACGCCCGGCGCCCACCTCGACCTGCTGCTCGGCGGCGGGCTGGAGCGCCAGTACTCGCTGTGCGGCGACCCGGCCGAGAGCGCCGCCTGGACCGTCGCCGTGCTGCGCGAGGCCGGCGGGCGCGGCGGCTCGGTCCGCGTCCACGACACGCTCCACCGGGGCGCGGCCGTCCGGGCGCGGGGCCCGCGCAACCACTTCGCGCTGCTGCCCGCCCCGCGGTACCTGTTCGTCGCGGGCGGCATCGGGATCACCCCGCTGGTGCCGATGCTCGCCGCGGCCGAGGCGGCCGGCGCCGACTGGAGCCTGCTCTACGCCGGCCGCTCCCGCTCCTCGATGGCCTTCGCCGGGCAGCTCGCCGACCGCTACGGGCCGCGCGTCCTGCTCCACCCCCGGGACGAGGCGGGCCGGCCCGACCTGGCCGCCCACCTCGACGCGCTGGACGAACGGGCCGAGGTCTACTGCTGCGGCCCCCGCCCGCTGCTGGAGGCCGTCGAACGGCACCGCGAGCGCACCGGCCGGCCGCCCGCCCGGGTCGAGCGGTTCCAGCCGCGCGAGCCGGCCGGGGCCGGGCCGGACCGGGCCTTCACCGTGGTGCTGGCCCGGTCCGGGCTCACCCTGACCGTCCCGGCGGACGCCTCGGTGCTCGACACCGTGCGGGGCGCGGGCGTCGAGGTCCTCTACTCCTGCGAGCAGGGCACCTGCGGGACGTGCGAGACCGACGTCCTGGACGGGCGCCCCGAGCACCGGGACGCGCTGCTCACCGAGGCGGAGCGGGCGGAGTCGGCCAGCATGATGGTCTGCGTCTCGCGCTGCCTGGGGGAGCGGCTCGTGCTCGACCTGTGAGCGCTCACCCGGTGCGCAGGACGTCCATCAGTCGGGCGGCCTCCTGGCCCGCGGCGGCGGCGACCTGCCGGGCGATGGTGCGGAACAGCTCCTCGGCCCGGATCGCCGGCCAGTCGGCCGGGAGGTGCTCGGCGGGCAGGTGGGGATCCCGCCGGACGAGCTCCAGCCAGTCGGTGTGGAGCAGGAGTTGGCGGCTCAGGGGGTCGTCGGGTTCGGTCGCTGGGCCGCTCCAGCGGGCCAGGAACGCGCGGTAGCCGGCGGCGATGGCCTCGGTGTCGAAGGCGGACTCCACCACCTGTGCGACCTCGGTCGGCGCCAGCACCGTGCCCCGGAAGACCCGCAGGTGGGCGTCGAGGTCGAGGTCGCCGAGCAGCGCGGCGACGTCCACCTCGCCCGGCGCCACCCACAGGCCGTTCTGCAGCGGCCCGAAGCCGCCCCAGGTCAGCCGGGAACGCAGGTCGTGGCGCTGGCGGCGCCACGCCTCCGGGAGGGAGAACCCGACCAGGGTCCACTGCCCCCGCCAGTGCCGGTTGACCGCCCCGGTGCTCCAGACCCGGTCGTGGCCGTCCTGGAGGACGGAGACGGCCCTGGAGGTGAGGCCGAAGTACATCTTGCGCCCCTGCCGGTGCCGGTCGAGCAGCCCGCGGTTGACCATCCGGGTCAGCGTGGAGCGCACCGCCTCCTCGGTGACGCCGACCCGCTCGAAGATCTCGATGACGCAGCCGGAGGACAGGGCCGCGTCCCGCCCCAGGACGTGGACGCCGAAGAAGGTGAGCATCAGGGACTGCGGGCGGGGTGCGGGGTCGAGGTCGATCACGGGCCCAGCCTAGGACCCCGGACCGGGCCGGGGGACCGGGGACCACAATATTTGGCAATATCTTGACGGCTAACACGAATCTGCCTAAGTTGAGGCCGGTTCCACCCCCACGAAGGAGATTCCCAATGGCATTGTCAAGCCGGGGTGGTGACGCCCAGTGATCGGGTCATGCCGCTGCGGCGGCCGGGCTCGGTGTGACTGCCTGGAAG
>NZ_BAAANS010000044.1:0-78294 GCF_039529925.1 Kitasatospora saccharophila | reverse complement strand
GCCGTCTCCTCCGGCACCGAAACCGCCCGCTCCGCCAACAGCTCCGCCACCGACGCCGACGGCAACTCCCGCCCCGTCGAAGCCCACTCACCCAACAACGCCCGCTCCCCCGCCGTCAGCACGTCCAGGCTGCGGACGGGGCGGTCGGGGTCGGCGGTGAGCTGGTCGAGCAGCTGGATCAGGCGTTGGGCGTGCCGTTCGACCTCGGTGCGGTCGAAGACGTCGGGGCGGTACTTCCACTCGAAGGTCAGCGCCGCGCCGGGGTTGGTGATGAAGACCAGCGGGAAGTGCGCGGCGTCGACGTCCTCGACCTCGCGGACGCCGAGGCGTTCGCGCAGGTCGGCGCGGGTGGCGGCGTCGGCGGGGGTGTTGCGGAGCACCTGGAGGGTGTCGAAGAGCCGGCCGAGGCCGGTGCCGCGCTGGATGGTGCCGAGGCCGGTCTGGTGGTGCGGCAGCAGGGCGGCCTGTTCGGCCTGGTGGCGGGCGAGGAAGGCGGCGACGCCCTCGCCTCCGTCCAGGGCGGCCCGGACCGGGACGGTGTTGAGGAACATGCCGATGGTGGCGTCGATGCCGGGCAGTTCGGCGGGGCGGCCGGAGACGGTGGCGCCGAACACCACGTCCTGCCGGTTGGTGAGTCCGGCCAGCAGCAGCGCCCAGGCGCCGGACAGCACGGTGTTCAGGGTGAGTCCGTGGGTGCGGGTGAACTCGGTCAGCCGGGTGGTGAGTTCGGTGCTCAGCCGGGCGGTGACGGAGTGCGGCAGCAGTCCGGCGCGCTCGCGGGCCTGCGGGGCGAGCAGGGTGGGCCCGTCCAGTCCGGCCAGTGCCTCGCGCCAGGCCGTGGCGCCCCGGTCGGCGTCGCGGGCGGTCAGCCAACGCAGGAACTCCCGGTAGGGCAGGCCGGGTTCGGGGGCGGGCAGGTCCGCGCAGCGGCTCAGCAGCTCCTGCAGGAACAGGCCGGAGGACCAGCCGTCCCACAGCAGGGCGTGGTTGGTGACCAGGATCCGCTGCCCGCCGCCGGGGGCGAGCACCGAGACCAGGCGCAGCAGCGGCGGCGCGGCCGGGTCGAACCGGGTGGCGGCCTGCTGCGCCTTCAACTCGTCGAGCCGGTAGGCGAATTCCGCTTCGGTGAGGTCGGACAGGTCGGTCTCGGTGAGCGGGACGTCGACGGCGCGCGGCACGAACTGGACCGGCCGCTCGGGGCCGGTCTGCAGGAAGCCGGCCCGCAGGTTGGGGTGGGCGTCCAGGACGGCGGCGACGGCGGCGCGCAGGGTGGGCAGCGGGACGCGGCGGTCGAGGGTGATGACGTCGCGGGCGGTGTAGACGTCCACGGTGCCGTCGTCGTAGTCGGCCTCGAACAGCAGGCCCTCCTGGAGCGGGGAGACCGGCCAGACCTCCTCGATCTCCAGGTGCGGGGCGGCGGCCCGGACGGCGGCGAGTTCGGCCGCGGTGGCGGCGGGCAGTTCGGGCAGCGGGGGCCGGGCGGGGGCGGCCCCGCGGGTGTCGGCGAGCGCGGCGAGGGCGGCGGGGGTGCGCCGTTCGAAGACGTCGCGGGGGCTGAGCGCGAGGCCCTCGGCGCGGGCGGCGCCGATCAGCCGGATGGAGGAGATGGAGTCGCCGCCGAGCCGGAAGAAGTCGTCCTCGGCGCCGAGCGCGGCGTCCTCGGGCAGCCCGAGGACTTCGGCGTACAGCGCGCACAGCAGGCGCTCGGTGGCGGTCTCGGCGGTGCGCGAGCCGGTCGCGCCCGCGTAGTCGAGGGCGTGGTCGGGGAGGGCGGCCCGGTCGAGCTTGCCGTTGACGGTCAGCGGGAGGGCGTCCAGGACGGCGAAGGCGGAGGGCACCATGTACTCGGGCAGCCGGGCGGCGAGCGCCTCCCGCACGGCGGCGGTGTCCAGTGCGCCCTGGACGGCGGGCACCAGGTAGGCGACGATCCGGTCCACCGGGCCGCGCCGGACCAGCACCGCGCTGTGCGCGACGGCCGGGTGCGCGGCCAACTCGGCCTCGATCTCGCCGAGTTCGATCCGGTGGCCGCGGATCTTCACCTGGTCGTCGGCCCGGCCCAGGTAGTCGAGGGTGCCGTCGGGGCGGCGGCGCACCAGGTCGCCGGTGCGGTACATCCGGGTGCCGGGTTCGCCGAACGGGTCGGCGACGAAGCGGCCCGCGGTCAGGCCGGGGCGGTTCAGGTAGCCGCGGGCCAACTGCACGCCCGCCAGGTACAGTTCGCCCGGCGCACCGTCCGGGACGGGCCGCAGCAGGGCGTCCAGCACGTGGGCGCGGCCGCCGGTGAGCGGCCGGCCGACGGCCGGGTCGGGGGTGTCGGCGAGGTCGGCGACCAGCGCGTCCACGGTGAACTCGGTGGGGCCGTAGTAGTTGAGCACGGTGCCGGTGGGCACGGCGGCCAGTTCGGCCCGCAGTTCGGTCCACATCGCCTCGGGCAGCGCCTCGCCGCCGAGCAGCAGCACCGGCGGGCGGTGCGCGCCCGACAGCAGCCCGCTGTCGAGGAGTTGGCGGGCGTAGCTGGGGGTGACGTCCAGGGCGTGGATGCGTTCGGCCCGGGTGTAGGCGACGACCGCTTCGGCGTCGCGGCGGTCGTCCTCGCCGAGCAGGTGCAGTTCGTGGCCGCCGAGCAGCCAGATCAGCTGCTCCCAGGAGGAGTCGAAGGAGAACGAGGCGGTGTGCAGGGCGCGCAGGCGTTCGGTGCCGGCGGCGGCCAGCGCGGTGGCGAACTCGCGGGTGAGGTGGTCGTGGACCAGGTTGGCCAGGCCCGCGTGGGTGAGCACGACGCCCTTGGGGCGGCCGGTGGAGCCGGAGGTGTGGATGACGTACGCGGCCTGCCCGGGGTGCACGGGCAGGCGCACCGGCTCGCCGGGGACGGCGAGTTCGGCGCGCACGGCCGGGTCGTCGAGCAGCACGACGGTGCCGGCGGGGTGCGCGGGGAGCCGGGCCAGCACGGCGCGGGTGGTGAGCAGCACGGCGGGGCGGGCGTCGTCCAGCAGCAGGGCGAGCCGCTCGTCGGGGTGGTCGAGGTCGAGCGGCAGGTAGCCGCCGCCGGCCCGCAGGACGGCGAGCAGGGCGGTGACCGCCTCGGTGGAGCGGGGCAGGGCGAGCGCGCAGATCCGTTCGGCGCGCAGGCCGCGGGCCAGCAGCAGGCGGGCCAACGCGTCGGTGTCGGCGTCGAGTTCGGCGTAGCTGCGCTCGGTGCGGGTGCCGTCGAGGGCGGGGCCGACCAGGGCGCGGACGGCGGGACTCCCGGCGGCGCGGGCGCGCAGCAGGTCGTCGACGCCGGGCGGCGGGACGGCGGGCAGGGCCGGGCCGGTGGTGGTGGCGGGGCGGGCGGCGCGTTCGGCGGCGGTGAGCAGGTCGAGGCGGGCCAGCGGGGTGTCGGGGTCGGCGGCGAACGCCTCGGCCAGGCCGAGGAAGCGCTCCAGGACGGTGGCGGCCTGCGCGGCGTCGAACGCGTCGGGGCGGTACTCGAGTTCGAGGCGCAGGTCCTCGCCGGGCAGCAGGGTCAGGCCGAGCGGGTAGTGGGTGGCGTCGCGGGCGCCGAGCGCGGTGACGGTCGGGCCGTCGCCGCTGGCGGCGGCCAGCGCGGTCTTCAGCTGCTCGCCGCCGCCCCGGTAGTTCTCCACCACCAGCAGGGTGTCGAACAGCGCCCCGCCGGTGCCCGCCGCGCGCTGGATCGCGGCCAGGCCGAGGTGCTGGTGCTCCATCAACTCGGCCTGTGCGGACTGGACTTCGGCGGCAGCCGTGGCGAGGGTGGCACCGGGGGCGGGGTTGACCCGGACGGGGACGGTGTTGATGAACAGGCCGACCATCGACTCGGCGCCCGGCAGGTCGGCGGGGCGGCCGGAGACGGTGGTGCCGAACACGGTGTCGGTGCGGCCGGTGAGCGCGCCGAGCAGCACGCCCCACAGCGTGTGCGCGACGTTGCCGAGGGTCAGGCCCCGGCCGCGGACGGCGGCGCTCAGCCGGGCGGTCAGCTCGGGCCCGGCCTGCCGGGTGAGCAGGACCGGCTCGACGGCGGGCGTCCCGGCCGTGCCGGGCGCGACGGGGTGCGGGGTGTCGAACCCGGCGAGGGCGGCCGCCCAGGCGCGCTCGGCGGCGGCGGTGTCGCGGGTGGCCAGCAGGGCGAGGTGATCGCGGTAGGGGCGCACCGGCGGCAGGCTCTCGCCGCGGTACAGCGCGAGCAGTTCGCGCACCACGATCGGCATCGACCAGCCGTCCAGCAGCAGGTGGTGGCAGGTCAGCACCAGCCGGTGCCGGTCGGCGGCCAGCCGCAGCAGGGTGAAGCGCAGCAGCGGCGGCGCGTCCAGTTCGAACGGGCGCTGCCAGTCCGCGTCCATCTCCCGCCGCACGTCCGCTTCCTGACCGCTCGTCAGGTCGACTATGCGCAGCGGGGTTTCGACGGTGCGCTGGACGAACTGCAGGACGTCCTGCGGGTCCTCGTACCAGAACCCGGCCCGCAGGTTGGCGTGCCGGACCAGCAGCGCGTCCACGGCGGCGGCCAGCCGCGACGGCTCGACCGGGCCGGCCAGGTCGAGGTGGGCCTGCACGACGTACACGTCCCGGGCCTCGTCGTCGTAGAGCGCGTGGAACAGCAAGCCTTCCTGGAGCGAGGACAGCGGGTACACGTCCTCCAGGTCCGACGGGGCCGGGCTGGTCGCCTGCGGGTCGTCGTGCGGGGTGGCGGAGTCGTTCATCGCGGTGTTCTCAGTCCTGGGGTCGGTGCGGTCGGTGGCTTCGGGGCGGGTGGGCGCTTCGGGGCGGGCCGTGGTTTCGGGCGGGACGGTGCGCGGGGTGGTCATCGGCGCCGCCGTCCGCGCAACTTGGCTTCCAGCTTGTCGAGTTGGGCCTGCTTGAGGGCGACCAGCGGCGGGCCGGCCGGGGCCACGGCTGCGGCTGCGGCTGCGGCTGCGGCTGCGGAGCCGACAGCGGCGGCGGGGTCGGGGCCGGCGGTCGCGAGGTCGTCCAGCGCGGCGAGCCAGGCGTCCGCGATCAGGGCCGCTTCGGCGTCCGTCACCAGGGCCTGCGGCCAGCCGAGTTCGACCGCGAGTTCGGGCCGCCCGTCCCGGTCGGCGGCGATCACGGCGTCCACCTCCAGCGGGTGGGCCACGGGCGCGGCCGGGTCGGGTCCGGCTCCGGCGGCGACGGCCGCGCGCTCGGCGACCGGGGCGAGCGGCCAGCCGCCGAGCGCGGGGCCCGCCTGGTCGGTGCGGCCCCGGTAGTTGAACAGCACCGGGGACGGCGGCGCGGCGGCCAGCAGCGGGGCGGTCTGCGGGTTGAGGTGGCGCAGCAGGCCGTGGCCGAGTCCCTTGTCGGGGGCGGCCCGCAGCTGCTCCCGGACCCGGGCCAGGACGTCCGGGGCGGCGGCGAGGTCGAGTCCGCCGAGGTCGAGGCGGACGGGGTGGACGGTGGTGAACCAGCCGACGGTGCCGGACAGGTCGGGCGCGTGGCCGGGGTGGCCGCCGCGGCCGTGGCCCTCCAGGTCGACCTGCAGCGCGGGCGCGGCGCCGGGCCGGGTGCGGGCCAGGCCGAGGACGAGTCCGGCGAGCAGCAGTTCGTCGGTGCCGGTGCCGGTGCCGGTGCCGTCAGCCGCGGTCGCCGCGGCAGCGGCGAGCAGTCGGGCGGTGCGGTCGGCGGGCAGGGTGCGGCGCAGGGTGCGCAGGGTGGCGTTGGTGTCGCGGGCCGGGTCGGTGGCGAGGTCGGCGAGCTGGCCGGGCGGGCCGGTGAGCGCGGTGCGCCAGTAGCCGGTCTCGGCGAGGCGGGTGCGCTGCTGGGCGTGGGTGTGCAGGTGGGCGGCCCAGTCGCGGAGGGCGACGGGTTCGGGGGCGAGGGCGGGTCGGCGTCCGGCGGCGGCGTCGCGGTGGGCGGCGGCCAGGCGCGGGAGCAGGATCCGCCAGGAGACGCCGTCCACGGCGAGGTGGTGGACGGTGAGCAGCAGCCGTCCCTCGGCCTGCTCGCCCGCGTCGAACCAGACGGCGCGCAGCATCCGTCCGGCGGCGGGGTCGAGGGCGTCGGCGGCGCGGTCGGCGTCGGCGGTGAGCTGTTCGACGGTGGGGCCGCCGGGGGCGGGGACGCGGCGCAGCAGGGCGGGATCGGCGCTGGACGGCAGGGTCTCCTGGGTCCACAGGCCGTCGGTGTCGTCCAGCCGGGTGCGCAGCGCGGGGTGGGCCTCGACCAGGGCGGCGAGCGCCTCCCGCAGCGGCCGCTCGCCGAGCCCGCCGGGGACGGCGAGCAGCACGGACTGGTTGAACCGCCGTACGCCGCCGCCGCGTTCGCGCAGCCAGTGCACGACGGGGAGCAGCGGCACCGGCCCCTCGGCGGGGGCGCTCGGCACCGGCGCGGTGAGGGCGGGGGCGCTTGCGCCGGGGGCCCCGCCACCGAACGCGGCGGTGAGCGCGGCGGGCGTCGGGTGCTGGAACACGTCCTTCGTCGTGATCGCCAGCCCGGCGGCCTTCGCCCGGCTCACCAGCTGCAGCGACACGATGCTGTCGCCACCCAGCGCGAAGAAGTTCTCCTCCTCCCCCACCTCGGGCAGCCCCAGCACCTCGGCGAACACCCGCGCGAAGGCGGAGGGCGCCGGGAGGCCGCCACCGAACGCGGCGGTGAGCGCGGCGGGCGTCGGGTGCTGGAACACGTCCTTCGTCGTGATCGCCAGCCCGGCGGCCTTCGCCCGGCTCACCAGCTGCAGCGACACGATGCTGTCGCCACCCAGCGCGAAGAAGTTCTCCTCCTCCCCCACCTCGGGCAGCCCCAGCACCTCGGCGAACACCCGCGCGAAGGCGGAGGGGCCGCGCTGGGCGGGGACGGTCGTGGTGGGCCGGTGGTCGGGGGCGGCCGGGTGCCGGTCGGGCGCGGGGAGCGCCTTGCGGTCGAGCTTGCCGTTGACGGAGAGCGGCAGGGCGGCGAGCTCGACCACCACGGCGGGGACCAGGTGGTCGGGCAGGGTGGCGGCCAGCGCGGCCCGGGCCGCGGCCCCGGTGGTGCCGGAGCCCGCGGCGGGCACCACGTATCCGACCAGTTGCTTCGTTCCGCCGGCGGTCTGCCGTACCGTGACCGCGGCCTGGGCCACCCCGGGGAGCGCGGCGAGGGCGGCTTCGACCTCGCCGAGTTCGATCCGGAAGCCGCGGATCTTCACCTGGTCGTCGGTGCGGCCCAGGTACTCGACGCTGCCGTCGATCCGGTGGCGGACCAGGTCGCCGGTGCGGTACATCCGCTCGCCGGGTCCGCCGTACGGGTCGGCGACGAAGCGGCTCGCGGTCAGGCCGGGACGGCCGAGGTAGCCGCGGGCCAACTGCACGCCTGCCAAGTAGAGTTCGCCGGGCACGCCGACCGGGCAGGGCCGCAGCGCGGCGTCCAGCACGTGCAGCCGGGTGTTCCAGGCGGGGCGGCCGATCGGGACGGTGCCCGCACCGGCCCAGGCGCGGTGGTGGGTGACGTCGACGGCGGCCTCGGTGGGGCCGTACAGGTTGTGCAGTTCGATCTGCGGCCACAGGGCCAGGAAGCGGTCGACGGTGGCGGCGGGCAGTGCTTCGCCGGAGCAGAACACCCTTCGCACGGTGGCGAACCGGCGGCGCAGCGTGTCGTCGTTCTCGGCGGCGGCGGTGAACGCGGCGAGCATGGACGGCACGAAGTGGCAGGTGGTGACGGCGGCGCGGGCGGTCAGGGCGGCGAGTTCGGCGGGGTCGCGGTGGGCGCCGGGGCGGGCCAGGACGACGCGGGCGCCGACGGTCAGCGGGAGGAAGAACTCCCAGACCGAGACGTCGAACCCGGCGGGGGTCTTCTGCAGGACGCGGTCGGCGGCGCCGACCGCGTACATCTCGCGCATCCACTCCAGGCGGTTGACGATGGCCCGGTGGGTGACCAGGACGCCCTTGGGGCGGCCGGTGGAGCCGGAGGTGAAGATGACGTACGCGGCGTGGTCGGGCCCGGGCCCGGTGCTCGCCGAGTCCTCGGCCTCCTCGGGGCCGGTGGTGTCGACGGGCAGCACCGGGACGCCGTCCACCGCCCAGGGGGCGGGCGCGCCGGGCGGGGTGAGGACGCAGACCGGGCGGGCGTCCTCGACCATGCCGGCGAGGCGTTCGGCCGGGTACTCGGTGTCCAGCGGCAGGTAGGCGGCGCCGGAGCGCAGCACCCCGAGCAGGGCGACCATCAGCCCGGTGGAGCGCGGCACGGCGACGCCGACCACGGTATCCGGCCCGGCGCCGTGGGCGGTCAGTTCGGCGGCCAATCCACCGGCCTTGGACCAGAGTTGACGGTACGTCAATTCATCGCCCTGGTAGTCGACGGCGACCGCGTCCGGGGTGGCGGCGACGCGTTCGGCGATCCGGCTGACCAGGGTGCCTTCGCGGACGGGGATCTCGGTGGCGTTCCAGGCGCCGGCCAGGCCGCGCGCCTCCTCGGCGGCGACGGGTTCGATCCGGGCGATCGGCTGTCCGGGGTCGGCGAGGGCCCGTTCCAGGACGTGCAGCAGCCGGGCGCCGTACAGGCGGGCGGTGGCCCGGTCGAAGAGGTCCTCGGCGTGGATGACGGTCAGGTCGGTGCGGGTGCCGTCGGCGGACTCCACGAAGGTGAACGCCAGGTCGAAGCGGGCGGCGTGCACGGGGTCGGGCAGCAGGGCGGTGCGGGCGCCGAGCAGGTGGTCCAGGCCGCCGGCCTCCTTGCGGTACTGCACCATCACCTGGAACAGCGGGTGCCGGCCCAGGGTCCGTTCCGGGTTGACCAGTTCGACCAGCCGGTCGAACGGCAGGTCCTGGTGGGCGAGCGCGCCGAGCACGGTCTCCTTCGCCCGGTCGACCAGTTCGGCGAACGCCGGTTCGCCGCCCAGGTCGTGGCGGAGCACCAGGGTGTTGACGAAGAAGCCGACCAGCTGTTCGAGGTCCGGTTCGCCGCGTCCGGCGACGGGTGCGCCGAGGGCGACGTCGGCGGTGCCGGCGAGCCGGCCGAGCAGCAGGGCGGCGGCGGCCTGCACCACCATGAACGGGGTGGTGCCGCTGCTGCGGGTGAACTCGGCCAGGGCGTCCCGCAGTTCGTCGGGGAGGGCGAGCCGGACGGCGCCGCCGCGGCCGCTGGCCTCGGCGGGGCGCGGGCGGTCGGCGGGCAGCGCGAGTTCGGCGGGCAGCCCGGCCAGCCGCTCGGCCCAGTAGGCGGACTGCGCCGCCAGCGGGCGTTCCGCCTGCCACAGCGTGTGGTCGGCGAACTGGAGCGGCAGCGGCGGGAGTTCGGGCGTGCGCCCGGCCCGGCGGGCGGCGTAGGCGGCGTCCAGGTCGCGCAGCAGCACGCCCTCGGACCACTCGTCGGCCGCGATGTGGTGCAGGGCGACGCTCAGCACGTGGCGGCGCGGCCCGGCGCTGAGCAGGACGGCGCGCACCGGGATCTCCCCGGTCAGGTCGAAGACGTGCGCCCCGGCGGTGGCGGTCTCGACGTCCAGCCGGTGGCCGGCCACCTCGCGCAGCTCGAACGGCACTCCGGCCTCGGCCGGGGTGAGGATCCGCTGGTACGGGCGGCCGTCCCGCTCGGCGCAGACGGTGCGCAGCGCCTCGTGCCGGGCCAGCACGTCGCCGAAGGCCGACCGCAGCGCCTCGGGGTCGAGTTCGCCGTCGATCCGCAGCGCGCACGGGATGGTGTAGGCGGTGGACGGGCCCTGCAGGCGGTCCAGGAACCAGAGCCGGGCCTGCGCGGGGGCGAGCGGGAGCAGTTCGGGGCGCGGGCGGGCGGCGGGCCGGTCGGCGTCCTGCGGGCCGGTCGCGGCGTCCGGGCCCGCGGCCTCGTCGAGACGGGCGGCGAACGCGGCGGGGGTGCGGGTCTCGAACAGGGTGCGGATGGCGACCTCGGTGCCGAGCGTCGCGCGCAGCCGGCCGACCAGCCGGGTGGCGAGCAGCGAGTGGCCGCCGAGCGCGAAGAAGTCCTCGTCGACGCCGACCGCGGGCAGGCCGAGCACCTCGGCGTACGCCCGGCACACCAGTTCCTCCCGCTCGGTGCGCGGGGCGGTCCCGGCGGGCGCGGGGTACGCGTCGGCGCCGGGTTCGGGCAGGGCCTGCCGGTCCAGCTTGCCGTTGACGTTCAGCGGCAGCGCGGGCAGCACGACCAGCGCGGCCGGGACGAGGTACTCGGGCAGTGCCTCGCCGAGCGCCTTGCGCAGTGCGGCGGGGTCGGCGTCCGCGCCGGGGGCGGCGACCAGGTAGCCGACCAGGCGCTTGGCGCCGCCGGGGGCGGGCCGGACCACGACGGCGGCCTGCGCGACGCCGGGCAGCGCGGCGAGCGCGGCCTCGGCCTCGCCGGGTTCGACCCGGAAGCCGCGGATCTTCACCTGGTCGTCCTCCCGGCCCAGGTAGTCCAGGCTGCCGTCGGGACGGTGCCGGACCAGGTCGCCGGTGCGGTACATCCGCTCCCCGGGCGGGCCGTACGGGTCGGCGACGAAGCGGCTCGCGGTCAGGCCGGGCCGGTTGCCGTAGCCGCGGGCCAACCCGGGCCCGGCCACGTACAGTTCGCCGGGCGTGCCGGGCGGGACGGGCCGCAGCCGGGCGTCCAGCACGTAGGCGCGGGTGTTGCCGATCGGGCGGCCGACGAACGGGGCGGGGCTGTCGGCGAGGTCGGCGCCGAGGGTGTCGACGGTGTACTCGGTGGGGCCGTAGAAGTTGTGGCCGAGCACGCCGGGGGTGGCCCGGATCCGCTGCCACAGGGTGTCGCCGACGGCCTCGCCGCCGACCAGGAACAGCAGCGGGCGGTGCGCCGGGTCGTCCAGCAGGCCCCACTCGACGAGCTGGGCGCCGAAGGAGGGCGTGACGTCCAGGGTGTCGATCCGGTCGGCCAGCAGCCGGGCCGCGAGGGCCTGCGGGTCGCGGCGCAACTCCTCGCCGTAGACGTGCAGTTCGTGGCCGAGCAGCAGCCAGAGCAGCTGCTCCCAGGAGGAGTCGAAGGAGAACGAGGCGGTGTGCGCGGCCCGCAGGACGCGCCCGCCGGCGGCGGCCGCGGCCCGGGCGAAGACGGTGCCGCCGTGGTGCTCCAGCAGGTTGGCCAGGCCCCGGTGCGTCACCTGGACGCCCTTGGGGCGGCCGGTGGAGCCGGAGGTGTGGATGACGTACGCGAGGTGCCCGGGCTCGGGGCGGACGGGCTCGGGGCGGACGGGCTCGGCCGCCGGCGACCCGAGCGCGGCGAGCGGGACGGCGCCGAGTTCCGCCCCGGCCAGCACGGGCCGTTCGGCGGCGAGTTCGGCGGTGGTGAGGGTGAGCAGCGGGGTGGCGTCGGCGAGCATCAGGGCGATCCGCTCGTCCGGGTGGTCGAGGTCGACCGGCAGGTAGGCGGCGCCGGCGGCGAGCACGCCGAGCAGGGCGGCGACCAGGTCGGCGGAGCGCGGCAGGGCGAGCGCGACCACGATGTCCGGGCGGGCGCCGAGCGCGGCCAGGTGCCGGGCGTACGCCTCGACCCGCTCGGCGAGCCGGCCGAACGTCAGCCGCTGGTCCCCGTGGACGACGGCGGTCCGCCCGGGGTGGGCGGCGGCGGCGGCGCGGAAGGCGTCGACCACGGTGCCGGGCGGCACCGGGCGGTCGGTGGCGTTCCAGCCGGTCAGCACGGTGTGCCGCTCCTCGGCGGTCAGGACGTCCAACCGGCCGACGGGGGTGTCGGGTTCGGCGGCGATCGCGGTGAGCAGGCGCAGCAGGCGGGCGCCGACGGCGGCGGCCCGGGCGGGGGTGAAGGCGTCGGGGCGGTACTCGACGGTCAGTTGCGGGTGCTCACCGGGGAGGGTGAGCACGGTCAGCGGGTAGTGGGTGGCGCCGCGGTTGCCGATCGCCCCGACCCGCAGCGCTCCGGAGGTCAACTCGCCGGGCTGCACGGGGTAGTTCTCGAACACCAGCAGGGTGTCGAACAGGGTGCCGTGTCCGGCGGCGGCCTGGATCTGGGCCAGGCCCAGGTACTGGTGGTCGAGCAGCGCGGACTGCGCCTGCTGGAGCCGGGCCAGCGCGGCGGCGGCCGGCTCGTCCTCGTCGAGGGTGAAGCGGACCGGGACGGTGTTGCTGAACAGGCCCACGGCGGCTTCCACGCCCGGGAGTTCGCCGGGGCGGCCGGAGACGGTGGCGCCGAACACCACGTCGGTGCGGCCGGTGAGCCGGCCCAGCAGGATCGCCCAGGCGCCCTGCACCAGGGTGTTCAGGGTCAGGCCGTGGCGGCGCGCGGTGGCGGTGAGCGCGGCGGCCGTCCCGGCGGGGATCGGCAGCTCCAACTCCCGTGCGGCTTCGGTGCTTTCGCCGCCGGGGGCGCCGAGGGCGTCGGCCAGCAGGGTCGGGCCGTCCAGTCCGGCCAGCGCGTCGCGCCAGGCGGCGGTGTCGGCGGCGGTGTCGCGGGCGGCGAGGTGGGCCAGGTGGTCGGCCCAGCGCGGCGCGGCGGGCAGCGCGGCGCCCGCGTGGACGGCGAGCACCTCGCGCAGCAGCACCGGCGTGGACCAGCCGTCCATCACGATGTGGTGCCGGGTCAGCAGCAGCCGGTGCCGTTCGGGGCCGAGCACCAGCAGCGCGCAGCGCACCAGCGGCGGCCGGGCCAGGTCGAAGCGGCGGGCGGCCTCGGCGTCCTCGATCCGGGCGGCCTCGGCGGCCTGCCGCCGCTCGTCGAGCCCGGACAGGTCGTGGGTGCTCCACGGGACGCGGACCCCGGGGACGAGGGCCTGCACGGGCTCCCCGGCGGCGGTCAGGGTGAAGGCGGCGCGCAGCGCGCCGTGCCGCCCCACCGCGGTCTCCACCGCGTGCGCGAGGGCGGCGCGGTCCAGCGGGCCGTGCAGGTCGAGCGAGGTCAGCGAGGTGTAGGTGGCGTCGTCGCCGGGCGGCAGCATCCGGTCGTGGAACAGCAGGCCCTCCTGGAGCGGGGAGAGCGGCAGCACCTCGTCGAGGCCCGGGTGGCGGGCCGCCAGGGCGTCCAGGTCGGACTGGGTGACGGCGGCCAGCGGCACGTCGGACGAGGTGAGCGCGGCGGCGTCCGGGCGGGCCGCCCAGCGGGCCAGTCCGTCCAGCCGGTCGAACCACTCGGCGGCCAGTGCGCGGATCTCCGGTTCGCCGAACAGCGCCTCGGGCCAAGTCAGTTGGACGGTCAGCTCGGGTCCTTCGGCCCGCTCGTGGACGAACGCGCCGATCTCCAGGGCGTGCCCGCAGGGCCGCTCCGGGTCGGTGGTGGCGGTGATCGCGTCGCCCGCGCCGGGGGCGGGCGTCCAGGGCTCGCCGCCGGACTCGAACCGCCCCAGGTAGTTGAACAGCAGCGGGGGTTCGGGCGCGTCCGCCAGCACCCCGGCGGTGTCCGGGTGGCGCAGCAGGCCCCAGCCGGTGCCCGCGTTCGGCAGCGCCCGCAGCCGCTCCTTCACCCCGGACAGCGCGGCGCCCGGCCCGGTCAGTTCGGCCAGGTCCAGGTGCAGCGGGAACTCGCTGGTCAGCCAGCCGACGGTGCGCGAGGTGTCCGCCCCGGGCACCAGCTGGTCCTCCCGGCCGTGGCCCTCCAGCCGCAGCAGCAGCCCGTCGGCGGCGGCCGTCCCGTGCAGGGCGCGGCGGCGCTCCCGGACCGCGAGCGCGAGCCCGGCCAGCAGCACGTGGTCCACCCCGGCCCGGCGGGCGGCCGGGACGGTGGTCAGCAGCGGCCAGGTGCGCGCGGCGGGCAGGGTGAGCCGCAGCCGGCGGGTGCGGGCCGCGGTGTCCCGGCCCGGGTCGAGCGGCGGCTCGGCCAGCAGCGGGACGCGCGGCAGCGCCGACTGCGCGCGCCAGTAAGGGAGTTCGGCCCGTACGGCCGGGCTCGCGGCGGCCTCGGCCAGCCCGTGCGCCCAGGCCCGCAGCGAGGTCGGCACCGGCGCGAGCGGCCGCCCCTCGTACGCGGCCCGCAGGTCCGGCAGCAGGATCCGCCAGGACACCCCGTCCACGGCCAGGTGGTGCACCACCAGCACCAGCAGCCCGTCCTGCTCGGCCCCCGCGTCCAGGTGCACGGCCTGCAGCACCACGCCGCGCGCGGGATCCAGCCGTCCCGCCGCCGCCTCCCGCTCGACCTCCGCCGCCGCCACCAGCTCCCCGGCGGCGACTCGCAGGTGCCGCACCCGCGCAGCGGCCGGCGCCGCCCCGACCGGCCGCACCTCCAGCGTCCACGGCACGACGCCCTCCGGGCCCGAGGGCGCGACATCCTCCTGGACCGGCAGCACGACACCCTCCGGGCCCGACGGCACGCCCCCGCCGACACCTGCCACGTGCAGCCGCAGCCGCAGCGCGTCACTCCCCCCCGCGGCCCCCTCCGGCCCGCGCGGCGCCTCCCCTTCGTTCTCCGAGAGCCCCTCCGGCCCGCGCGGCGTCCCCTCTCCCGTTGCCCGCTCTCCCGCATCCCCCACGTGCAGCCGCAGCCGCAGCGCGTCGTGGTGCTCGGTGAGCGTGTCGAGCGCGGCGACCAGTCGTGGCAGGTCGAGGCCGGCCGGGACGGTGAGGGTGGTGGACTGGGCGAAGCGGCCGATCGGGCCGCCCTGGTGGCGGAGCCACTCGGTGATGGGGGTGGGGGGCAGCGGGCCGTCGCGGTCGACGGCGGGGGCGAGGGCGGCGGCCTCGGCGGGGGTGACCGTGCCGGCGATCCGGGCGACGGTGCGCCGGTCGAAGACGGTGCGCGGGGTGAGGGCGAGTCCGGCGTGCCGGGCCCGGCTGGCGAGTTGGATGGCGGAGATGGAGTCGCCGCCGAGCGAGAAGAAGTTGTCGTCCGCGCCGACCTGTTCGACCGGCAGGCCGAGGACTTCGGCGACCAGCGCGGCCAGGATGCGTTCGGTGTCGGTGCGCGGTGCTCCCGCGCCCGCCGCTCCGGGGGTCGGCGCGGGCAGCGCCTTGCGGTCGAGCTTGCCGTTGACGGACAGCGGCAGGGTGTCCAGGCCGACGATCACGGCGGGGACGAAGTACTCGGGCAGGGTGAGCGCCAGCCGGTCGCGCAGCGCCTGCGGGTCGGCGGGCGGCGGGGCCGCGTACCCGACCAGTTGGGCCGCGCCGCTGCCGATCCGGTGCACCGCCACCGCCGCCTGGGCCACCCCGGGGAGCGCGGCGAGGGCGGCCTCGACCTCGCCGAGTTCGATCCGGAAGCCGCGGATCTTCACCTGGTCGTCGGTGCGGCCCAGGTACTCCACCGCGCCGTCCGGCCGGTGGCGGACCAGGTCACCGGTGCGGTACATCCGCTCGCCGGGTCCGCCGTACGGGTCGGCGACGAAGCGGCTCGCGGTCAGGCCGGGACGGCCGAGGTAGCCGCGGGCCAACTGGACGCCCGCCAAGTAGAGTTCGCCGGGCACGCCGACCGGGCACGGCCGCAGTGCGGCGTCCAGCACGTACAGCCGGGTGTTCCAGACGGGTCGGCCGATCGGGACGGTGCCCGCGCCGGGGGCCGTGGTGTGGTGGGTGACGTCGACGGCGGCCTCGGTGGGGCCGTACAGGTTGTGCAGCGGGACGCCGGGGAGGGCGGTGTGCCAGCGGTCGACGGTGTCGGCGGGGAGGGCCTCGCCGGAGCAGAAGGCGTGGCGCAGGGTGGTGCAGCGGGTGCCGAGGTCGGGTTCCTCCAGGAAGGCGCGCAGCATGGAGGGGACGAAGTGCAGGGCGGTGACGGCCTGTTGGGCGATCAGGTCGGCGAGGTAGCCGGGTTCCCGGTGGCCGTCGGGGCGGGCGAGGACGACGGTGGCGCCTTCGCACAGGGCCCAGAAGAACTCCCAGACGGAGACGTCGAACCCGGCGGGGGTCTTCTGCAGGACGCGGTCGGCGGCGGTGAGCCGGTACCGGTGCTGCATCCACTCCAGGCGGTTGACGATGGCCCGGTGGGTGACCAGGACGCCCTTGGGGCGGCCGGTGGAGCCGGAGGTGAAGATGACGTACGCGGCGTGGTCGGGCCCGGCGGGCACCGGTTCGGCGCGCACCGCCCGGTCCGCCCGCGCCCGGTCCGCCCGCGTGCCGTCGAGCAGCAGGGCGCGGGCGGCGGCCCGCTCCGGCAGCCGGCCCAGGACCGCGCCGACGGTGAGGACGCGGACCGGGTCGGCGTCCTCGATCATGCCGGCGAGGCGTTCGGCCGGGTGGTCGGTGTCCAGCGGCAGGTAGGCGGCGCCGGCCCGCAGCACGCCGAGCAGGGCGACCATCAGCGCGGTGGAGCGCGGCACGGCGACGGCGACCACGGCGTCCGGCCCGGCCCCGTCGGCTGCCAGCTCGCGGGCCAGTTCGCCCGCCCGCTGCCACAGTTGACGGTACGTCAGTTCGCCGTCCGGGGCGGCGACCGCCACCGCGTCCGGGGTGCGGGCGGCCCGGTCGGCGATCCGGTCGACCAGGGTGCCGGGCGGGACGTCGTGCCCGGTGGCGTTCCACCGCTCCAGCACGTCCGCGCGCTCCTGTTCGGCCAGCAGGTCGAGTTCGCCGAGCGGGCGGTCCGGCTCGGCGGCGAGCCGTTCCAGCAGGGCAGTGAACCGGTGGGCGTGCAGGGCGAGTTCGGCCTCGGTGTACAGGCGCGGGTTGGCGTCGAACTCCAACTGCAGGCGGTGGTCGGGGGTCTTGGCGACGGACAGCGAGAGGTCCTCGACCGGGCCGGCGGCGAGGTTGACGGTGTGGCCGGGGCTGCCGGCGAAGTCCAGGTCGAGGTCGAAGGGCTTGATGTTGAGCAGCGGGCCGTACAGCCGTTCGTCGGTGCCGACCAGGCCGAGGGCGCGGCGCAGTTCCTCGCCGCGGTGCAGCTGGTGGCGGCGGACGTCCTTGAGTTCGGCGGCGGAGCGGCGCAGCAGGGTGTCGAAGCCGTCGGCGGGGTCGACGGCCAGCCGCAGCGGCAGGATGTTGACGGCCATGCCGACCACCCGCGGGGTGCCGGGGGCGGTGCGGGCCATCAGGTGCATGCCGAGGACGGGGTCGGCGGTGCCGGTCATCCGGTGCAGGTAGGCGGCGAGGGCGGCGTGCGCGGCCTCGGCCCAGGTGGTGCGGGCGGCCTTGGCGGCGGCGAGCACGGGGGCGGTGCGGGCGGCGTCGAGGGTGATCCGGTGGCGGAGCGCGGCGGGGGCGGCGGCGGCCTGCTGCTCGGTGAGCGAGCGGACCTGCGGGCGGTCGGCGTACCGCTGCTGCCACCAGCGGGCGTCGTCGTCGGCCGACTCGCCGTCCAGGTAGGCGCGTTCGGCTTCGCGCAGGACGGCGGCGGGGCGCAGCGGGCTGTCCGGGACGTCGGCTCCGGCGGCGAGCGCGGTGTACGCCTCGGCGACCCGGCGGGTGAACAGGGTGACGCCGTAGCCGTCGATCACCAGGTGGTGGAACCACTGGAACCACAGGTGGCGCTCCGGCCCGGTGCGGACCAGCAGGGCGCCGTGCAGGGGGTCGCCGGAGAGGTCGGCGGGGCGGGCGAGCTGCTCGCGCACCAGGTCGACGGCGGCCCGTTCGGGGTCGGTGGCGCCGCGGGTGTCGAGCCGGGCGAGCGTCCAACTGCCGGGTTCGAAGCGGTGGTTGCTGGCGCTTTCGCCGTTCGGGTGCACCGTCAGGTGCAGGCCGTCGGCCTCGGCGAGGGTGCGGGCGAGCGCGGCTTCGAGCAGTTCGGGCTGGAGCGGGCCGTCGATCCGGACGTACTGGCCGACGTTGTGGGCGGGGCTGCCGGGGTCGATCCGTTGTGCGGCCAGGACGCCGGCCTGGGCCGCCGTCAGCTCCTGCCGCTCGCCGTGCTCGGCCTGCGTGGTCGTGGTGCCAGCCATGGTCCGGCCCTTCCCGGTGTCGGCGGCCGCCGGGCCCGGAGTGGGCGCGGGCCGCGGTGTGGTGCGAAAAACGGGTTCGGAGGTGCGTCGGGCGGACCGCTGCCGCCGCGGTCCGCCCGACGGGGGTGGGCCTACCGGCCCTTGAGGACGGTCTCGATCTGGTCGAGCACGTCGATGGAGGTGCCGTACCGGTCGGTGGTGGCGTACGTCAGCGGGACGACCTTGCCGGCCTTGACCGCCTTGAGGTTCTGCCAGGACGGCTGCTTGTCCAGGTCCCTGGTGTCCTGCGGCACCTCGCCGGTGGCCGCCGTCCTCGGGATCAGGATGACGTCGGCGTCGGCGAGCACGTCGAGCTTCTCCACCGAGTAGGTGACCTCGTGGTCGGTGGTGTCGGCGGACGCCTGGGAGAACCGCGCGCCCGCGTCGGCGAGCACCCGGCCGACCCAGGAGGTCGCGGTGTCGACCAGGAACTCGCCGCCGCCGTAGGAGGAGGCGATGGTCCACTTGGTGGAGTTGAGCTGGTCCGCGTAGTCGGCCTTGATCTTGGCGGCCTTGGTCTCGTAGTCGGACTTGAGCTTCGCGAACTCCGCCTGCTTGCCGACCGCGGTGGCGATCTTCTCCTGGGCGTTCAGCAGGTCGACGGGCTTGTCGATGCCGAAGTACAGGGTGGGGGCGATGCCTTCGAGCTTGCTGACGCCCCAGTCGAAGGCGGTGGCGCCCTCGACGATGATCAGGTCGGGGCGCAGCGAGGCGACCTTCTCGATGTTGATCTCGATGCCGGAGCCGATCGGCTCGATCTTCTTCGCGGCCTCGGTCTGCGCGGGCAGCAGCTCCATCGGGTTGTTCTCGTCGATGGTGCTGGTGCCGACGGGCTGCACGCCGAGGTCGAGCAGCGCGCCGGTGGCGTAGGAGATGCTGACGATCCGCTGCACCCCGGCCGGGACGGTGATCTTGCCGTTGCTGGCCTCGACGGTGACGGGGCCGCCGGTGTTGACGGCGCCGGAGGCGGCCGGGGCGGCGTCCTCGCTGTCGCCGCTGGAGCCGCAGGCCGTGGCGGCGAGCGCGACGGCGGCGGCCGCGGCGAACGCTCTGGCGGTGCGGGAGGTCAGGGCGCGGGTGTTCATGGTTCTCCGTGGGTCGTTGCGGCGGTGGGGAGTTCGGGCCCGGGCGGGGTCCGGTCAGGATCGGTCGGGCCCGGTACGAACCCGAATCAGGCCCGAATCAGGCCCGGTTCAGGCCCGGTTCAGGTACGCGGACCAGGCGAGCAGGGTGGGCGCGGTGCCGAGGTCGGTGAGGTCGGCGAACTCGACCCGGGCGCCGCGCGCCCGCCAGGTCTCGACCAGGTGCATCACCCGCATCGAGTCCAGGCCGAGGTCGCGCAGGTCGTCCTCGTCGCGGACGTCCTCGGGGCGCTCGCCGAGCAGTTCGGCGATCTCGGCGCGCAGCGTGTCGGGGTCGAAGCCGGGGGCGGCGGTCATGTCGGTGGGTCCGTTCGTGAGTGGGCGGTCGGTCGGCCGGTGGCCGGTCAGCCGATGGCGACCCGGGCCCGCAGCTCGCGGGCGGTCCGGCGCAGCAGCATCGAGTCGCGGATCTCGCCGGAGCGCACGGCCAGCGTGGACAGCAGCGAGGAGGTGATGCCGTGGGTGTGCTCGGTCCCGCCCTGCAGGTAGAGGCCGACGTCGAGGCTCTCGTCGGTGAGCACCCGGTGGTCCCGGTCGACCCGCAGCCGGCCCTGTCCGTCGGTGCGGCAGGCGGCGGCGAGCCGCTCGCCGAGCAGCCGGCGCGGGTCGAGGTGGGTGTAGCCGGTGGCGAGCACCACCGCGTCGCACTCCAGCACCTGTTCGCGGCCGGTGGTGAGCGAGCGGACGTGCGCCCGGGCCCCGTCGGCGACCTCTTCGGCGGCGGTCAGCCGGGTGGCGTTCAGGACTCGCAGGCGTTCCTGTCCGGCGACCTTCTCCTGGTAGGCGGTGCGGTACAGCGCCTCGATCAACTCGCCGTCCACGACGGAGTAGTTGGTGTTGGCGTGCTGGGTCAGCAGGGTCTGCCTGGCGGCCTCGGGGGCGGCGTGGAACTCGTCCACGGCGGCCGGGTCGAAGATCCGGTTCGCGAACGGGCTGTCGTCGGCGGGGCTGTAGCCGTACCGGGAGAGGACGGCGCAGATCTCCGCCCCGGGGAAGGTGCGGTGCAGGTACTCGACGGCCTCGGCGGCGGACTGGCCGGCGCCGACCACCGCGATCCGCCGGTACCGCAGCGGCTGCTGCGCCAACTCGGGTGCGCGCAGCAGTAGTTCGCTGGTGTGCCAGAGGTGCGGGCCGGTCCGGACGCCTTCGGGCAGCCGGGGGGTGAGCCCGGTGCCGATCGCGATGTTGCGGGCCGCGCGCACCTGCCGGGCGCCGCCGCCGAGCGCCTCGGAGACCACCTCGACCCGTTCGGTCCGGCCGTCGGGGCCGGTGACCGGGTGGATGCCGGTGACGGTGCGGCCGTAGCCGACCCGGTCGGCGAACTCGGCGGCGCACCACTCGAAGTAGTCGTGGAACTCCAGCCGGGTCGGGTAGAAGGTCTTCAGGTTGATGAAGTCGGCGAGCCGGCCGTGTTCCTGGAGGTAGGTCAGGAAGGTGAAGCGGCTGCGCGGGTCGCGCTGGGTGACCAGGTCCTTCAGGAAGGACACCTGCATGGTCGCGCCGTCCAGCAGCATGCCCCGGTGCCAGCCGAAACCCTCTTGGCGCTCCAGGAAGTTGACCCGCAGCGGGGGTTCGGCGCCGGCCCGGTTGTGGTCGTCGACCGCGATCGCGAGGGCGAGGTTGGCGGGGCCGAAGCCGATGCCGATCAGGTCGTCGGCGTCCCCGTCCGTGCGGACCGCCTCGTTCTCCAGCGACATGCGCGTCCTTTCCCTCTTCCGGGTACCGGTGCGGCAGGGACGGGCAGGCCCGCGCCCCCATTTACTTTGGTAAGGCTTACCTAACTTCTCTCATCGCGGGCAGCTGAGTCAAGTTCAGCCCGCACTGCGGCCAGCACCTTTGGCGCGACGAGCCGGACCACGCCCGGAGCAGCGGCCCGAACGACCGGTCGGCCCGCCTCCCGGACGCGCTACCGGAGGGCGAGCAGCGCGCCCTCGTCCACCGGGCCGCCGGACGCCGCGCCGCCGGAGGCCGGGCCACCGGAAGCCACACCGCCGGAAGCCGGGCCACCGGAGGCCGCACCCGCCACCACCCGGGTCCCGGGCGCGTCCGGGCCGAACGCGCGCAGCACCGCGCCGGGCACCCGCCCGTCCAGCATCCGCACCTCGCCGACCCCGGCGCGCAGCGCCGCCAGGCAGGCCGCCGCCTTGGGCGCCATGCCGCCGGCCAGAGCGGGCAGCATCCGGGCCAGTCCGTCCGCGTCCAGCTGCTCGACCGGCGGGCCCTGCGGCGGCCAACTCCGGTACAGGCCGGGCACGTCGGTGAGCATCAGCAGGGAGTCGGCGCCGAGCGCACCGGCCACCGCGGCGGCGGCCGTGTCGGCGTTCACGTTGTAGACGGCGCCGTCGGAGCGGTCGGCGGCGGGCGCGATCGAGGACAGCACCGGGATCCGGCCGTCCGCGAGCAGCGCCGCCAGCAGTCCGGTGCGCACCTCGGCGACCTCGCCGACCCGGCCGAGGTCGACCCGCCGCCCGTCCGCCCGGCCCCAGCGCTTGACGGCGGCCAGGGTGCCCGCGTCCTCGCCGGTCAGGCCGACCGCGAACGGGCCGTGCGCGTTGATCAGGCCGACCAGTTCGCGCTGCACCTGCCCGGCCAGCACCATCCGGACCTCGTCCGCCACTTCGGGCGTGGTCACCCGCAGCCCGCCCGCGAAGGGGGCCCGCAGGCCGATCCGGCGCAGGTGCGCGTCGATCTGCGGGCCGCCGCCGTGCACCACCACGGGCCGCAGTCCGGCGTAGCGCAGCAGCACCGCGGAACGGGCGAAGGACTCCTTCAACTCCCGGTCCACCATGGCGTTCCCGCCGAACTTCAGCACCACCGTCGCGCCCCGGTGGGCCCGCAGACCCGCCAGGCAGGACAGCAGGTCCGGCCCCCGGTCCGAGGTTCGCGCGCCCAGCTCGGCCACCACGTGTCTCCCGCCCTCGCCCCGCCACCCCGATTAGTTAGGCAAGGGTTACCTTACATGCCCTCCGGCCCGCCGCCCAGTGCACGCCGGACCGGACTGCCCCACCGTCGAGAGAGCGCTCTCACAGGCCCCGGACGACCGATTCGGCATCAGCCGCCAAGAACTGAAGGCGAGTTGCGGCCAAAGGTCCGAAAAATCAGCCGTTCTTTGACATTGCCATGCCGATATCGGGTCCGTACCATTCAGATCCACCGGCGGAGGCGCCCCGCCGAAGAGAGCGCTCTCAAGCAAAGGATTCCTCCATGGCTGCTGCCCCACGCACGCGCCGTTGGCCCCTCGGCGGATTCGTGCTCCTGCTCGCCACCGCCCTGATGACCGCCGCCCCGTTCGGCTCCACCTCCACCGCCGGCACCGCCGCCACCCCGCTCGCCGCCGCACCGGTGGCCGCCGGCACCTGGAACGACGACTTCGACGGACCGGCCGGCTCCGCCGTCGACCCCGCCAAGTGGACGATGGAGACCGGCGGTTCGGGCAACGGCAACCACGAACTGCAGTACTACACGGCGGGCGCCGCGAACGCCGCGCTGGACGGCCAGGGCCACCTGGTGATCACCGCCAAGCGCAGCACCGACCCCGGCCTGTCCTGCTGGTACGGCACCTGCCAGTACACCTCGGCCCGGCTGAACACCTCCCGCACCTTCAGCCAGGCGTACGGGCACTTCGAGTCCCGGATCAAGATCCCGCGCGGGCAGGGCATCTGGCCCGCGTTCTGGATGCTCGGCAACGACCTCGGCACCGTCGGCTGGCCCACCAGCGGCGAGCTCGACATCATGGAGAACATCGGCCGCGAGCCCGGCACCGTGCACGGCACCATCCACGGCCCCGGCTACTCCGGAGCGGCCGGCATCGGCGCCCCGTACAGCCTGCCCGCCGGGCAGTCCTTCGCCGACGCCTTCCACACCTTCGCGGTCGACTGGAGCCCCACCGCCATCACCTGGTCCGTGGACGGCACCGCCTACCAGACCCGCACCCCCGCCGACCTGGGCGGCAACCGCTGGGTGTTCGACCACCCGTTCTTCGTGATCCTCAACCTCGCGGTCGGCGGCGACTGGCCCGGCAGCCCCGACGGCTCCTCGACCTACCCGCAGACCATGACCGTCGACTACGTCCACACCACCACCTGGGGCGGCAGCACCGGCGGCAGCTACACCGGGCGGATCACCGGCCCCGGCGGCATGTGCGTGGACGTGGCGGGCGGCTCCAGCGCCGACAGCACCCCGATCCAGCTGCACAACTGCACCGGCAACGCCGCCCAGCAGTGGACGGTGGGCACCGACGGCACCGTCCGCGCCCTCGGCAAGTGCCTGGACGTCGCCGCCGCCTCGCACGACGACGGCGCCGTCATCCAGCTCTACACCTGCAACGGCACCAGCGCCCAGCAGTGGGTCCACCGCTCCGGCAACGACCTGCAGAACCCCGGCTCCGGCAAGTGCCTGGACTCCCCCAACGGCTCCGCCGCCGACGGCACCCACCTGCAGCTGTGGACCTGCAACGGCACCGGCGCGCAGAAGTGGACGTTCGGCTGACCCGACGTCGGCACTGACGCCCCGTCACCGCCGACACCGCACCCCGCGACCACGGGCCGCCCCCACCGGCCCCTCCCCCGGCGCGGCCGGCCCGTCCCTCGCACCACCGCCGGCCGGCCGCGCCCCCGGCCCGCCGACCCGCAGGCCCCTACTCGCGGGCCCGCCCCCGCACCCGCACGGCCTCCCCCACCCGAGAGGACTCCCCCACACCATGACGCCCCGTCACGCGGCGAAGGTCTCCCGCCGCACCCTGCTGACCGCCGCCGCGCTCGCCCTGCCGACCGGCTACCTGGCGCTCGGCGGGCAGGCCCAGGCGCAGACGCCCGCGACCCTGCCGCTCGACCTGGCCAACACCACCGGCAGCAACACCGTCTACGCGTACGTGGTCGGCCGCGACCCGGCGACCGGCGGCGGCTGGGCCTTCCTGCAGTCGGACGGCGCCAGCCTGTACCACCCGCCGAACCCGGCCAACGACCAGACGCCGCTGGGCGTGGACTGCGCGATCGCGCTGAACGCCTCCGGGGCGGCGCCGCGCCGGGTGACCCTGCCGCACCTGGACAGCGGCCGGATCTACTTCTCGGTCGGCGCCAAGCTCACCTTCCTGATGAACCGCGGCGGCGGCCTGGCCCTGCCCTCGGTGGTCAACCCGTCCGACCCGAACATCGACGTCCGGCACGACTTCTGCGAATTCACCTTCAACAACGACCAGTTGTTCGGCAACATCACCTTCGTCGACATGGTCTGCCTGCCGATCGCCTTCCAGCTGGAGGTCTCCGGCGGCGCCACCCAGACGGTGCGCGGCCTGCCCTCCGACGGCCTGGCCCGGGTCGCCGCCGCGCTGCGCGCCCAGTCCGCCGCCGACGGCTCGGACTGGAGCAGGCTGGTGGTCAACCGCTCCGGCGCCGACCTGCGGGTGCTCGCCCCCAACCTGGCGATCCGCGGCAACAGCGCCCTGTTCAGCGGCTACTTCGAGCCCTACGTCGACCAGGTGTGGAGCAAGTACGCCGGCACCGACCTGCGGATCGACACCCAGTACACCTGGGGCGCGTTCACCGGCCGGGTCAGCGGCAACACGCTCACCTTCCCCGGCGCCGGGTCCTTCGCCAAGCCGTCCACGCTGGCGATCTTCTCCTGCAGCGACGCGCCGTTCACCACCGGCAACGACCTGATGGGCAACCTGAGCGCCCGGCTGGCCGCCGCGTTCAACCGCACCACGCTGCTCAGCGACCCGAACCAGCCCACCGGCGAGAACCCGGCCGCGTTCTACACCCAGGCCCGCACCAACCACTACGCCCGGATCCTGCACTCCACCACGCCTGACGGCCTCGGCTACGCCTTCCCGTACGACGACGTCCACCCGGCGGGCGTCGACTTCGAGGGCAAGGTGCAGTCCGGCGCGCCGACCCGCTGGGTGATCACCGTCGGCGGCCTGGCGGGCAGCGGCGGCGGGGGCACCAGCAGCAGCCCGACGCCCGGCGGCGGGGGCGGCAGCGCGTTCGCCACCGTGCAGGCCGAGTCGTACGCCGCCCAGTCCGGCGCGCAGACCGAGGCGTGCTCCGACACCGGCGGCGGCACGGACGTCGGCTGGCTGGCCAACGGCGACTGGCTGCGCTACTCGCTGGACTTCGGCTCCACCGGCGCGACCCGGATCGACGCCCGGGTGGCCTCCGGCGCGGCCGCCGGGGTCAGCGGCCTGGTCCAGGTCCGGCTGGGCAGCCCCACCGCGACCCCGGTCGGCAGCTTCGCCGTCGGCAACACCGGCGGCTGGCAGACCTGGCGGACCGTCCCGGCCGACCTGAGCCGGATCACCGGCGCTCAGACCGTGTACCTGACCTTCAGCAGCGGCCAGCCCGCCGACTTCGTCAACCTCAACTGGTTCACGTTCTCCTGACGGACCGTCAGCTTGCGCGCGGGGGCGCCCCGGACACCGTCCGGGGCGCCCCCGTCCGGTTTCACCGGGCGCCGTGCCGCAGGGTCCGGCGCACGAGCCGCGAGACGGCCCACCACGCCGCCCACCGCACGGCCCGCCGGAGGACCACCCAGAGCGGGAACATCTCAGGAGGCCGTCGCGTCGGCGCGTTCGACCTGGCTGAGCGGGGCGGCCAGCGACTCCAGGCTGCGGCGTTCGGCGCGCACGCCGAGGAACGCCTCGACCAGTCCGGCGGCCGTCATCAGGGCCGCGCCGATGCAGAACGCCAGCGTGGCGTCGCCGACCTCGCCGCTGCTCACCAGGCCGTTGAACAGCAGCGGCCCGGAGATGCCGCCCGCCGCGGTGCCGACCGCGTAGAAGAAGGCGATGCACAGGGCGCGGGTCTCCAGCGGGAAGATCTCGCTGACGGTCAGGTACGCGGCGCTCGCCCCCGCCGAGGCGAAGAACAGCACGGCCGTCCAGCAGGCCGTCATCCCGACGGCGCTCAGCGAACCGTTCTGGAACAGCCAGGCGGTGCCGAACAGCAGCACGCCGGAGCCGATGTAGCTGCCCGCGATCATCGGCTTGCGGCCGACCGAGTCGAAGAAGTGGCCGAGCAGCACCGGGCCGAGGAAGTTGCCGACCGCGATCACCGCGAAGTAGTAGCCGGTGTCGCCCGCGGGGACGTCGAAGAACGTGGTGAGGATCACCGCGTACCCGAAGGTGACCGAGTTGTAGAGGAAGGACTGCCCGATGAACAGCGACAGACCCAGGATCGTCCGGCGCGGATAGGTGGAGACCAGGGTGCGAGCGATGGTGACGAAACCGATCGGGCCGCGCTCGCGGATCCGGATCGGTGGCTCGTCCACCGGCGGCAGCGGCTCGCCGGTCTCCCGCTCGACGATCGCCTCGGCGTCCCGGACGATCTCCTCCGCCTCCTCGCCCTTGCCGTGCGTGAACAGCCAGCGCGGGCTCTCCGGGACGTGCCGGCGCACCAGCAGGATGACCAGGCCGAGCACCACGCCGATGCCGAAGGCCAGCCGCCAGCCGACGTCGGTGGCGAACAGCGAGGTGTTCAGCAGCGCGATCGAGGCGAACGCGCCGAGCGCCGCGCCGATCCAGAAGCTGCCGTTGACGATCAGGTCGACCCGGCCGCGCACCCGGGCCGGGATCAGCTCGTCGATCGCCGAGTTGATGGCCGCGTACTCGCCGCCGATGCCGAAGCCGGTGAAGAACCGGCAGACGAAGAAGAACCAGGGCGTCCAGGACAGCGCGGTGACGCCGGTCGCCAGCAGGTAGACGGCCAGGGTCAGCATGAACAGCTTCTTGCGGCCCAGCCGGTCGGTCAGCCAGCCGAAGAACAGCGCGCCGCAGCAGGCGCCCGCCACGTAGATCGCGGCGGCGACGGTGGTGACCTGGGCGGTGCTGATCGCGATGCCGCTACCGGGCTCGGCGAGCCGGGCGGCCAGGTTGCCGACGATGGTGACTTCCAGGCCGTCCAGGATCCAGACGGTGCCCAGACCGATCAGGATCCGCCAGTGCCAGGGCGACCACGGCAGCCGGTCCAGTCTGGCCGGGACGTCGGTCTCGATGACGCCCGGGTCGCCCCCGGCGCCGACGGTGCGGTGTTGCGGTGCGGACATCTCGACCTCCGTCGTCCGGTCGTGCGCCCGGAACGTCCGGGCATGCCGCGCACGCGTCTGCCCGCTGCGGCCGACCGCACACCCGCGCCGGTCCGCGCCGACCACGGGTACTGATCGCGGTCCCGGCGGCGTGCGCGGACTCCCGGCCGACCGGGACCGCGCGGACCCGCCCCCTGGGCACGCGCTCGCCCGGACCGACCGGGCGCCCCGCGCCGGTGCCGGTCCCCCGTCCGGCCGTCGCTCAGCCCTCCGGGTACGGGCGGGCCTCCATGCGGCCGGCCAGGACGCGGGTCTCGAAGCGCGGTTGGGCGGCGGTGGCCGGGCCGCGGGCCGGGCGGCCGTCGGAGAGCCGGAAGCGGGAGTGGTGCAGGGGGCACTCCAGGCAGCCGGCGACGACCTCGCCGCCGGACAGCGAGGCCGCCATGTGGGTGCAGCGGTCGGCGAGGACGGTCCAGCCGTCGTCGTGGGTGCGGACCACGACCACGGGGACGTCCCCGAGCAGGCGGCGGACGGGGGCGCCGAGGGGGATGTCGGCGGTCGCCCCGAGCGGCTGCCAGTCGGACGGGGCGAGCCGGGGTTCGGCCTCGGCGTGCGCGGCGCCGGCCGCCTGGTGGTAGGCCAGGTGGCCGCCGAGCGCGGCGACCAGGCCGACGGTGCCGGTGCCGGCCAGGCCGAGCAGCCGGCCGCGGGCGCGGTGGCCGTGGCAGCGGGCCCGCAGCGAGCAGGCGTGCAGCAGGGCGGCGGTGACGGCCCCGGCGGCGTGCACCAGCCCGGTGCGGCGGTGGGTGGGCGGCAGCCGGGACCAGTCGACCCAGCCGGCCAGCAGCACCGGTGGCAGGGCGGCGAGTCCGGCGGCGGTGAGGCGGCGCACGGCGCGCTCGTCGCCCCCGGTCAGTTCCAGCAGGCTCGCGGCCGTCCAGCAGCCGATCGGGGCCTGCGCGAGCGCCGGGTGCAGCGGGTGTCCGAGCCACACCCCGTGCAGCACGTCCCGGGCCGGGCCGAGCGGCAGCCGCTGCACGAGGGCGGCGATCCGCTCCGCCACCGGGTCCAGGAAGGTCCACTCCGCGGGGGTGTCCAGCCGGTCGGCGGCAGCGTGGTAGGTGTCCATGCCCTCGCGGCTGTCCGTCCCCGCTGCGGGCAAACACCGGGCGGCCCGGGGCCGGGCGGGCGGTTCAGGTGGCCAGCCGGGGCAGGTAGTGCTCCAGGTAGGGCGGGACGCGCAGCGCGGGGAGTTCGGCGAGCGGGACCATCCGGACGGCCGTCCCCTCGTCGCCGAGGCGCAGTTCGGCGTCGGGGCCGTTCCACTGGGCGTGCAGGACGCGGGTGGTGGGGTGGACCAGGGGGTGGTGCGGGCCGGGGAGGGGGCGGATCCGGGTGATGGTGATGCCGGCCTCCTCGCGGGTCTCGCGGGCGGCGGTCTCCTCGGGGGTCTCGTCGGCTTCCCGCAGGCCGCCGATCGGGGTCCAGTGGCCGGGCCAGGCGATGCCGGGGACGTCGTCGCGCCGGTGCATCAGCAGTCGGCCGTCGCGGTCGGTGACCAGGACCAGGACGCCTTCGAACTCGCCTTCGGGGCAGGGCTGTTCGAGGTAGAGCGCGCGTCCGGAGCGGTGCGCGCGGAGGACCTGCAGGAGCCACCGGTAGCGGTCCGGGTCCATCCGGGCGCGCCAGTCGTGGGCGGTGGCGAAGCGCCACTCGGTGTGCTCGGCCGGGTCGAGCCGGATCCTGGCCTGCTGCTCGGCGGTGAGGACGCCGCCGTCGAAGACGTAGCCGCAGAACGGGACCGGGTGCCCGGTGCCGGCCCGTTCGTGCAGGACGGCGACCAGGCGGCGCCGGGAGAGCACGTCCGGGTTCTCGGCGGCGAGGTCGAGCCCGAGTTCCTCGCCGGTCTCGCGCAGCGCGGCGGCGAACGGCGTCTCGCCGGGGTCGACGTTGCCGCCGGGGATGTCCCAGACGTCCGGGTCGGCGGCGGAGCGCATCCCCAGCACCCGCCCCTGCGGGTCGGTGAGCAGCAGGCAGCTGTACGCGCCGGGGCGGTCGACGGTGGTGAGGTGGCCGCCGACCGGCCGCCAACCGGGCCGCGCCAGGCGGGCGGTGAGCCATTCGACCACCGCCCGCTGTCCCTCGCCGGTGGGCGGCAGCCGCCCGGGCTCGGCCCACCGGTGTGCGTCGTGCTCCGGCGACGGGCGCACCGCGGTGCCGTCCGGGACGACCGCGGTGAAGACGAACTGCCGGGTCCGCCGGCCGTGCCGGTCGGTGCCGTCCAGGTGCCGCAGGTACTCCAGCGGCAGGCCCTCGATCCCGGTCCGCCCGGCCAACTCCCGGACGGCGCCCGCCGGTACGCCCTCCCCGTCCGCGACGTCCCCGCCCGGGTACTCCCACTGCTCGGACGACGACCACTGCTCGGACGACGGCCGCTGAGCGGGCGGCGCGGCGGGCGCGGCCCGGCGGAGCAGCAGGATCCGGCCGGAGCCGTCGCGGACCAGTACGCCGACGCCGATCCGCTCGACGCCCTCGCGCCGGGCCAGGTCGGTCAGCACCGTGAAGTCGATCACCGGTCGGTCTCCTCCTCGTTCTCCCGCGTCCCCGGCCGCCCGAATCCTGCCGACCGAATCCTGCCGACCGGACACCTCAAGTCGGCCACAGTGGAGTGGAGTTGGCGTACCGTCCGGAGCGGGTGCGGGGCAGTGGGACCAGCTCGATCATGGGGCCGTCCGCGTACCGGCTTCAACCGGCCGCCACCGGTCGCCTGCCGCCCCGGACCCGGGTTTCCCGCCCCCGGGCCAGGGCACCCGCCGCCCGGGAGCGCCACCCGGCCCGCCCTCGAATTCACCCGTTCGACTGAACCCGCGGCCGCCCCCGGACCCGCGGCCGCCCCCGAACGCCCGGACACCCCGGACACCCCGGACGCGCAGGCGCGCGCCGCCCCGCTGAACGGTGCGGGGCGGCGCGAGGGTGCGGCGGGCGCGGGTCAGGCGGGGGTGATCCGTCCGCGCCAGCCGCCGTTCTCGACTCCGCGTTCCTCGATGAAGGACTTGAAGCGGTCGAGGTCGCCGCGGACCCGGCGGTCGATCATGCCCAGGGTGTCGGCGGCGCGTTCGGCCATGCCCTGCGGGTCGTAGTCCATCGCCAGCCGGACCTCGCAGCGCGAGTCGTCCAGCCGGGCGAAGCTCACCACGCCCATCTGCTGGACGTCGCCGCCGACCGTCCGCCAGGCGATCTTCTGGTCGGGCAGCTGGTCGACGATCTCGGTGTCGAACTCCCGGGTCACGCCGGCGATCTTGGTGCGCCAGTGGTTGTGGCGCTCGTCGATCTGGACGACCTGCTCGACGCCGTCCATGAAGCGGGGGAAGTCCTCGAACTGCGTCCACTGGTCGTACGCGGTGTGCAGGGGGACGTCCACCTCGATGGTCTCCTGGACCATGCTCATGCGTTCTCCTCCGTTTCGTTCAGTGGCTGTCTCGTTCAGCGGCTGTCTCGTCAGCGGCTGCGGGCGGTGGCCGGGCAGGTCACCATCGGTACCAGCGGGAACGGCTGCCACCGGTCCCGGCACCCCGGGCGACGAAGCCGATCAGCCAGATGATCAGCACGGCGAGCGCGATCCACCACAGCACCTTCACGGCGAATCCCGCACCGAACAGGATGATGATCAGCAGGAGCACCAACAGCATCGCGAGCACGGTGCTCACCTCCTCGGTCCACGGGCGGCCGTCGAGTGGGGACGGACGGCGGCCGCCGGCCCGCTGTGGGCCTGCCGGGCGTCTGACCGGTTCGTCCCGTCTCAAACGTTTTCGTCCGGGTCCGGGGCGAGGACCTCGACGGCGATCAGGCAGGTGTCGTCGTCGGTGTCGGCGGTGCTGGTGGCCAGCGCGCGGTCGAGCAGGGCGTCCAGGTCGGCGGCGGGTTCGGCGAGGGTGCGGACGAGCTGTTCGAGCGGCTCCTCGACGGACCGGTCGCGCCGTTCGATCAGGCCGTCGGTGTAGAGCAGCAGGACGTCGCCGGGGCGCATGGCGAGGTGGTGCTCCTGGTAGTCGGGGTCCTCGGCGGCGCCGAGCAGGATGCCGTGCGGCATCGGGAGCGGGCGGGCGGCGCCGTCGCGCAGCAGGACGGGCGGGAGGTGGCCGGCCCGGGCCCAGTGCAGGGTGCGGGTGTCGGGGTGGTAGCGGGCGCAGACGACGGTGGCGGTGGCGGCGCCGGTGAGCTCGGCGGTGGCCTGGTTGAGCCAGCCGAGCAGGCGGCCGGGCCCGGCGCCGGTGTGGGCGAGGCCGCGCAGCGCGTGGCGCAGGGCGACCATGCCGGTGGCGGCCTCGACGCCGTGCCCGGCCATGTCGCCGACCACCAGCAGCGCGGTGCGGTCGGGCAGCAGGGTGGTGTCGTACCAGTCGCCGCCGACCCGGTCGCGCTGCGAGGAGGGCCGGTAGCGGACGGCGGCGCGCAGTCCGGCGCTCTCCAGCGGGGGCGGGGCGGGCGGCAGGATGGCCTGTTGCAGGCGCAGCGCCAGCAGGTGGCGTTCGGCGGCCTCCTGCCGGGTGGAGGCGAGGCTCTCGGTGGTGGCGGCGAGCGCGGTCTCGGTCCAGTGCTGGGCGGAGACGTCCTGGAAGGCGCCCTGGACGGCGGCGGTGCGCCCGCTCGGGTCGGGGACGGGTTCGGCGACCATCCGGACGTAGTGGGTGTAGCTGCTGAGGTGCCGCATCCGGAACACCGTGGAGTCGGAACGCCCGTTCTGCACTGCTGAGTTGACGACCCGGCGGACGTTCTGCTCGTCGTCGGGGTGGACGTGCGCGGGCAGTGCGGCGAGCGGGACGGGGGCGGTGCCGGGGGGCAGGCCGAGCAGGTCGGCGGTGCGCGGCGTCCAGTGGATCTCGCCGGTGCGCAGGTCCTCCTCGAACCCGGCGAGGTGGCTGAGGCGCTGGGCGGTGCGCAGCAGCCGGTCGGTGCGGTCGTCGGCACCGCTGGGCCGCCAGCTGACCAGCAGGTGGCCGGGCGGGGCGGCGAGGCGGGCGGCGGCGAACTCCAGCAGGACGGGGGTGGGGGTCTGGCCGGTGAGGAAGGTCAGGGCGAGGCTGTCGGCGTGCTGCGGGCGGCCGGTGGCGTGCACCCGCAGCAGCAGGTCGAGCAGGCCGTCGGCGCAGGCGCGCGGGTAGGTGGCGGAGAGGGTGCGGCCCTCGACCCGGTGCGGGGGGCGGTCGGCGAGGTCGGTGAAGGCGGCGTTGACCCGGACGATCCGGAAGTCGACGGGTGTGCCGGTGGCGGGTTCGGGGGCGAGCAGCAGGGCGGGGGCGAGGGCGGCGTCGAGGGCGGCGGTGTCGGGGCCCGCCGTGGCGGAGGCGGGGGCGGGGGCGGGGCGGTCGGTGAGGGCGAGGGCGCTGACCTCGGCGGCGACCCGCAGGCGGCGCCGTTCGGCGGGGGTGGGTTCGGGCGGGCGCTGCGGCCAGGCGAGTTCGAGGACGGCGGCGGGGCCGTCGGCGCGGTGCAGCGGGACGGCCAGGCGGTAGGGGGCGCGGTCGGCGCCGAGGGTGGCGCCGACCGGGCCGGTGGGGCCGAGCTCGGCGCCGGCGGCCAGCGCCTGCTGGGCGGGGGTGGGCAGGCCGGGCGGGACGTGCCGCCAGGCGGTGCGTTCGGTCTCGGTGAAGCCGGGTGCGACGGCGGGGTGCAGGGCGCCGCCGGGCTGGACGGTCCACAGCACGGCGGCGGTGGCCCCGAGCATGTCGGCGGCCTGGGTGAGGGTGGCCTCGACGAGGGGCGGCGGCCGGTCGGGCGGTGCGGCGGGCGGGGCGGGCGGGGCCGGGCCGGGCCCGGTGGTGGTGCCGGTGGTGGTGGCGGGCAGCGTGGTGAGGATGTCGGCGGCGAGTTCCTGCGGGCCGAGGTGGGCGCGTTCGGCGAGCGCGAGCAGCTGGGCCCCGGCCTCGGCGGGTCCGCAGCCCAGGCGTTCGGCCAGGACGCCGGTGGCCAGCGCGGTGAGCGGGCGGGCGGCGAGCGCGGTGCGCAGTTCCTCGGTCTCGGCCTGGGCACCGCGCAGCCGCAGCGCCAGCAGCTGGCGCACGCTCGGGTGCGCTCCGGGCCCGGCGGGGTCCGCTCCGCCGGGATCCGCTCCGCCGGGTCCGGCTCGGTTCTCCGGCGGCTTCCTGGGGTCGTTCATGCCGTCAACCCTCCACCCAGCGCTGCACGGTGGCGATCAGCTGGTCGGCGTCGACGGGTTTGGTGAGGTGGTCGTCGGCCCCGGCCGCGAGGCTGCGGGCCCGGTCGTCGGGCATCGCCTTGGCGGTGACGGCGACGATCGGGACGGTGGCGTGGTCGGTGCTCTCCCGGATGGCGGTGGTCGCGGCGTAGCCGTCGAGTTCCGGCATCATCAGGTCCATCAGGACCAGGTCGGTCTCCGGGTGGGCGCGCAGCAGGGCCAGTCCGGTGCGGCCGTTGGCGGCGTGCAGGGCGGTGGCGCCCTCCAGTTCGAGCGCGGTGCTGAGCGCGTAGACGTTGCGCGGGTCGTCGTCGATGACCAGCACGGTGCGTCCGGCGAGCCGGCCGACGGGCGCCGGGGCGGCCTCCCCGCCGCTCCCCCGGCCGGCCCCCGGCTCGGGCCGCTCGCCGGGCCGCTCGCCGGGCCGCCCGTCGGTCGTGAAGCGGGTGATGCGTTCGCGCAGTTCGTCCAGGCCGGTGGTGACCTCCAGCCGGTCGGCGGTCGGGACGGGCCGCCCGGCGCCGCCGGTGTGGCCGAGGACGGGGACGGGGTCGGCGCGCCGGTCGAGGGCGGCGAGCAGGGTGCGGGCGCCGTCCTCGGGCAGGCCGAGGTCGAGCACGACCAGGTCGTGGGGGGCGCGGTCGAGGGCGTCGACAGCGCTGTCGGGGCTGCCCGCGCTGTCGACGGTGGTGGCCGGGTCGCGGCCGGTGACACCGCTGCGGGTGAGCAGGGTGAGCAGGCCGGGCGGGTCGGGTTCGACCACCAGGATGCGGCGCTCTCCGCCCCGGGGCGCGGGGGCGGCGGTGTCCTCCCCGGTGTCCGTCTCCGCTCCGGGCCCGAGGTGCGCGGCGGGCAGCAGCAGGGTGAAGCGGCTGCCTTCGCCGGGGATCGATTCGGCGCTGACGGCGCCGCCGAGCAGTCGGGCGAGTTCGCGGCTGATGGACAGGCCGAGGCCGGTGCCGCCGTACTTGCGGCTGGTGGTGCCGTCGGCCTGCTGGAAGGCGCCGAAGATGGATTCCAGGTGGTCGGCGCCGATGCCGATCCCGGAGTCCTGGACCCGGAACGCGACGGCCGCCAGGTCGCGCCGCTCGGTGGGCAGTTCGCCGGGCCGGGCGGGTTCGACGGCGAGCTCGACGAAGCCCCGGTCGGTGAACTTGACCGCGTTGGACAGCAGGTTGCGCAGGATCTGGCGCAGCCGGGCCTGGTCGGTGTAGAGGTGCTCGGGCGCGCCGGGCCCGGTGGTGATCCGGAAGTCGAGTCCCTTCTCGGCGGCCAGCGGGCGGAAGGTGGTGTCCACGTAGTCGAGCAGTTCGCGCAGCTCGAACGGTTCGACGGTGACGTCGAGCTTGCCCGCCTCGACCTTCGACAGGTCGAGGATGTCGTTGATCAGCTGGAGCAGGTCGGACCCGGCCGAGCGGATCACCTCGGCGTACTCGACCTGCTTGCCGCTCAGGTTGCCCTCGGGGTTCTGGGCGAGCAGCTGGGCCAGGATCAGCAGGCTGTTCAGCGGGGTGCGCAGTTCGTGGCTCATGTTGGCCAGGAACTCCGACTTGTACATCGAGGTACGGGTCAACTGCCTTGCGCGTTCCTCCAGTTCGCGGCGGGCCTGTTCGATCTGGAGGTTCTTGGCCTCGATGTCGCGGTTCTGCGCGGCCAGCAGTTCGGCCTTCTCGCCGAGTTCGGCGTTGGAGCGCCGCAGCTCCTCCTGGCCGTCGACCAACTGTTCGGAGCGGGCCCGCAGTTCGGAGGTGAGGCGGCGGGACTCGCGGAGCAGTTCGTCGGTCCTGGCGTTGGCCAGCAGGGTGGCCAGGGTGGTGCCGATGTCCTGGGCGAGGCGTTCCAGGAAGTCCCGGTGCAGGTCGGTGAAGTGGTGCAGGGTGGCGACCTCGACCACGCCGAGCAGCTTGTCCTCCATGGTGACCGGCTGGATCAGCAGTTCGCGGGGGGTGGCCGAGCCCAGTCCGGAGCCGATCTCGGCGTAGCCGGCCGGGAGTTCGCCGATCGCGATGGGGCGGCGGCTGCGCCCGGCCTGCCCGATCAGCGACTCGCCGAGGCCGAACCGGCGCGGGGTGTCGGCGTGGTGGTGGCCGTAGGCGGCGGCCCGGACCAGCACGGTGCCGTCGTCGGTGTCCTCGGCGAGGTAGCAGGTGCCGTACTGGGCCTCCAGCAGCGGGCACAGCTCGTCCATCAGCAGCTCGGCCACGGCGGCCGGTTCGCGCCGTCCCTGGATCAGCGCGGTGAGCCGGGCCAGGTGGGTCTTGAGCCAGTCCTGTTCGCGGTTGGCCCGGGTGGTCTCGCGCAGCGACTCGACCATCACGTTGATGTTGTCCTTGAGGTCGGCGACCTCGCCGGAGGCGTCCACGGTGATCGAGCGGGTCAGGTCGCCGGCGGTGACCGCGCCGGTGACCTCGGCGATCGCCCGGACCTGCCGGGTCAGGTTCCCGGCCAGCTCGTTGACGTTCTCGGTGAGCCGCTTCCAGGTGCCGGAGACGCCCTCCACCTCGGCCTGGCCGCCGAGCCGTCCCTCGGTACCGACCTCGCGGGCCACCCGGGTCACCTCGGCGGCGAACGAACTCAGCTGCTCCACCATGGTGTTGACGGTGTTCTTCAGCTCCAGGATCTCGCCCCGGGCGTCCACGTCGATCTTCCGGGTCAGGTCGCCCCGGGCCACCGCCGTGGTCACCTGCGCGATGTTGCGGACCTGCGAGGTCAGGTTGTGCGCCATGAAGTTGACGCTGTCGGTGAGGTCCTTCCAGGTGCCCGCGACGTTCGGCACCCGGGCCTGCCCGCCCAGCGTGCCGTCGGTGCCGACCTCGCGGGCCACCCGGGTCACCTCGTCGGCGAACGCCGACAGGGTGTCCACCATGGTGTTCAACGCCCCGGCCAGCGCGGCGACCTCGCCCTCCGCGTCGACGGTGACGCGCTGCGACAGGTCGCCCCGGGCCACCGCCGTGGCGACCTGCGCGATCGAACGCACCTGGCCGGTCAGGTTGGACGCCATCACGTTCACGTTGTCGGTCAGGTCGCGCCACGTCCCGGAGACCCCCCGGACGTCCGCCTGCCCGCCCAGGATCCCCTCCGTCCCCACCTCGCGGGCCACCCGGGTCACCTCGCCCGCGAACGAACTCAACTGCTCCACCATGGTGTTGACGGTGCTCTTCAGCTCCAGGATCTCGCCGCGCGCCACCACGTCGGCCTTCCGGGTCAGGTCGCCCCGGGCCACCGCCGTGGCGACCTGCGCGATCGAACGCACCTGCGCGGTCAGGTTGCCCGCCATGAAGTTGACGCTGTCGGTCAGGTCGCGCCACGTCCCGGAGACCCCCCGGACGTCCGCCTGCCCGCCCAGGATCCCCTCCGTGCCCACCTCGCGGGCCACCCGGGTCACCTCGGCGGCGAACGAACTCAACTGCTCCACCATGGTGTTGACGGTGTCCTTGAGCTCCAGGATCTCGCCCCGGGCGTCCACGTCGATCTTCCGGGTCAGGTCGCCCCGGGCCACCGCCGTGGTCACCTGCGCGATGTTGCGGACCTGGGTGGTGAGGTTGCCCGCCATCGCGTTGACGCTGTCGGTCAGCTCCCGCCACGCGCCGTGCGCCTGCGGCACCTCCGCCTGCCCGCCGAGCACGCCCTCGGTGCCGACCTCCCGGGCCACCCGGGTCACCTCGGCGTTCAGCCTGGCCAGCCGCTCCGCCATGTCGTTGTACACGCCGGAGATCTCGCCCAGCACGCCGGGCGCGTCGGGCAGCCGCAACGCGAGGTCGCCGTCCCGGACGGCGGTCAGGCCCGCCAGCAGCCGGCGCAGCGCCCGGCCGTCGGCCCCGGCGTCCGGGACGGTCTCGGCCGCCCGGGCGTGCTCCCCGTCGGGGCTCCCGCCGAGATCCCGGCCCCGGTCCGAACGGTCCGAACGGTCGGGGGGCGGCGGCCGGTGCGGCCGTCCGGGGTCCGGTGTGCTCTCCACGCGACCACCACCTCGGCTCCGAGAGGACGGCCCGGCCCCGGCGGGCGGGGCCGCTGCCTGCTTCCACGCTTGCTTCCACTGTGGCACCTCCGGGGTCAGGCTTCCGCCGGAGGCCGGACCACCTCCAGCCACACCGTCTTGCCGCCACCGGCCAGCGGCTCGCTGCCCCAGGCGGTCGCCAGCCGGTCGACCACCCGCAGCCCGTGCCCGCCGGGCCGGGCGGGCACCAGGGGCGGGCGCAGCACCGGCGGCCGGTCGTCGGCGTCCCGCACGGCGACCCGCACCAGCGGCCCGTACCTGGTCAGTTCCAGCAGGTAGGGGCCGGCCGCGTGCTGACAGGCGTTGGTCACCAGTTCGCTGGTCATCAGCAGCACGTCCTCGGCCACGGCCCGGACGGCGGCGTCCGGGCCGGGCAGCCAGCCCCAGGCCCGCAGCGCGAGCCGGGTGAACTCCCGCCCCCGGGCGACCGTCCCCGGCACGGCGGTCAGCGGCAGGCTGCGCCGGTCGGTCCCGGTTCGCGGCGGGTCGGCGGGATGGGCGGGGTGGGCGCGGGAGGCGGGCTGCTCGGCCATCACGGGGCCCCGATCGCGTCGTCCGTCCCGCCCGCGTCTCCCGCTCCCGCCCGGGTCCCGGCCCCGCCGGCTCCCGTCCCGGCCCCGTGCGCCCCGCCGGACCCGCCGGCCCCGGCCCCGGCCCCCGGCAGCGGCGCGGCGAGCGCGTCCGCCACGGTGGGGTGGACGTCCAGCACCTCGTCCGCGCCGGTGATCTCCAGCATCCGGGCGACCACCGGCCCGGGCGCGGCCAGCAGCAGCGGGAGGCCGGCCCGGAGGGCGGCGGCGTGGGCGCGCAACAGCAGGTTGAGGCCGGTGGAGTCGCAGAACCCCAGGCCGCCGCAGTCCACCACCAGCCGTCCGGGCGGGTCGGCGACGGCCCGTTCCAGCGCTTCGCGCAGCGGGCCGACGCTGTCGTGGTCGAGTTCGCCCTCGGGCCGTACCACCAGCGCCCCGTCGGGGCTGTCCAGTGCGACGGTGAGCGGGGCTCCGGGATCCGCGCCCGGTAGTGCGTCCACGACTCGAACACCTCCTGCCGTACGGTGTCGGGGCCTTCCACCCGGGGCCTTCCATCCGGGGCCTTTCATCCGGGGTCTTTCACCCTGGGGCCGCCGTCGGGTCGCGGCCACCCGACCGGTGTCGCGGCTACCCGACCGGCCCGGAACTCAATCGGCGGCCCCGGCCCGGCCCGTCCCGTCGGCCGCCCCGTCGCCCTCCCCCTCGGCCGTCCCGGCGGCCGTGCCCTCGATGTGCTCGCGCAGTCCGGTGAGGGTGGCGGCGAGGATCCGGGAGACGTGCATCTGGGAGACGCCGATCTCGGCGGCGATCTCGCTCTGGGTGAGTCCGCCCCAGAACCGCAGCAGCAGGACGGTGCGCTCGCGTTCCGGCAGCCGGTTGAGGAACGGCTTGGCCATCACCCGGAGTTCGGCGACCTCCAGTTCGGGGTCGCAGCTGCCGAGCCGGTTGACCAGGGCGCTGCCGGGGTCGTCGGGGCCGTCCTCGCGCAGCGAGTCGAGCGAGTCGCAGCGGCACAGCCGCCCGGCCTCCAGCCCTTCGGCGGCCTCCTCCTCGGTGACGTGCAGCTCCTCGGCGAGTTCGGCGGTGTCGGGCAGCCGGCCGAGGACCTGTTCGAGCCGGTCGGAGGCGTGCACGGCCGCCAGGTAGCGCTCCTGCACGCTGCGCGGGACGCGCAGCGGCCAGGAGGTGTCGCGGAAGAACCGCTTGATCTCGCCGGAGATGGTGGGGATCGCGTAGGTGACGAACTCGACGCCGCGGTCCGGGTCGAAGCCGTCGACGGCCTTGATCAGTCCGACGGTGCCGACCTGGATGATGTCGTCCAGGTCCTCGGGGCGGTGCCGGAACCGGGCGGCGACGAAGCGCACCAGCGGCATGTTCAGCTCGATCACGGTGCCCCGGACGTAGCTGTGGGCCGGGTCCTCGGGCGGCAGCCCGGCCAGCCGGTGGAACAGCGCGTCGCTGAGCCGGCGCGCCTCGTACTTGCCCATCGCGCGCATCTCGCTCCGGGTGGGCCGGCGCAGCGGGTCGGCTTCGGCCGTCCCGCCCCCGGTCCCCCCGGCGGTGGCGCCGGTGGTGGTGGACGTGGTGGTCACGGGGAGTCATCTCCCGGGTGCGGTAGGGGCCTGCCCCGGCGGCCCGGGCGGTGCGGGCACACCGCGCGCCGGACGGTGCGGACCGTCCGCGGCTCGGCGGGCCGCACGCGCGGTGGCGGCGGCGGGGCGGGCGAGAACCGTGGAACCCGGCTTCTTCAGGCGACGGCTCCCGACACGCGGCGCACGGCCGCGGACGCTCGGTCTCGCGGCCCCGGCTCACGTGTCGTGACGTGTCACACGAGGTGACGTGGCGACCCCTGCGGGTCGGCCCCGCCGGGCGGTGCGCGCTCGACGTGGCGTCCTACTTGTACCCAGCCCGCCCGTTCCGAACCGGATTCCGCGGATCGACCCGATCGGCCCGGTTTGCCCGCCGGGTGGCGGGTATGCGCGCCGGTGACCCACCCGGCGACGGAAGGAGTCCCACCATGCCCGCCGGATCGAGCCCCAAGCGGGAGCGCCAGTACGAGCACATCAAGGAGGGCGAGCTGAAGCGCGGCGCGAGCGAGAAGCGCGCCACCGAGATCGCCGCCCGCACCGTCAACAAGGAGCGCGCCCGGCACGGCGAGAGCCGGACGGCCAGCCGCAGCTCCACCCACGACGTCTCCTCCGGGCACCGGGGCGGCAAGCGCTCGCACCAGGGGCCCGGGGGTCCGACGTACGACCAGCTGTACAACGAGGCGCGGCAGCGCGGCGTCAAGGGCCGCTCGAAGATGAACAAGAGCGAGCTCGCGCACGCCCTGGGGAGGTGATCCCGGTGCCCGCACCCGTCGCGCCCGCACCCACGACGGTCGCCGCACCCGCCGCGACCATCCCGATGCCCGTCGACCCGGACGTCCGGCCGCCCGAACCGCCGGACACGCCGCCCCGGCCGACCGACCCGCCCGACCCGCTGAGCCCCACCCCGCTGCCGCCGGACCCGGACCCGCCGATCGCCCCGCCGGGGCCCGCCCCGGACCCGCACCCCGAACCCACCCCGCAGCCGGACCCGATCCCCTGAGGCAGCTCCGCCCGACCGCCCGCCGTCGCTGACGGCGGGCGGTCGGGCCGCGCTCGGGCCGGGGCGGGGTTCCGGAGCGGCTCCGGCGGGTAGGGCGTCCTGCGGCGGAATGACCCGGGGGCAGGGGGCGTCGCATGGGGTGGGTCCGTTGGCTGGGGCCGACCTGGCCGTGGCGGGTGGCGGGCGGGTTCGCCGCGCTGTGGCTGGCGGGCACGGCGGTGGCGACCTGGCTGCTGCTCGGCGGCCCGGCGGTCGCGATGAGCGGCCTGCTGGGGCCGACCGGCAGCTACGTGGCCACCCACTGCTACGAGGAGGTGGAGAGCACCGACGTCAGCTGCGAGGGCCGCTACACGCCCTCGTCCCCGGTCGGGGCCCCGTCCCGGCCGATGACGCTGCGCGGCGCCGCCGACTCGCGGGTCGGCGGCCGGCTGGACGTCCGGGAGGTCAATGGCCGGGCCTACCAGCCCTCGCCGGTCACCGCCGGGGAGTACCTCGCCTTCGCCGGCTGGATGGCCGCCACCCTGGGCATGCCCGCCGTGTGGCTGCTGGTCTCCGCCCGCAAGGGGAGCACCGAGGGCGGCGACGGCTACGTGTTCGCCTGGCTGGCGTCCCTGTTCCTGATGTGCGTCCTGGGCGTCGTGCTGTTCCCGGTGTTCTGGCTGCTGTCCGTCATCCGCGGCTGACCCCCGCCCGCGCCCCGCCAACGCCCTGTCCCGTCCCATCCCGTCCCCGCCCGCTCCGACCTGCGCCCGCCACCGCCGCCCCGGGCCGACCTTCGCCGCCCCGGGCCCACCTCCGCCGGCAAGGGCTGGCACACTGTCCGCCGAACGGTTGAATGTTCTTGCTGAAACTTGCAAGAACGGGGACGGAGGGTGGAGAGCATGGGGGGACGGATCCGGCGCTGGGCGGACGCCACGGCGGCGCTGGCCCTGGTCGGCGCGGGGACGGCGGGATGCTCGACGGCGCCTGACGGCCCCGCCGTGATCGAGGTGGACGCCGCGACCTCGCTCACCGACCAGGCGGTGCACGTCCGGATCACCGGCCTGCGGTCCGGCCAGGAGGTCACCGTCGGCTCGCAGGCGGAGGACCAGCAGGGGAAGCGGTGGAGCGGGCGGGCCGTCTTCCGGGCGGACGCCCGCGGGACGGTGGCCCTGGACGACGCCGTCCCGTCCTCCGGCAGCTACCGGGTGGCGGACGGGATGGGCCTGTTCTGGTCGATGGCACCCGCCGACGGCGACCCGGAGCACGCCTCCTTCTACCCGCCGGGCATGCTGCGGCAGAGCTACCCGGTCACGCTGACCGCCACGGCGGACGGACGCCCGGCCGCCTCCCGGACGCTGACCCGCCGGTGGCTCGGGGACGGCGTGACCGACCGGAAGCTCACCCCGGCGCCGGACGGGGTCGCCGGCGACCTCTTCCTGCCCGCCCCGGGCACCCCGCGCCACCCGGCGGTGCTGCTCTTCGGCGGCTCGGAGGGCGGCAACGGCCTGGCACCGGCCGCGGCCCTGCTCGCCTCGCACGGCTACCCGGCGCTGGCCCTGAGCTACTTCGGCCGCCCGGGCCTGCCGAGCGCCCTGAAGGACGTCCCGCTGGAGTACTTCGCCACCGCCGCGCGCCTGCTGGCCGCGCAGCCCGGCACCGACCCCGACCACCTGCTGGCGCTGGGCTACTCGCGCGGCAGCGAGGCGGCCCTGCTGCTCGCCGACGACTACCCCGAACTGGTCCACGGCGCGGTGGTCTACTCCCCGTCCGCGCAGGTCAACAGTGGTTTCCCGGACCGCCTCAGCACCGCCTGGACCAAGGACGGCAGGGCGGTCGGTTCGGGCCCGATACCGCTCGACCACGTCAGCGGCCCCGTGCTGGCCGTCGCCGGGGCCGACGACCGGCTGTGGCCCTCGCCGCTCTGGGCCCGGCAGATCGTCCAGGAGCTCGACGCCGCCCACGACCCGCACCCGCACCGGGCCCTGGTCCTCCCGGACGCCGGGCACGGCGTCGGCACCTTCCCCTACCTCGCGGCCGGCACCCGCCCCACCCACCCGGTGACCGGCCAGGAGACCGACTTCGGCGGCACCCGCCCGGGCAACGCCGCCGCCCAGGAGCAGGGCTGGTCCGAGCTGCTGGCCCTGCTCGCCCACCCGGCCGGCTGACCCCCCACCGACCGGGCCCGGGCGCGCCCGGCGCGTACGGGGGCCCGGTGCGGGGTAGGCGGAGAGGTCGTCGTCCCCTCACCGGAAGCAGGTTCCCCGATGGCGTGCCGGATCAGCGAACTCGTCCTGGGCTGCCGCGAACCCGAAGTGCTGGCCCGCTTCTGGTGCGCGGTGCTCGACTTCACGGTGCTCGGCCGCGAGGCGGACGGCAGCATCGAGATCGGCCCGCCCGAGGGCTTCGGCGGCGCCCAGCCCACCCTGTTCCTGAGCGCCGAGGCCGAGCCGCACCCGGGCCTGCCCCGCCTGCACATCGACGTCAGCGCCACCGACCGCGACCAGGACGCCGAGTTGGAGCGCCTGCTCGCGCTCGGCGCCCGCCCGGCCGACGTCGGGCAGACCGGCGAGGAGTCCTGGCACGTCCTGGCCGACCCGGAGGGCAATGTGTTCTGCCTGCTCAAGGCCCGGATCAAGGAACTCTGACCGTCCCCGCGCCCCCGCCCGCCCTCCCATGGGTTCCGGTCGCCCCGACGCTCCCGGGGTTTCCCCTCCGGCGAGGCGGTCAGACGCGCGACAGTGCTGTCGTCGCGCGTGAAGGAGGGCCGTCCATTGTCCAGGACCGTGGCCGATCAGGTGCTCGCCCGCTTGCGGGAGTGGGGCGTCGAGCAGGTGTTCGGGTACCCGGGGGACGGGATCAACGGGCTGTTGGCCGCGTGGGGGCGGGCCGACGACCGGCCGGCGTTCGTGCAGGCCAGGCACGAGGAGATGGCGGCGTTCGAGGCGGTGGGGTTCGCCAAGTTCTCGGGGAAGGTCGGCGTGTGCGCGGCGACCTCCGGGCCGGGCGCGATCCACCTGCTGAACGGGCTGTACGACGCCAAGTTGGACCACGTGCCGGTGGTGGCGATCGTCGGGCAGACCCGACCGGAGCGCGATGGGCGGTTCGTACCAGCAGGAGGTGGACCTGCTGAGCCTGTACAAGGACGTCGCCTCGGCGTACTGCCAGATGGTGACCGTCCCGCAGCAGCTGCCGAACGTGCTGGACCGGGCGTTCCGGACGGCCGCGACGTACCGCACGGTGACCGCCGTGATCATCCCGGCGGACGTGCAGGAGCTGCCCGAGCAGGCGCCGGAGCACGCGTTCAAGATGGTGCCGTCCAGCCTGGGGATGCCGAAGTCGCACCCCGTCCCGGACGACGGCGAGCTGCTGCGGGCCGCCGAGGTGCTGAACGCGGGCGGCAAGGTGGCGATGCTGGTCGGCCAGGGGGCGCGCGGGGCGCGCCGGCAGGTCGAGCAGGTGGCCGAGCTGCTGGGCGCGGGGGTGGCGAAGGCGCTGCTCGGCAAGGACGTGCTGCCGGACACCCTGCCGTACGTGACCGGGTCGATCGGGCTGCTGGGCACCCGGCCCTCGTACGAGCTGATGCGGGACTGCGACGCCCTGCTGACCGTCGGGTCGAGCTTCCCGTACACCCAGTTCCTGCCGGAGTTCGACCAGGCGCGGGCGGTGCAGATCGACGCCGACCCGTTCATGGTGGGGCTGCGCTACCCGTACGAGGTCAACCTGGTCGGTGACGCGGCGGCGACGCTGGACCGGCTGCTGCCGATGCTGCACCGCAAGAAGGACCGGAGCTGGCGCAAGCAGGTGGAGAAGAACACCGCGCGCTGGTGGGACGTGATGGAGGAGCGGGCGAAGGTGCCCGCCGACCCGGTCAACCCGGAGTACCTGGTGCACGCGCTGGACGCGCTGCTGCCCGAGAACGCGATCCTGACCGCGGACTCCGGTTCGGCGGCCAACTGGTACGCCCGGCACCTGCGGATGCGCGGCACCATGCGCGGCTCGCTGTCGGGCACGCTGGCCACCATGGGCCCGGGCGTGCCGTACGCGATCGGCGCGAAGTTCGCCCACCCGGACCGGCCGGTGGTGGCGCTGGTCGGCGACGGCGCGATGCAGATGAACGGGCTGGCCGAGCTGGTCACCGTCGCCCGCTACCGGGAGCGCTGGAGCGACCCGCGGCTGGTGGTGTGCGTGCTGAACAACCACGACCTGAACCAGGTGACCTGGGAGATGCGGGCGATGCAGGGCGCGCCGAGCTTCCTGCCCTCGCAGCAGCTGCCGGACGTCCGGTACGCGGACTTCGCCGAGTCGGTGGGTCTGCGCGGCCTGCGGGTCGAGGACCCGGGCAAGGTGCGGGCGGCCTGGGAGTGGGCGCTGGGCGCGGACCGGCCGTGCGTGCTGGACGTGCGCACCGACCCGGCGGTGCCGCCGATCCCGCCGCACGCCGACTGGTCGCAGATCAAGGACGCCGCCGAGTCGGTGCTGCGCGGCGACAGCGACCGGGTGGCCGTGGTCAAGCGCGGCCTGCGGGCCAAGCTGGCCGAGCTGCTGCCGCACCGGAGCAAGTCGTGACCGGGCCGCTGGCGGCGCTGCGCGAGGGCCGGTTCCAGCGCTCGCTGGCGCTGGCCACCGGTGCGGGCTCGGTGGTGGCGGCCGCCGAGATCTACCTGGAGCACGACCGGGCCGGGTTCGGGAACCGGATGATGTGGTGGCCGGTGGTGCTGGGCCCGCTCGGCGCGGCGGCGGGCGTGGCGGGCGCGGCGGACGCCCGGGCGGCCCGGACGGTGCTGCCGGTGGTGTCGGCGGCGATCGCCGCCAACGGGCTGCAGGGGTTCTGGCTGCACGTGCGCGGGGTCGCCGAGAAGCCGGGCGGCTGGCGGATGGCCCGGTTCAACCTGGAGACCGGCCCGCCGGTGTTCGCCCCGCTGCTGCTGGGCATGGTCGGCGGGATGGGCCTGGTCGCGGCGGTGCTGCGGCGCGAGGGCCGGTCGTGAGCGCACCGGAGCGGCCGACCGGCGGGGAGCAGCCGCCCGGCGAGGAGCGGTCGGCGCACGGCGAGCGGCCGTACCAGGGCCGCTTCCCCGGCTACGACCCGCTGGCCCGCCGCCCGCAGTGGGACGAGGTGACCGCCGCCCTGGTGACCTCCCGGGTCGCGGGGCCGTGCCCGCCGCTGCGGCTGTTCACGCCCGCCGAGGAGGCCACCGCCCGGGCCCTGCTGAACCGGCTGCTGGACGACCCGCCGGTCGACCTGCTGCAGATGATCGACGCCCGGCTGGCCGAGCGGGAGACCGACGGCTGGCACTACGCGGACCTGCCGCCGGACGACCGGGCCTGGCCGGAGACGATGCGGGCGCTGGACGAGGACGCCCGGGCGCTGCCGGGCCGCCGCGGCTTCGCCGAGCTGACCGGGCGTGAGCAGGACGGCCTGGTGGAGAAGGTGCGCCGGGCGGTGCGCTGGCACGGCTGGCCCGCGAAGCACGTGTGGAGCCTGTGGACGCGCTACGCCTGCACCGCGTACTACTCCCACCCGACGGCCTGGAGCGAGATCGGCTTCGGCGGCCCGGCCTTCCCGTCCGGGTACGCCCGGCTGGGCGTCGGGCGGCGCGAGCGCTGGGAGGTCGCCGACGCCCACCCCGAGCGGCAGCCGGCCGCCGAGCGGCCCGACCCGCCGCCGCTGCCCGCCGTCACCGACCCCGGCCGGCACGGCGAGGCGAAGGCCGCGCTGGCCACCCTGCGGCAGACCACCCGGCGGCAGCGCGCGGTGCGGCGGCGCAACGCCTCCGCCTGGCTGCTGCCCCGGGACGGCCTGGGCTTCGACCGGCGGCTGGTGGAGCGGATGCGCCGCCACCGGGACGAGGACGAGGTCGACCTGGTGATCGTCGGCTGCGGCGCGGGCGGCACCGTGCTGGCGCAGCGGATGGCCCGGGCCGGCTGGTCGGTGGTGGTGCTGGAGGCGGGCCCGTTCTGGGACCCGCTGCGCGACTGGGTGAGCGACGAGTACGGCTCGCACCACCTGTACTGGACCGAGCCGCGGGTGCTGTCGGGCTCCGACCCGGTGCCGATGGGGTCGAACAACTCCGGGCGCGGGGTGGGCGGTTCGATGGTGCACTTCGCCGGGTACGCGCCGCGCTTCCACCCGTCCGACTTCGAGACGCACCGCCGGGACGGGGTGGGCGCCGACTGGCCGCTGGCCTACGGCGACCTGCGCGGCTCGTACCAGCGGCTGGAGGCGGAGCTGCCGGTGGCGGGCCAGTACTGGCCGTGGGGCGAGCCGCACGCCTACCCGCACGCGCCGCACCCGGTGGGCGGCAACGGCGAGGTGTTCCTGCGCGGGGCGGCGGCGCTCGGCCTGGAGGCCCGGGTCGGGCCGGTGGCGATCAGCAACGGCCGGTTCGGGCGCCGCCCGCACTGCGTGTACCGGGGGTTCTGCCTGCAGGGCTGCAAGGTCAACGCCAAGGCGTCGCCGCTGATCACCCACCTGCCGGACGCGCTGGCGCACGGCGTGGAGGTCCGCGCCGACGCGATGGCCTGCGCGGTCGAGCTCGGCCCGGACGGCCTGGCGCGCGGCGTGCGCTACCTGCGCGGCGGCCGCGAGCACCTGCAGCGGGCCCGGACGGTGGCGGTCGCCGGGTACGCGATCGAGACGCCCCGGCTGCTGCTCAACTCGGCGAACGCGCGCTTCCCGGACGGCCTGTGCAACGACTTCGACCAGGTCGGCCGGTACGTGATGGTGCAGGGCGCGCCGCAGGTCTCCGGCCGCTTCGAGCAGGAGGTGCGGGCCTACAAGGCGCCGCCGCCGGAGGTGTCGACCGAGGCGTTCTACGAGACCGACCCGGCCAAGCCGTACCGGCGCGGCTTCAGCATCCAGACCGTCTCGCCGATGCCGATCACCTGGGCCGAGCACGTGGTCGCCCAGGGCCACTGGGGCGAGAAGCTGCGCCACTACCTGTCGGACTACGTGCACTGGGCGACGCTCGGCGGGCTGGCCGAGCTGCTCCCGCAGGCCGACAACCGGGTCACCCTCGCCGAGGAGGAGGACCGGCACGGGCTGCCGGTCGCGCACTTCTCCTACTCGCAGTGCGACAACGACAAGCAGGTGATCGCGGCCGCGCGCGGCACCATGGAGGCGATCCTGACCGCGGCGGGCGCCAGCGAGGTGATCGCCATCGACCGGTACGCGCACCTGGTCGGCGGCTGCCGGATGGCCGCCCGGCCCGAGGACGGCGTGGTCGACCGCGACCTGCGCTCCTTCGCGGTGCCGAACCTGCTGATCACCGACGGCAGCGTGCTGCCGACCCAGGGCGCCGCCAACCCGGCGCTGACCATCATGGCCCTGGTCGACCGGGCGGCGGGCGTGCTCGCCGCCGGGGCCCGGCAGGGCCTGCGCACCCCGAACCGAGAGCCGTGAGGTGAGCGTCATGTGGACCGACCGTCCGATCGAATGGCTGACGGCCCGGGTGTACACCGTCCCGACCGACCGCCCCGAGGCCGACGGCACCCTCGCCTGGAACTCCACCACCCTGGTGCTGGTCGAGGCGGGCAGCGGACCGGCCACCGGCCTGGGCTGGACGTACGGCCCGCCCGCCACCGCCGCCCTGGTGCGCGAGCAGCTCGGCCCGGTGGTGCTCGGCCGGGAGGCGCTCGACACCTCCGGCGCGTACGAGGCGATGCGCCGGGCGCTGCGCAACGCGGGCCGCCCGGGCCTGGGCACGTACGCGCTGTCCGCCGTCGACCTGGCGCTGTGGGACCTGGCGGCGCGGCTGCTGGACGTCCCGCTGGTGGGGCTGCTGGGCGGGCGGCCCCGGCCGGTCGAGGTGTACGGCAGCGGCGGCTTCACCACGTACCCGGACCGGGTGCTGGAGCGGCAGTTGCGCGGCTGGGTCGAGGAGCAGGGCATCCCGCGCGTCAAGATCAAGATCGGCGAGTCCTGGGGGACCCGCCCCGAACGCGACCTGGAGCGGATCGCCGCCGCCCGCACCGCGATCGGCCCGGACACGGCGCTGTACGTGGACGCCAACGGCGCGTTCACCCCGAAGCGGGCGATCCGGCTGGCCTCGGCGTTCGCCGACGACGGGGTGAGCTGGTTCGAGGAGCCGGTGTCCTCCGACGACCCGGCGGGGCTGGCGGCCGTCCGCGCCGCCGTCGCCCCCGACGTGGCGGCCGGCGAGTACGGCGACGACAGCCGCTACTTCGCCCGGCTCGCCCCCGCCGTGGACTGCCTGCAGGCCGACGCCACCCGCTGCGGCGGCCCGACCGGCTTCCTGCGGGCGGCGGCCGTCGCCGAGGCGTCCGGCGTCCCGCTCTCCGCGCACTGCTCGCCGCACGCCCACGCCCACGCGGCCGCCGCCCGGGGCGCCGCCGTCCGGCACCTGGAGTGGTTCCACGACCACGTCCGGGTCGAGTCGCTGCTGTTCGACGGCACCCTCGACCCGGCCGGCGGCACCGTCACCCCCGGCGCGGACGGCGCCCCCGGCCACGGCCTGACCCTCGCCGAGGGGCGCGCCGCGCCCTACCTGGCGGACGTCTGACCCGGGCTGATTCGGCCCGGCCGGGCTGGGCAGACGCCCGCCGACCAGGAGCAACGGAGCAAGCGAAAGGACCTGAACCATGCTGCTGCTCGGAATCCTGCTGTTCGCCGCGTCCGGCGCGTTCGCGGGCCTGCTGATCGCCGACAACCTCGGCGGCGGCCCGGAGACCGGCGTCGACGTGCTCGGCCACCAGATCGCCACCATGAGCACCCTCGGCGCCTTCCTGGCCGGCCTGGCCCTCGCCCTGCTCTTCTGCGCCGGGATCGCCCTGACGGTCGGCGGCCTGCGCTGGCACCGCCGCCACCGGGCGGCCGCCACCGCGGACGCCCCGGTGGTCCTGGACCGCACCGACGACCGGACCGGCCTCCCCAGCACCGACACCACCACCGGCACCACCACTGGCACCACCACCGGCGGTTCCACCGCCGCCCAGCGCCCGACCGGCCGGCCGCGCCACCGCTTCACGCACTGAGCCACCAACCCGGCGGTTCGAGGACAGGTCGAGGAGAGGCACCGTCAGGACGGAGCAGGCGACGGCCGGTCGACCCGGCGGACTTCCGCCGGCAAGGACCCTCCGCGCCCGGAACCCGAATTCCCCGCTGCCCCGCGCCCACCCGGGTGCCCGGCACCGGGGAATTCGCCGTCCGTCGACGACTCCCCGCCGCACCGGCGGCCGCGCCGCCCCCGCCCGGCGACGACCCGGTCGGCACCCGGTCGCCCTGACCGCTCACCCCCGCGCCGCCCGCCCGCGCCGGGCCGCGCCCGCCGCCAGCAGCAGGACGGCGCTGCCGGCCGCGGCGAGCGGGACGCGGTGGCGGTCGGCCCAGGCTTGGAGGCTGCGAGGCTTCGCCTCGTCGTCGAAGCGGCCGTGGGCGCCGTGGTCGCGCTGGTCGTCGAGCGGGGCCCACAGGTTGTCGGGCTGGTCGGGCGGGCGCGGGGCGTCGGTCTGCTGGGCGTCGTAGCCGGTGCGGGCGAGGTAGCGGTCCAGCAGGCCGGGGGCGAGCCCGTTGGCCAGCACGGTGAGGACGGTGGAGGCGCCGACCCGGTACTCGCGGCGGCCGGGGTGGTCGGCGGCGTACAGGATCGCGCGGGCGATCGGCTCGGGTTGGTAGACCGGCGCGACCGGGCGGCCCGTCCGGGGCAGCCGGGAGCGCACCCAGTCGAACTGCGGCGTGTTGACGGCGGGCAGCTGCACCATCGTGGTGCGCACCGCCGTTCCCCGGTGCAGCAGTTCGCAGCGCACCGCCTCGTTCCAGCCCTGCAGCGCGTGCTTGGCCCCGCTGTACGCGCTCTGCAGCGGGATGCCCCGGTAGGCGATCGCCGAGCCGACCTGGACCACGCAGCCCCGGTCGCGCGGCAGCATCCGGCGCAGCGCGGCCCGGGTGGCGTACACGTAGCCGAGGTAGCTGACCTCGGTGACGCGGCGGAAGTCGGCGGGCGTGATCTCGGTGAACGGGGCGAAGACGGAGGCCAGGGCCGCGTTGACCCAGACGTCGATCGGGCCGAGTTCGCGTTCGACGCTCTCGGCGGCGCGTTCGACGGCGTCCGGGTCGGCGAGGTCGACCGGGACGGCCATCGCGCGGGCCCCCATGTCGCGGGCCTCCTCCACGGCGGCGTCCAGTCCGGCCCGGCCGCGGGCGAGCAGGGCGAGGCGGTCGCCGCGGGCGGCGAAGGCGCGGGCCACGGCGCGGCCGACGCCGGCCGAGGCGCCGGTGACGACGACGGTACGGGGTTCGGTGGGTGCCATGGCGGGCGTCTGACCACCGGGGCCGGAACGGAAACCGGCCCCCTCAGTCCCGCGCCCCCTTCCCGTCCCCGCCGCTCCCGTCCCCGTCCCCGCCGCTCCCGTTGCCGCTGCGGTGCAGCAGCAGCCAGGGCAGCACCAGCCACCACAGCGCGAACCAGCCCATCACGGCGGCGACGACCACCCAGGCCAGCGGGCTGCCGCCGGTGGCCAGGTGCAGCAGCATCAGCAGCGCGGAGCCGACGGTGAGCGCGAGCAGGACGACACCGAGGGTGACCACCCGGGCGGTGGCGTCGACGAGTTGGGGCTTGAGACGGCGTCCGGCGAGCAGCCGGTGGTAGGCGACGGGAGCGATCAGGGCGCCGGTGGCGAGCGCGCCGAGGACGACGGTGACCACGTACAGGCCGCGTTCGAAGCCGCTGAGGGTGGTGAAGCGCGGCATGAAGACGACGCTCAGCAGGAAGCCGAACAGGATCTGCGCACCGGTCTGGGCCACCCGGACCTCCTGGAGGAGTTCGGTCCAGCGCCGGTCCGCGCGTTCGTTCGGGGTCTCGTGCCGACCCAGGTGCTGCTCGGTCATCCGCACCGTCCCCTTCCTCCCGGGCGTCTGTCCGTCCGGGCCCGGCGGAAAACGGGGGTGTGGAGCACGCCGACCGGGGTAGACGGGGGCACGCAGCGGAAGAAGTCCGGGCCGCAGAGCCCCGGTCGGGAGGAGGCGACGGCATGGCAGCGGACGTCGCGGCCGCACTGTTCGACGTGGACGGCACCCTGGTGGACACTGTCTACCTGCACACCCTGGCCTGGTGGCAGGCGTTGGCGCAGTACGGGCACGAGGTGGACGCCGCCCGGATCCACCGGGCCATCGGCATGGGCAGCGGACAACTGCTCGACCACCTGCTCGGGGACGACCGGGACCGCTCCGAGGACGACGCGGTCGACGCCGCGCACCTCGCGCTCTACGCCCAGCACTGGCCGGGCCTGCGCGCCTTCCCCGGCGCGGGCGACCTGCTGCGCGAGTGCGCCGGACGGGGCTGGCGGGTGGTGCTGTCCACCTCCGCCTCCGGACGCGAACTGGACGTGCTGCGCCGGGTGCTGGACGCCGACGACGCCCTGTACGCGGTGACCGACGCGGACGAGGTGGACGCCTCGAAGCCCGCCCCGGACCTGGTGCAGGCAGCGCTGAAGCAGGCGGCCGCCCCGGCGGAGCGGTCGGTGTTCGTCGGCGACAGCGTGTGGGACGTCGAGGCGGCGGGCCGGGCCGGGACGCCGTGCGTGGGCGTGGAGAGCGGCGGTTTCGCCGCCGCCGAGCTGCGCGGCGCGGGCGCCGTCGAGGTGCACTCCTCGGTCGGCGCCCTGCTGGACGAGCTCGGCACCAGCGTGCTGGCCCACCCCCGGACCGGTGGACGATGAACGTCCCGACCGACCGGCCCCGCCGGGTCGGCCCGCTCGCCCGCCGCCTGGCCTACCGGGCCCGCACGGTGTCCTGGACCGCCCTGAGCACCCTGTGCGCCTTCCTGGGCCCGGCCGCGGTCGCCGTTCCGGGCGCGGTCGCGGTCGCGGAGACCGGCCCGGTGCCCGGAACGGCCGACGGCTGAGCTCCTGACGACTGGTGGTGAGGACGGTGGACGGCGGCGCGACGCTCTCCCCCCGGGAACGCCAACTGCTGGCGGCCCTGGAGGCCGAACTCCGGGTGGACGTCGAACTCGACCTCCGCCTGCGCACCATGCGCCACCACCAGTTCCGAGCCGTCCTCGGCCCGCCCTGCCGGGCCCTGTTCACCGTCCTGCTGACCCTGGCAGCGGCCGTGGCGCGGACGGCCCGACTGGCCCGGCTCGGGCTGGTGGCGACGCTGGCGGCGCTGACCGCCCTGGCCGCCTCGACAGCCCGCGCCGTCCGTCCCTCCCCCGGTGCTCCCGACTGTCGGGGCCCGCGCCTCCCGTGAGGACGGGCCGACCGGCTCGACCACATTCGGCGTAAATGCTACATATATGACTAATAGTAAGCTTACGATCCGCCCGTTCTCGTACCGAAGGACGGAAGGCGGACGCGATGAGGCGTCGATGGTGGATCGGGCTGATGCTGGCGGGCGGTCTCGGGGCCGCCGCCGTGCCCTGGGGGCCGCAACCGGCCACGGCGGCGGCCGGGGACCCGTTCCCCGCCGGGCCGGGCCTGGTGTTCGTGGCGCAGGGCCCGGCCCGGGGCGAGCCCACGACGCTGTACGAGGCCGTCCAGGGGCCGGGGGCGATCGCCTTCGCCAAGCAGGGCACGGCGGCCTCCGGCTACAACGCCATCGGTTACCGCACCGCCGACCGCTACCTGTACGGGGTCAACGACAACGGCGCGCTGGTGCGGATCGGCCAGGGCGGCGCGGCCACCAACCTCGGCCAGGTCGGGCTGCCGTCCAGCCAGTTCAACTACAACCAGGGCACCTTCGGCGACGGCCCCACCGCGGACACCCTGTACGTGCGCCCGGCCACCGCCGACCGCAACCTCTACGCGGTGAACGTCACCACCCGCACCACCACCCGGATCGCCCTGTCCGCGCAGGTCCCGAACCTCTCGGACTTCGTCTGGGCCTCCGGCTACCTGTGGGGCGTGTACGGCGAGGGCGGCCGGATCCACCGGATCGACCCGGCCACCGGCGAGGTGCTGTCGGTGGCCGCGCCCAAGCTGCCCGCCAACCCGTACGGCGCCCAGTGGGTGTACGGCAACGGGAACATCGGCATCTCCAACAACGTCACCGGCACCGTCTACCAGCTGCGCCTGGTCGACCCCGCCTCCGCGACGCCGTCCGCGGTGATCGTCTCGGCGACCAAGGGCCCGGCGAACACCCAGAACGACGGCGCCGCGTACCCCGGCGAGACGGCCGACCTGGCGATCACCAAGACCGGCCCCGCCCAGTGGAACCCGAACGACACCCTCACCTACACCCTGACCGTCACCAACCGCGGCCCGGGCGCCTCCTCCGGCTACGTGGTCACCGACACCCTGCCCGACGCGCTGTCCGGCACCGCCACCACCAGCAGCGGCTGCGCCGTGACCAGCGACGACGGCGGCCACCGCGTCCTGCAGTGCAGCGGCGGTCCGCTCGCCCCCGGGCAGAGCGCCACCCTCACGGTCACCGGCACCGCGCCCGCCACCGCCGGCACCGACTGCGTCAGCGGCGGCATCAGCAACACCGCGCAGGTCCTCGGCAACGAGGCCGACCCCGACCTTGCCAACAACGCCTCCTTCTCCACCGCCTGCCCGGCCGGGCTGCCCGCCCCCTCGTTCACCGTCGCCAAGGCCGCCTCGATCGAGGCGCCGGACTTCACCGGCCCCGGCGGCCGCGTCACCTACACCGTCACCGTCACCAACACCGGCGCCCTCGCCTACACCGACGCCAACCCGGCCTCGTTCACCGACAACCTGGCCAACGTCCTGGACGACGCCGCCCTCGACCCGGCCTCCCTCACCGGCGGCCTGCGGGCCACCGCCGAAGGCGTCGCCTGGTCCGGCCCGCTGGACGTCGGTGAGACCCGGACCCTCACCTACGTCGTCGTGGTCGGCTCCCCCGACACCGGCGACCACGTGTTGCGCAACGCCGTCGTCCCCGGCGGCACCGGCAGCTGCGCCGACGTCTGCCAACGCACCACCCCCGTCGCCGAGTTCACCCTGCACAAGAGCGCCGCACCCACCACCGCCACCCCCGGCGAGAAGGTCACCTACACGCTGACCGTCACCAACACGGGTGCCGTGCCCTTCGGCACCGGACCCGGCGCCGCGCCCGCCGCCCATGTCACCGACGACCTCTCCGGCGTCCTCGACGACGCCGACTACGCGGGCGACGCCAGCAACGGCGGCGCCCTCAGCGGCACCACCCTCGCCTGGGACCTGCCACTGCCCGTCGGCGCCACCACCACCCTCACCTACGGCGCCACCGTCCGGCCCGGCACCGCGCCCGGCGCCGTGCTGGCCAACACCGCCGTTCCCGGCCCGTACGGCACCTGCGCCACCGACGCCGACTGCGCGACCGGCACGCCCGTCACCGCACGTGCCTTCACCGTCGCCAAGACCGCCTCCAGCACGACGGCCGGGCCCGGCGACCGGGTCACCTACACCGTCACGGTCACCAACACCGGCACCACCGACTTCACCGCCGACACCCCGGCAGCCTTCACCGACGACCTCAGCGCCGTCCTCGACGACGCCGCCTACAACGGCGACGCCACCAACGGCGCCACCGTCACCGGCACCGCCCTGAACTGGTCCGGCCCGCTGGCCGCCGGCGCGCACACCGCCGTCACCTACAGCGTCACCGTCAACGCCCCCGCCACCGGCGACCGGGTCCTGCGCAACACCGTCGTCCCGGGCAGCTCCGGCACCTGCACGGACAACACCTCCTGCGCCACCGAGACCACCGTCACCACCCCGTCCCCCTCGCCCAGCCCGTCGCCCACCGGCAACGTCGGCCCCTCCCCCAGCCCCTCACCGACCACGGTCAGCCCCTCCCCCTCCACCAGCCCCACCGGCGGCACCACACCCAGCCCCTCACCGACCACCAGCCCCACCGGCGGCACCACACCCAGCCCCTCACCGACCAGCGCCGAGCCCTCACCCACGGCCTCCACCAGCGCTCCCGCCCCCGTGCCCACCGGCGGGCACGGCGGGGGCGGCGGGCACGGCGGGGGCGGGCACCTGCCCTCGACCGGTCCGGGCGGCGCGGCACCGGCCGCCGCCGCAGCCGGTACGGCACTCCTGGCCGGCGGCGCACTGCTGTGGTGGCGTCGGCGCAACCAGCCGCGCCACCACTGACCCGCAGCACCACCGACCCGTGGCGCGACCGGTCCTCCGGTCGCGCCACGGGCGCCTTCCCGGCCTTCCCCGCCCGTGCAGGAGTCGCCGTCCTGAGCCGCCCCCGGCCGGTGCCGTTCGGGAAGTGTTGGCGCAGCAGGCCGTTCGTGTTCCCGTCGGAGCCGCGCCGCCACGGGCTGACGGGATCGCCCGGACGGTGCGGACGGCCGCCGCGGACCTGGTCATGCCCTCCCCGCCCCCAGGGCCGCTGCCCGGTCCGGATCGGCCGCACCCGCGCCGGAGACGCCGCCCCGATCGTCACCCCCGGCCCGACCACGACCGGCCCGTGGGACGCCCCCACGGGCCGCACCGCCTCACGGGCCGCCGCCCCGCCCCGCTCCCCGCGCCCCGGCGTCGTCCCGTCCGTCCCCCTCGTGCAGCTCGCGGAAGACCGCCCAGCCCACCGACAGCACCGGCACCGCGACGGCCGCGCCGACGATCCCGCCGAGGGTGCCGCCGACGGCCACCGCCAGGGCGACCGCGACGGGGTGCAGCCGGACGGCCCAGCCCATCACCAGCGGGTGCAGCACGTGCCCCTCCAGCTGGCCGATCAGCACGATCAGCGCCAGCCCCAACAGGGCGGTGACCGGGCCCCGGGTGGCGAGGGCGACCAGGGAGGCGACGGCCAGCGCGATCGGCGAACCGACCAGCGGGATCAGCGCCGCCAGGAACTCCAGCCCGGCTAGGGGCACGGCCAGCGGGACCCCGAGGACCGCCAGCACCACGCCGACCAGGACGGCGTTGGTGCCCGCCACCAGGAACAGGCCCCGGGTGTACCCGGCGAAGGTGCGCCACGCGGCGTGCCCGGCCCGCTGCCAGACGGCCGCGTTCCGGGCCGGCATCAGGTCGGTCGCCCAGTGCCACATCCGCTCCCCGGAGTGGGTCAGGAACACGGCGCAGAACACCGCGAGCGCGAGCGCGGCCGCCGCCTCGACCACCCATCCGGCGCTGGTCACGGCGGTGGACAGCACCGCCTGCCGGTGGGTGCTGAGCAGGTCGCCCAGGCGCTGCCGCAGGTCGGACAGCGTCCCGGTCCTGGCGTGCAGCGGCGGCCCCTCCAACCAGTGCTCCAGCCGGTCGACGCCGTCGCGCACCTGCCCGCCGAGCTGCCCCGCCTGCGCCCGGACCACCATCGCGACCAGCAGCCCCAGTCCGGCGATCAGCGCCAGCCCGCCCAGCAGCGTGAGCAGCACGGCCAGCGCGCGCGGCATCCGGCGGGACAGCAGGTCGACCGGCGGCCGCAGCACGGCCGTGATCACCAGGGCGACGAACACCGCCACCACCGGCAGCAGCAGTTTCCCCACCAGCAGGTAGCCCGCGTACCCGGCCGCCGCCAGCACCAGCAACCGCCACGCCCGCGCCGCCGCCCGCTCCAGCCCGCTCCCCTTCCCGACCTGCCCCGGCCCCGCGCCCGGCCGCACTCCCCGCACCACCGGCCCGCGCGGCCCCCGCACCGGACGGCCCCTCCGCCCGCCCCCGACCGTTCGACGCTCGACTCCCGGTTTCACCGCACCACCACCTCCGGCCGTACCGTCTGCCCGCCCCCAGCCGTTCCACCCCCGCCCACCCCGCGCCGCCCCGCTACCTCCGTTCCGCCACCGCCGTCCCCGCCAGCGCCCTTCCATCCCGCCACCCCAGCAGCCCGTCCCGCTCCTGCCTCCGTCCCGTCCCCGTCGCCGTCCCCGCCAGCACCGTCCCGTTCCCGCCGGGCCGCCGTTTCGCTGCGGGCGGCGGCGGACAGACGCGGCACATGGACCCGCTCACCGCCCCCGCCGTCCCGGCCCGCCCCGGGCTCCCGGCCCGCCGACGGCGGTACCTGCTGTGCCCGCCGGAGCACTTCGCGGTGGAGTACGCGATCAATCCGTGGATGGACCCGGACCGGCCGGTGGACCGGGCGGTCGCGTTGCGGCAGTGGCGGGACCTCGCGGCGGTGCTGCGCTCGCTCGGCCACCGGGTCGACCTGCTGGCGCCGGAGCCGGGCCTGCCCGACATGGTGTTCACCGCGAACGGGGCGACGGTGGTGGCCGGCCGGGTGCTGGTCGCGAACTTCCGCCACCGGCAGCGCGCGGGCGAGTCGGCGGCGCACCGGCGCTGGTTCGCGGCCGCCCGGTTCCGGCAGGTCCGCACCGCCGCCGAGGTGAACGAGGGCGAGGGCGACCTGCTGGTGGTCGGGCGGCGGATCCTGGCGGCCAGCGGCTTCCGCACCACCACCGCCGCCCACCGGGAGGCCCAGCGGGTGCTCGGACTGCCGGTGGTCTCACTGGAGTTGACCGATCCGCGCTACTACCACCTGGACACCGCGCTGGCCGTGCTGGACGACACCCGGGTGATGTACTACCCGGACGCGTTCGCCCCGGCCGCCCGCCGGGTGCTGCACCGCCTCTACCCGGACGCGATCCTGGCCGACGCGCCGGACGCCGCCGCGTTCGGCCTGAACGCGATCAGCGACGGCCGCCACGTGGTGCTGCCGGCCGCCGCCCGGGGCCTGGCCGGTCAGTTGCGGGCGGCCGGGTTCGTACCGGTGCCGGTCTCGCTCCCGGAGCTGCTGAAGGCCGGCGGCGGCCCCAAGTGCTGCGTACTGGAACTCCGTTCGGCCTGAACGACCGAGCCCCCGAGGAACGAAACGAGGTGGGAACCGTGTCGACCGCCACCCGCACGAACACCGGTGCGCCGCGACTGCCCGCGGCCCGCGGCCCGTTCTCGGCCGCCGTCCTCACCGCGCTGCACCGGCCGCCCCCGACCCACCTGTCTCCCCCGCCGCTCGACGTCCCGGCCGACCCCTGGGGCGAGGACGCCCAACTCGCCCTGTACGTCTGCTACGAGCTGCACTACCGGGGCTTCGCGGACGTCGACGACGCCTGGGAGTGGTCGCCGCCGCTGCTCGCCCTGCGCGGGCGGCTGGAGCGGGCGTTCCTGGCCGCGCTGCGCCGGGAGGTGGGCGAACCGCCGCCGCTGGAGGCCGTGTTGGCCGATCTGCTGGCCGAACCACCGGACGGCGACGGGCCCTCGCACCACCTGCTGACGGCGGGCACCCGGCAGCAGGCCCGCGAGTACCTGGCGCACCGCTCGACGTACCACCTGAAGGAGGCCGACCCGCAGATGTGGGCGGTGCCCCGGCTGCCGCACCCGGCGAAGGCGGCACTCGTCGCGCTGCAGTACGACGAGTACGGCGCGGGCCGGCCGGAGCGGGCGCACGCCGAACTGTTCGCCGCGATGATGGCCGACTTCGGCCTCGACCCGGCGTACGGCCGCTACCTGGACGTGGTGCCCGCGCCCGCCCTGGCCGTGGTCAACACGATGTCGCTGTTCGGCCTGCACCGCTCGCTGCGGGCCGCGCTGGTCGGGCAGTTCGCCGCCCTGGAGATCACTTCTCCGCCCGGCGCGGCCCGGCTCGCCGCCGCGTTCGAACGGCTCGGCGGCTCGCCGCGCGGGACGCTCTTCTACCGGGAGCACGTCCTCGCCGACGCCGTCCACGAGCAGCTGGTGCGGCACACCGTGATCGAGCCCTTGCTCGCCGGCCCCGCGGACTGCCCCGCGGCGGAGATCGCCTTCGGCGCCCTGGCCTACTCGCTGGCCGAGGACCGGTTCGCCGACCACCTGCTGACCGCCTGGCGCTCCGGCACCTGCTCGCTGCGCGCACCCCTGCCCGCAGAACCCGCCGCCCCCGACCAGCCCGATCAGCCCGGCCTACCCGACCAGTCCGACCGGCCCGACCAGTCCGACCGGCCCGACCGGCTCCACGGACCGGCCGGTCGTCCGCCGCTTCCGCCGGAAGGGGCCCCGCGGTGAACGCGGCGGACGGCACCGGGGCGTTCCTGGGCCTGCTCGACCCGCCCGTGTACGTGGTCACCGCCGCGGCCGGGGAGGAGCGGGCCGGCTGCCTGGTCGGCTTCGGCTCGCAGTGCTCGATCCACCCGGAGCGGTTCGCCGTCTGGCTCTCGCACGCCAACCGCACCCACCGGGTGGCGTCCCGGGCGGAGGTCCTGGCCGTCCACCTGCTGCCGCCGGACGACGCCGGGGCGGCGCTGGCCCGGCTGTTCGGCGGGAGCACCGGCGACGAGGTCGACAAGTTCGCCCGGGCCGCGTGGCGTCCGGGCCCGGCCGGGGTGCCGGTGCTCGCGGACGCGGCGGCCTGGTTCGCCGGGCGGGTGGTCGAGCGGGTCGGGGGCGGCGACCACACCGGGTTCCTGCTCGCCCCGCTGACCGGCGGCGGCGCCGAGCCGCCGCCACCCGCCGTGCTGACCCTGCGGGACGTCAGCGGACTCGACCCGGGCCACCCGGCGTGAACGCCGCACCGGACGGCCGCCGCCCGCCGCCGCTGCTCCGCTTCGGCGTCGAGGAGGAGTTCCTGCTGACCGACCCGCGCAGCCGGGTCACCGTGCCGGCCGCCGGGGCGGTGGTCGCGGACGCCGCCCGGACGCTCGGGCCGCGCGCCCAGCACGAGTTCCTGGCCACCCAGGTGGAGGGCTGCACCCGGCCGGTCGGCACCGCCGCCGAACTGCGCACCGAACTCGCCGACACCAGGGCCGTGTTGGTCGCCGCCGCGGACCGGGCCGGCTGCCGGCTGGCCGCCACCGGCACCCCCGTGCTGCCCAGCCGGCACCCGCTGCCGGTCACCCCGAAGTCCCGCTACCTGCGGCTGGCCGACCGGATCGACGGCGTCGCCGACCAGGTCGGCGCCGAACTGTGCGGCTGCCACGTCCACTTGGGCGATCTGACGCACCGTCAGGCCCTCTCGCTCAGCGCCCGGATGCGCGGCTGGCTGCCGCTGTTCCAGGCGTTCTGCGCCAACTCCCCGTTCTGCGAGGGCACCGACCACGGCACCGCCTCCAACCGGCCTGACCGGTACGCCCGTTGGCCCACCTTCGGCCCGGCCCCGGTGCTGGACGAACCCGGCTACCGCACCGCGCTGGACCGGCTGCTCGCGGACGGGGTGATCCTCGACCGCCGGATGCTGTACTGGTACGCCCGGCCGTCCGAGCACCTGCCCACCCTGGAGGTGCGGATCGCCGACAGCAGCGCCGACCTGGACACCGTCCTGCTGCTGGCCGTCCTGCTGCGCGCCCTCGCCCACACCCTGCTCGACCCGCGCACCCCGGCCCGCCCACTGCCCCTGCCGGACGGCCCGCTGCACCTGGCCCACCGCCGCGCCGCAGCCGCCGCCCTGGACGCCCGACTGCCCGACCCGCTCACCGGCCACCCCCGGCCCGCCCGCCAACTCCTCCCCGCCCTGGTCGAGTTCACCGCCCCCGCCCTGCGCCGCACCCACGAACTCGGCCTCGCCCGCCACCTCACCGCCCACCTGCTGGCCACCGGCAGCGGCGCCGACCGCCAACGCGCCGCCCTCGCCCGCCACGGCCACCTCTCCGCCGTCGTCGACGACCTCACCCAGCGCACCGCCCGACCCCACTGACCCACCCCCACCCCGGCCGAGTTCACCACCCCCACCCGGCGCCGCACCCACCGCCCCGACCCGCCGACGTGTCGCCCGCCGCCCGGCGGGCATACGCGGGCCCATGCTGCTGCTACGACCGCCCGGCGTGTACCCCGCCCAGGGGGACACCGCCCTGCTGCTCGACGTGCTCGACCGGGAGCCGGTGCGCCCCGGCGCGCGCTGCCTGGACCTCGGGACCGGCTCCGGCGCGCTCGCCCTGGCCGCCGCCCGGCGCGGCTGCCGGGTGACCGCCGTCGACCTGTCGCGGTCGGCGCTGGCCACCGCCTGGCTGAACGCCCACCTGCACCACCTGCCGCTGCGGGTGCGGCGCGGTGACCTCACCGCACCCGCCACCGGCAGCCGGTACGACCTGGTGCTGAGCAACCCCCCGTACGTGCCCTCCCCGTATCCCGGGCCGCCGCCCCGGTCCGGCCCCGCCCGGGCCTGGGACGCCGGGCCGGACGGACGGCTGCTGCTGGACCCGCTCTGCCGGCGGGTGCCGCCGCTGCTCGCGCCGGGCGGGGTGCTGCTGCTCGTGCAGTCCTCGCTGGCCGACCCCGCCGCCACCGTGCGGCAGTTGCGCGCGGCCGGGCTGCGGACGACGGTGGCCGCCCGGCGGCTGCAGGGGTTCGGGCCGGTGATGACCGCCCGGGCGGGCTGGTTCGAGCGCACCGGACTGATCGAACCGGGCGTCCGCACCGAGGAGTTGGTGGTGGTGCGCGGTGTCCGCGACTGAGCCGGGGCGCACCGCCGGGCCGCCCCCGCCCCGGGTCCGGCTGACCGAGCGCGGTCCGCTGCTGATCGACGGCCCGGTGGAGCTGCTGCTGCCGGACGGCACGGTCCTGACCTGTGAGCGCCCGGTCGTCGCGGTCTGCACCTGCCGCCGCAGCCGCCACTACCCGCTGTGCGACACCAGCCACCGCACCCGCCGCCCCCACCCCGGCCCCGATCCCGCCCCCGGCCCCGACCGCGCCGCGCCGCCGTTTCCGCCGGACGGCTCCGGGCAGACGCCCGGATGAGCTCAGGACGTCGAGCGGCAGGTGAGCGCAGGAGGAGGTGGACGCCGTGGGACGGCTCAGTGTTCCGGTGATCTGCGGGCTGTCGGGTGGCCTGGCCATTCCGGCCCTCCAGGTGGTGGAACTGCTACGGGCACTGCCCGAGGAGTGGGAGGAGTGGGCCGAGCAGACTGACAGCGGCCTCGACCCGGCGACCACCGGTACCCTCGCCGAGCTGGTCCGCCAGCTCGCCGACCAGATCGACCTGGCCTGCATCGAGATCGCCAGCGACGAGGAGTGAGGACCCCGAGGGGCGGGGCCCGGGACGGCTACCCGGACCCCGCCCCTCGGCCGCGCCCGGGCTCCCGCACCCCGCCGGGGTTCCCCCCACCCCGCCGGTGTTTCCGCACTCCGCCGGTGGGCAGGCGCGCGCCGAGGAGCGGAAGGACGATCCGAGGAGGCGCGTGGAGATGGCCGCCCGTCGCGAACCCGACCTGCTGGAGCAGCTGACGACCGACCACGAGGTGCTGCGGGTGCGTTTCAGCGAACTCGGGGGGCTGCCGCTGGGCGACCCCCGGCGCTGCCGGCTGGCGGCGGTCACCGCAGACGCCCTGGTGCGGCACCTGACGGCCGAGGAGGAGCACCTGTACCCGCTCGCCCGGCCGGGCCACCCGCCGGGGGACGACGCGGTGGACCACGGTCTGCAGTCGCACGCCGCGCTGCGGGCCCTGGTCCGGGAGCTGCGCGGGGCGGCGCCGGGTTCGGCCGAGTTCGACCGGTTGGTGGCCCGGCTGGTCGAGGCGGCGACCGGGCACTTCGGCCGGGAGGAGGCGCGGGTGTTCCCGGCGGTGCGCGAGCGGCTCGCCCCGGTGCGGCTGGCCGCCCTGGGCGCCCAGGTCCGGGCCACCGAGGCGGAGGCTTCCGCGATGCCGCTCCCGGGCCCGCTGGCCCAGGCCCCGCCGGACGAACTGGTGGCTCCGGAACTGCCCTGGCGCGAGCGGATGCACCGGCGCTTCCGCTTCGGCGACTCCAGCCGGACCTGATCCGGAAGGTCAGGCGTCGCGGCGGCGGACGGCGAGCAGGCAGATGTCGTCGAAGGGGTTGGGGCCGCCGAGGCGGCGCAGCAGGTGGTCGGCCAGTGCGCCCGGGTCGGGGGCGGCCCGGTAGTCGGCGCAGGCGCGCAGCAGTCGGGCGGTGCCCGCGTCGGAGCCCGCGCCGGGGCTGCGCCGTTCGACCAGGCCGTCGGTGTGCAGCAGCAGGGTGTCGCCGGGGGCGAGGTGGAGTTCGGCGGTGGGGCGGTGGGCCCGGGGGGTGACGCCGAGGACCAGGCCGGGTGGCGGGTCGAGGGTGCGGGCGGTGCCGTCGTGGATCAGGACGGGGGGCAGTTGGCCGGCCCGGGCCCAGGCGAGGTGTCCGGTGCGGGGGTCGAGCCGGGCGACGGTGACGGCGGCGATGTGGTCGGCGCGCTGGTGGCAGAGCATCCGGTCGAGCCGGTCGAGGAGCTGTCCGGGTGGGGCGCCGTCGTAGGCGATCCCCCGTAGCGCGTACCGGAGTTGGGACATCACTCCGGCTGCGGGCAGGCCGTGTCCGGAGACGTCGCCGACGGCGAGCAGGACGGTGCCGTCGGGCAGGTCGAGCAGGTCGTACCAGTCGCCGCCGACCTTGCGTTCGCGTTCGGCGGGCAGGTAGCGGGCGGCGGTGTCGAGCCCGGGGACGGGGCGGCCGGCGGGGGCGCGCATCAGGGCCTGTTGGAGGGCGCGGACGGCGCGCTGCTCGTCCTCGGTGCGGCGGCGCTGGTCGGCGAGGCGGTCGCGGGTGTCGTTGAGGGCCTGTTCGGCGCGCCGCCAGGGGGTGACGTCCTGGACGACGCCGCTGAGCGCGAGCAGTCGGCCGTCGTCGGCGCGGGTGGCCTCGCCGAGGGCGCGCAGGTCGCGCCGGCCGTCGGCGGCCCGGACGGCGAAGTCGGCGATGACGGGGGTGCGGCCGTCCAGCAGGGCCCGGGCGGCGGTCCGGACGGCTTCGCGGTCGGCGGGGGCGACCGCGTCCAGGGCGGCACGCGGGTCGAGGCCGGCGGTTCCGGTGGGGGCGCCGAAGAGTTGCGGGACGCCGTCCGAGCAGGTGATCCGGCGTTCGCCGGGGTGCCACTCCCAGGTGCCGACCCGGGCCAGCCGGGCGGTCTGGGCGAGCTGGGCGATCCGCCGGTCGCGTTCGTCGTGGGCCCGCCAGGTGAGCAGCAGGCCGTCCTGGAAGGGGGTGGCGTGCACGGTCATCGCGCTGGAGCGGGTGCTGCCCGCGACGGTCTCGACGTACCGTTCGGCCTCGCCCCGGTAGGGGATGCCGTCGGCGGCGGCGGTGCGCAGCCGGTCGAAGGTGCCGGAGGCGACCATGCCCGGGTACAGCTCGGTGAGCCGTCGGCCGCGCAGTTCGGCGGCGTCCCGCCCGGCCAGGTCGACGGTGGGCGCGTTGGCGTGCTCGACCCGCAGGTCGGTGACCTTCCCGTCCTGGTCGCGGACGGTGCGCAGCAGCAGCACCGGGTCCAGCAGGCCGTCCAGCACTGCCCGGAACCAGGGGGTGCCGGCCGGTTCCAGCGCGCCGGCCGATGCGACGGGGGGTGCCCCGGGCGCGGACGGCGCGGCGGACGGCAGGGCGTCGAACAGGCGCAGCAGGGCGTCGGCGGCGAGGTCGGCGAGCGCGGCCAGGTGGGCCGTGACGGCCGGGTCGGGGGGTCGGCGGTCCGCCCAGCCGATCTTGAGCGCGCCGAGCAGCCGTCCGCCAGCGTGCAGCGGGAGGGCGCAGACGGTGCTGCCGGGCACCAGGTCCTCGCCGGTCAGGTCGGGGTAGCGGGAGGCGAACTCGCGCCGGTCGCCCACCCACACCGGCCGGTCGGTGCGGACGGCCTCGGTGAGCGGGACCCGGGTGTGCGGCGGGATGCGCTGCCACTGGCTGAGCTGGCGCGAGGTGACCCCGTGCGCGCCGACCAGGCGCAGCGCGTCGTCGGGTTCGCGCACGGCCAGGGCGAGGGCCTGGGCGCCGAGCGGTCCGAGGGCCGTCCGGTGCAACTGTTCGGCGACCTCGTCGGGGCCGCTGGCGGTGGCGAGCGCGGCGGCGGCCAGGTGGAAGCGGGCGGCCAGCGCGCCCTCGTCCTCGGCCCCGGCCGCATCCGCTCCGCGCACCGGCTCCACCGGTGCGGCCGGTGGTCCGGCGGCGGTTGCCGGTCCGGGCTCCGGTTCGGGCTCCGGTTCGGGCGAGGCGGCGGGGGCCGGTTCGGGCGGTGCCTCGCGGGCGGCCGGGGGCGGGGCGGCGGCGGCGACCAGGTCGGCGGCGACCAGCGCCAGCTTGCGGTTCCCGTCCTGGGAGCGGCGCACCAGTTCGTCGAAGGCCCGCTCGGGCGCGCAGCCGAGCCGCTCGACCAGGACGCCCTTGGCCTGTTCGATCACGGCCCGGGTCCGCATCGCGGTGCGCACGCCCTCCAGTTCGGTGCGCAGCCGGTCGACCGTGGCCTCCAGCTCGGCCCGCTCACCGTCCACCGCGTCCTCCACCTCCTCCACCCGGCCTCCACCCTATGCCGACCGTTCGCCCGATCCACACCTTTCACACCGGTTTGCCGGGCACCGTTCGCGGCCAGACGCCCCGCACGGGGGTTCCCCCGCACGTCCGCCCGATCGAAGAACGGAGCACCGTCGTGAACGACACCCCCACCGACACCGAAACCACCGCCGACGCCACCGCCACCGCCGCCAGCGCCGGGCGGCCGGACGAGCTGGCTGGCCTGACCGTGGCGTTCCTGGTCGCGCCCGAGGGCACCGAGCAGGTCGAGCTGACCTCGCCCTGGCAGACCGTCCTGGACCACGGCGGCACCCCGCGCCTGGTCTCCACCGAGCTGGGCGAGATCCGGGCGTTCCACCACCTCGACCGGGCCGACCCGTTCATGGTGGACGCGGCCGTCAAGGACGTCTCGGCCGCCGACTTCGACGCCCTGGTGCTGCCCGGCGGCGTCGCCAACCCGGACTTCCTGCGCACCGACCAGCGGGCCGTGGAGTTCGTCGCCGGGTTCTTCGGCCGCGGCAAGCCCGTCGCGGTGATCTGCCAGGGCCCGTGGACGCTGATCGAGGCCGACGCGGTCCGCGACCGCACCATGACCTCCTGGCCGAGCCTGCGCACCGACCTGGCCAACGCGGGCGCGCACTGGGTGGACCGCGAGGTGGTGGTCTGCACCGACGGCCCCAACACCCTGGTCTCCAGCCGGAAGCCGGACGACCTCCCGGCCTTCGACCGCGCCCTGGTCACCGCCTTCGCCACCCCCTGACATCCGCCCGGGGCCCGGCATCCGGCCGCCGCCTCCACCCCGTCCGGGCCACCCGGGCGGGCCGCCCGGACGGGTGACGCCCGGTCCGGGCCGGTCAGGCCCCGGCCGCCGCGGCGCTCTCCTCGACGCGGGCGCGCACCCAGCCCAGGAACTCCCGGACCCGCGGAGCGGGCAGGGGCAGCGCGGCGGCCCGGGGGAGTTCGAAGCTGCGGACCGCGGCCTCGATCAGCGGACGGAACTCCTCCTCCGCGGCGGCGACCCGCCCGGCCGCGTCGCGCTTGGCGAACCAGCGCCCGGTGCGGCAGTGGACCACGGAGCGGCAGCCGTTGAGGACCCGGTTGTCGGCGAGGTGCCCCTCGCCGTCGCCGTGCTCGCGCACCGAGGCCCGGACCGCGGCGTACAGGTCGGCCGGCCGGGGCTCCGCGATCACCTCCGGCGCGGGCGGGCCGTACAGCGCGATCCCGGACTGGTGGGCCACCGAGCGGTCGATCACGTACCAGAACGACGGCCCCCCGTCCGGGCCGAAGGCCGCCCGGCCCGGCAGTTGGGCGCCGGTGTTGAGATCCAGCAGGTAGCCGGCCTCCCCGGACGGGACCCGGGCGAAGTCGGCCGCGTAGCAGACCAGTTCCAGCCCCGCCGCCGGGCACGGCAGCCGCCGGTGGTCGAGGACCTCGGCCAGCTCGCGTAGCACCCCGTCCGGGGGCGGGCCCTCCAGGACGACCGTGACGTCGACGTCGCTGCGGTCGTGCCGGTAGTCGCCCAGCGCGAGGGACCCGACCGCGACCACCGCGGTCAGCCGGGGACCGCACACCGCGCGCGTGCGGTGCACGAGCTCCGTCAGGTAGGGCCGCACTTCGGCGGGAACGGCACGGAACGGTTCGGTCTCGGTACCCATCCGGCCAGTGTGGGGTCGCGGGGGCGGATCCGGAAACCGGTCCCCGGGGCCCGGCGGCCCCGGCGCGTCCGCCCTCAGGCGGCGGCCAGCGGGTAGGCGTACCCGTAGGGGTGCCCGAGGCCGGGCGGGTACGGCGCCAGGAAGCAGGCCACCGTGCCGTGCACCGTCACCCGCAGCCCGTCCGCCCCCACGTACACGGCCAGGCCCTCCTCGGTGGTCTCCGAGGAGCGGTACACCACCACCATCAGCTGCGGCGCGTGCGTCCCCGGCCGCCCGGGGACGGCGATCCGGTAACCGTGCGGCCCGTCCATGACACCCACCTGACCCTGCTCCTCCACGACCCGTCCGACCCACGGCCGCGGGCCCGCGCCCCGCGCATACCCCCGGGGCGTTGCCCCAACCCCCGCCCCCCGCTCACCCTCAGCGCACCGACCCGCCCGCGACCACCAGCCGCACCGCACCACCCAGGTCCGCCGCCCGGCGGTGCCCCGCCGCGCTGATCTCCCCGGGGCGGGTGACCGCGGTGGGGACGAGCAGGCCGTGCGCCCCGGCCTCGGCGGCGGCGACCAGGCCAGCGGCGGTGCCGCCGATGACGGTGGTGCGGGCCGGTCGCACCCGCAGCGCCCGGGTCGCGGCGAGGACCAGCCCGGGGGCCGGCGCGCGGCAACCGCAACGCTCGGCCGGCCCGTGCGGGCAGAGCGCCCAGGCGTCGAACGGGCCGAACAGTTCCTCGATCCGGTGCTGGACGATCTCGACCCGACGCCGGGTCAGGACCCCCCGGGCGATCCCGGGTTGCTCGGTGAGCACCCCCAACCGGACGCCGAGCTCCCGCAGTTCGCCGACCGCCCGGCGGGCGCCGGGCCGGGGGTAGACCCGGCCCGGGTCGCCGTTGTACGCGATGTCCTCGATCAGCACGGCGTCCCGGTCGAACAGCACCGCCACCCCGCCGTCCCCGCCCCCGGCCGCCCGCCGCCCGCCCGCGTCCCGCACCACCACCCAGGGTGCGGACGGTCGCGGCCCGCCGCCCCCCGACCACCGGTCGGCGGTGGGCAGCGGTTCCAGGTACTCCGGCGTGAACTCCATACCCAGCGGCTGACCAGGGCCGCGCGTCTCAAACCCCGCCCCCGCGGGCCGGGCCCTCGCGGGCCCCGATCGGTTCACCCCGTGCCGAGCGCCTCCCCGGGGCGGGGGCTCCGGCCGCCCCGGACGGCGCGGTCGATCCGCTGCGCGGCGAGGCCGCCGACCTCCCGCAGCTCCTCCTCGGCGGGTTCGCGGCCGACCAGGCGCAGCGCGGCGTAGATCTGGCCGAGCCACAACTCCTCGGGCGTGCGGCGGTGTCGGCGTCGCCGCGCGACGAGCGCGGCCAGGTGTTCGGCCCCGCAGGCGACCAGCAGCCGGACGCCGCCCGGTCCCCGGCCCCGGACCACGGCGCTGTACCTCCGCCCGGCGGCGGGCGGGTTCCCGCAGACCTGGCAGCCCCGGGCGGGCGCCACGTCTCAGTCCTCCCCCAGCACGGCGTACAGTTCGGCCGTCACCCCGCGCGCGCTGCGGTACTCGTTCCGCCGCCACCTCGACGCCACCCCGCTGGCCCACCTGCGCCGGGTCCGCCCGGGCGCCGCCCAGCGCGAGCCGCTCGCCGCCGACCACCGCACCGCCTCCGGCACCGCACCCACCACCACCCTGCGCTGACCAGCCCACTGACGGCCCGCTCCGCCCCCATCCCTCCCCCGGAGCCTCGCCCCGGCACGCCGACCACCCGCCCACTGACGGCCCCGGCCCTCGACACTCCCAGAAGCCCCGCGCACCGCCGCGCACCGTCACCGGTGCTTCCCCCGGCGGGCCGTCACTCCCCCTCCTCCCGCACCGCCGCCTCCTCCGCCGACGCCCCGGGGCGGTCGTCCGCCCGCTCCGGCTGCTCCTCCCAGACCTCCGGTTGCTCCGCCGCCAGCTTGTCCTCCAGCGGTTCGCCGAGCGCCTGTTCCTCCCCCGTCACCCCGAACGCCTCGGCCGCGACCGGCCGGTCCCCCGGCACCGACGGGCGCTGCGGGTCGGCGGCGCGGTCGGCGGCGGGCGAGCCGTCCGCGAGGTTCGGGAGCCCCTCGTCCCGCGGGTCCGCGCCCGGGTCGGCGGGGCGGGCCCGTTCGGGGTCGAGCGCCGCGGGGGCGTCCTCCACCGCGTCGGGGCGCACCGGGCGGGACGGGGCGCGCGGCGGGCCCGGCGGATCGAGCTCCCGGGTCACTCCTCTCCCGCCGTCCCCGTCCCCGCCGTCACCACCGTCCCCGCCGTCCCCGTCGCCGTGCCCGCCGCCCGTCTCGTCCGGCTGGACGCCCGGCACCGGCCCTTCGGCGATCTCGGGCTGCTGCTCGTCGCTGCCCGCCACGTTCGGCGTGCCGCCCTTGCCGATCGGTGCGGGCTCGCGTCCGGGGCCGTCGCCCGCCGGGCCGTGTTCGTCCCGCCGCCCCTGGTCGGCGGGGCCGATCGCCCCGCCCATGTCGTGCAGCGGACGTTCCTGCCGTCCCATCGCCGTCTCCTCGCGTCGTTCCGCCGCCGGCCCGGGGGCCGGCGCGTGCGCCGGACGTCTGCCCGGCGCCCGGGGCCGGAAACGGACCGGAGGTTTCCGGCGGCGCCGGAGCGGACAGCCGCGACCGCGAGAGCCGCCCGACTCCCGGAGGCCGCCGTGCCCGCCGCGTCCCGTCCCTGCGCCCCGCCCGCCCCGCACCCGCTGCGCGACTACGCCCTGCTCGCCGACGGCCGCCGCGGCGCGCTGCTCGACCCGGACGGCGTGCTCGGCTGGCTGTGCGCGCCGCGCTGGGACAGCGACGCGGTGCTGTCCTCGCTGATCGGCGGCCCGGGCTGGTTCGGCCTGACCCCGACGGGGACGTACGTGCCGGGCGGCCGGTACGAGGACGGCGGGCTGGTGCACCGCAGCCGCTGGGTCACCCGGGGCGGGGTGGTGGAGTGCCGGGAGGCCCTGGCCCGCCCGGCCGAGCCGCACCGGGTGGTGCTGCTGCGCCGCGTGCTGGCCGTGGACGGCCCGGCCGAGCTCGACGTCTCCCTGCACCTGGCCGCCGGTTTCGGCACCGCGCCCGCCACCGGCCCGGAGCGGGACGCCGCGGGCCGCTGGACGCTGCGCACCGGCCCGCTGCACGCCCGGCTGACCGGTCTGCCGGAGGCCCGGCCGGAGCGCTGCGGCGGGCTGCACGCGGTGCTGCGGGTGGCGCCGGGCGCCTCGTACGACCTGGTGCTGGAGCTCGCCGACCGTCCGCTCCGCGAGGCCCCGCCGGATCCGGACCGCGCCTGGGCGGCCACCGGGGCGGCCTGGGCCGCGGACGTCCCGCCCCTGGACGAACTGGCCGGGCTGCCCGGCCGCCGGGACGCCCGGCACGCCCACGCCGTCCTCACCGGCCTGACCGGGCCGGACGGCGGCACCGTCGCCGCGGCCACCACCAGCCTGCCCGAACGCGCCGAACAGGGCCGCAACTACGACTACCGGTACGTGTGGATCCGCGACCAGGCGTACATCGGCCAGGCCGTCGCGGCCCGCGGACCGCACCCGCTGCTGGCCGGCTCGGCCCGCTTCGTCACCGCCCGGCTGCTCACCGACGGGCCGCGGCTGGCCCCCGCGTACACCGTCGACGGCGGACCCGTCCCCGACCTGCGCAGGCTCGAACTCCCGGGCTACCCGGGCGGGTTCGACGTGGCCGGGAACCGGGTGAACCGGCAGTTCCAGCTCGACGGGTTCGGTGAGAGCCTGCTCCTGCTGGCGGCCGCCGCCCGGCACGACCAGCTGGACGCCGACGGGCACCGGGCCGCCCGGGTCGCCGTCGAGGCGATCGCCGCCCGGTACCGCGAAGCCGACAGCGGCATCTGGGAGATCCACCCCGACCACTGGACCCACAGCCGCCTCACCTGCGCGGCCGGCCTGCGCGCCGCGGCCGACGCCCTGCGCCGCCCCGACTGGCTGCCCCTCGCCGAACGCCTCACCGCCGCCGCCCTCACCGACTCCCTGCACTCCGGCGGACGCTGGCAGCGTTCCCCGACCGACCCCGCCGTGGACGCCGCCCTGCTGCTCCCCGCCCTGCGCGGCGCCGTCCCGCCCCGGGCCCGCCCCAGCCGGGCCACCCTCGCGGCCGTCCTGGCCGACCTCGCCGACGACCACCACTGCTACCGCTTCCGGCACGCCCCCGGCCCGCTGGCCGAGGCCGAGGGCGCCTTCCTGCTCTGCGGCTTCCTGGTCTCCCTCTCCCACCTCGCCCAGGGGAACCTCCCCGAGGCCCTCCGCTGGTACGAGCGCAACCGCGCCGCCTGCGGCCCGCCCGGCCTCTACGCCGAGGAGTACGACATCGCCCAGCGCCAGCTCCGCGGCAATCTGCCGCAGGCGTTCGTCCACGCCCTCCTGCTGGAGACCGCCACCCGCCTGGCCCCGGCCCTGTGAACCGGCCCGGGGCCCTGCGGCGGGCGGCGGTCAGCCGATCCGGCGGACGGCGGGCGGGGCCCAGCGCCCGTTCAGGGCGGCCGGCCGGGGCGCGTACAGGCGCAGGGTGAGGCCGAGCGGGCCGGTCGGCGCGGGCAGCCAGTTGGCCCGCTTGTCGGGGCCGGGGTCGCGGTGGGAGATCAGGAGGTCGAGCGAGCCGTCGGCGCCGTACACCAGCGGGTCGCGGTCGCCCAGCGCGAAGCGGTCGATCCCGTTGGCGACCTGGAAGCCCTCCGCGTCGTACATCGTCAGCGACCAGAACGCGTCGACGGGCGGCAGGCCGTCCGCCGGGAAGTGCAGCAGGTAGTCGTGCTCCCCGGTGACGGGTTCGCCGTCCGCGTCGGTGGCGAGGACGGGGTAGATCGCGTCCTCCGGCGGGTTGGCCCCGAGGCCGATGGCGGCGATGGCGGCCCGCTTGAAGTAGGCGTTGCCGTACACGCCCATGGTCTCGGCGCTGACGCGCCAGCCGTTGACGGGGGTGGCGATGGTGTCGAGGGGGGAGAGGATCGCCTTGCGGGCGCTGACGGCGCCCGCTTCGAGGGCCGCGAGGTCGGGGTCGGTGAAGCGGTCCGGGTCGAAGTCGCGGCCCGGGACGATGCCCAGGGGCGCGATGCGTGCCAGGACCGAGAAGTCGGTGGGGTGCGGCGGGTTGTCGGCCAGCGCCCGGCACGCACGGGTGAAGAACTCGACCGCGGTGAAGCCGTTGACGGTGGCCAGCGGGTCGGTGACGGCGTCCACCGCCGGGTCGACCGGGTGCTCGACCGGGTGCAGGGCCTCCAGGGTGAGGCCGTCCTGGATCCGCCGGACCTTCTCGTAGTCGGCGGGCCCGTTGGTCTGGATCCGCCCGATCACCCACACGTGCGGCGTGGGCGCGCGCAGCACCCGCGCCGCGGCCGGGAGTTCGCCCTCGTGGTCGGGGCCGACCACCAGGTAGTCCTGGTCGCCGGAGCCGGTGGTGCGCGGGCCCAGGGTGGCGAACACGTCGGTCCACATGTCCAGCAGCGGGACCATGAAGTACCGGCCGCCGGTGTCCGACACGTGCAGCGCCACCGGGCCGGCCGTCAGGTCCAGCCACGCGGACGAGTACAGGGTGTCGAAGTTCGGCCGCACCACCGAGCGGAACTCAGCCGGCGGGAACTCCCGCAGGTGGTGGAACTCGTTGGGCGGCCCGAAGAGCGGCTTGTCCCCGGGGGGCGCGGACACCGCCTGCCGCCGGGTGACGTCCATGGTGACCAGTGGGTAGAGGTACACGTACGCCTCGTGGGCGAGCGTCCGCAGATCGTCCGACATCATGCTCGCGTGCTCCTCGCGTCCGGACCGGCCCCCGAACGGACGCTCTCCGCCCCGGCCGCCCCCCGCAAGGCCGATCACCCGAACGGGTGACCCCCGTTCCGGCCCTCCTTCGACCCTCCCCCGGCACCCGCCCGCGCCGCGCCGACAAACTTTTCCTCCTTGACAAGAAAATTTGTCGGCGCGATCCTGGAGGGGTGCTGGACGTAGCCGTGATCGAAGAACCCGCCGCCGCCGAAGCCTCGCTGGACCCGATGCGGGCCCGCCTGCTGGCGGCCCTGGCCGAGCCGGGCTCGGCCGCCATGCTGGCCGCCCGGCTGGGGCTGCCCCGGCAGAAGGTGAACTACCACCTGAAGGAGCTGGAGCGGCACGGCCTGGTGGAGCTGACCGAGGAGCGCCGCAAGGGGAACGTGGCGGAGCGGGTGTACCGGGCGACGGCCGCCTCGTACGTGATCTCGCCGGCCGCCCTCGCGGCGGTCAGTCCGGATCCGGCCCGCTCGCCCGACCAGCTCTCGGCGCGCTGGCTGCTGGCCCTCGGCGCCCGGCTGGTGCAGGAGGTCGGCTCGCTGCTGACCGGCGCGGCCCGGGCCCGGCAGCGGGTGGCCTCGTTCGGGATCGACGCCCGGGTGCGGTTCGCCTCGGCGGCCGACCGGGCGGCCTTCGCCGAGGAGCTCTCGCAGGCGGTCACCGCCCTGGTGGGCCGCTACCACGACGAGTCCGCCCCGCAGGGCCGCGACCACCGACTGGTGGTCGGCCTGCACCAGATCCCGGCCATCCCGACCACCGACCCGCCCGCCGCCGCGCCCGCCCCGACCACCGACCCGTCCGCCCCGCAGGAGGACTGACACCGTGCCGCACCCCTTCGAGCTGGAATTCGAACTGACCCTGCCGGCCGATCCCGAGCAGGTCTGGGCGGCGATCGCCACCGGCCCGGGCATCGACTCCTGGTTCATGGGCCGCAACGAGGTCGACCCCCGGGTCGGCGGCGCGGCCTCGATGGAGACCGGCGGCCACCGGGAGACCTCGACGGTCACCGCGTACGAGCCGGGCAAGCGCTTCGCCACCCGCACCGAGCCGGGCGGGGACGGCCGGTTCATGGCCTTCGAGTACCTGGTCGAGGGCCGCGACGGCGGCAGCACCGTGCTCCGGGTGGTGCACAGCGGCGTGCTCGGCGACGACTGGGCGGACGAGTACGACGCGCTGCGCCGCGGCTGGCCGTTCCACCTGCACACGCTGCGCGAGTACCTGACGCACTTCGCGGGCCGCACCGCCGTCCCGGTGTTCGCCGTGCGGCCGACCGCCGGCCTCCCGGCCGCCGGGGTCCGCGCCGCGCTGACCGCCGCGCTCGCCCTCCCGGCCGACCCGCCGACCGGCACCCGGGTCCGCGCCGATCTGCCCGGACTGCCGCCGCTGGACGGCGAGTTGGTCTGGTCGGACGAGGAGCGCTTCGAGGTCCGCACCGCCGACGGCCTGTACGCCTTCCTGCACCCGCCGGGCGTGCTGCTGCTCTTCCACCACCTGTTCGCCGAACCGGCCCCGGCCGCCGCGGCGGCCGAGTCCGCCTGGCAGCACTGGCTCTCCGCCCTGCCCGCCCGCTGACGCCTGCCCCCCGAGCCCTGACTCCTGACCCCCGATCCGTTTCCCCTTCCCCTTCCCAGCAGAACGAGGTACCACCGATGCGCACCCTGATCAGCACCGCCTTCGTCTCCCTGGACGGCGTGATGGAGGCCCCCGGCGGCGAGCCGGGCTACCGCAACGCCGGCTGGACGTTCAAGGACATCGACTTCGTCCCGGAGGCGTTCGAGATCAAGGGCCGGGAGCAGGAGGAGGCCGGGGCGGTGCTGCTGGGCCGGGTCAGCTACCAGGCGTTCAGCCCGGTGTGGCCGGGGATGGCGGAGTTCGCCCGCTACAAGGAGCTGCCGAAGTACGTGGTGTCGACCACCCTCGGCGAGGACGAGCTGGTCTCCGACTGGGGGCCGACCGCGATCCTCCGCTCGGTGGACGAGGTGGCCGCCCTGAAGGAGACCGACGGCGGCCCGATCGTCCTGCACGGCAGCGCCCGCCTGAACCACGCCCTGTCCGACGCGGGCCTGGTCGACCGCTACCACCTGCTGGTCTTCCCGCTGCTGCTGGGCGCGGGCCGGCGGCTGTTCAGCGACACCGACAAGGACGTGCAGAAGCTCGAACTGGTCGAGTTCGCGGCGTACTCCAACGGCGTGCAGAAGAACGTCTTCGACGTGGTCCGCTGAGCCCCGCCCCGGAGGCCCCGCCACTTCCAAGGTACCGCGCGCCGGGGGCCTTGCCGCAAGGCCCGGTCGATGGCCCAGAATGTCCGGCTGGTGCCGGGATGGCGGAGAGAAGTCCGCAAGCTGACGGAAAATCACTTGTCGGACGTTTTCGGAGGATTGATGATCGACGTGCTGGTGGTCGGCGGCGGGCCGACCGGGTTGATGCTGGCCTGCGAGTTGCGGCTGCACGGGGTGGAGGTGGTGGTCCTTGAGCGGCTGACGGCACCGACCGGGGAGTCCCGGGGGCAGGGGTTGCACGCGCGCAGTGTGGAGGTGATGGATCAGCGCGGCTTGTTGGAGCGGTTCCGGGCGGTGAGCGAGGAGTTCCGGGTCGGCGGGCTGTTCGCGGGCGAGGCGCGCGCGTGGCCGGAGGGGATGGACACGGCGCACCCGTACGGGCTGGCGACGCCGCAGCCGGTGACGGAGCGGCTGCTGTGGGAGCGGGCCGAGGAGCTGGGCGCGGAGCTGCGGCGCGGCTGCGAGCTGGTGGGCCTGGCGCAGGACGAGGAGGGGGTGGAGGCCGAACTGGCGGACGGCTCGCGGTTGCGCGCGCGCTGGCTGGTGGGGTGCGACGGCGGGCGCAGCACGGTGCGCCGGCTGGCGGGCGTGGCGTTCCCGGGCGAGCCGGCGACGGTGCAGACGCTGCTGGGGCAGATGGCGGCGGCGGAGGATCCGGAGCGGATCGCCGAGGTGGTGGCCGAGGTGCGGCGCACGCAGCTGCGGTTCGGGCTGCACCACGAGGGCGGCGGGGTGTACCGGGTGATCGTTCCGGCGGAGGGCGTCTCGGAGGACCGCGCGGCGCCGACGCTGGAGGAGTTCCGGGCCCGGCTGCGCGCGGTGGCGGGCACGGACTTCGGGGTGCACTCGCCGCGCTGGCTGTCCCGGTTCGGGGACGCGACGCGGCAGGCGGAGCGCTACCGGGCGGGCCGGGTCCTGCTGGCGGGGGACGCGGCGCACGTCCATCCGCCGACGGGCGGCCAGGGGCTGAACCTGGGCGTGCAGGACGCGTTCAACCTGGGCTGGAAGCTGGCCGCCGAGGTGGCCGGCTGGGCCCCGCCGGGCCTGCTGGACAGCTACCACGCGGAGCGGCACCCGGTGGGCGCGGCGGTGATCGCGCACACCCGGGCGCAGATGACGCTGCTGGGCACGGCGCCGGGCGCGGTGGCGCTGCGCGGGGTGTTCGCCCGCCTGATGGACTTCCCGGACGTCAACCGGTACATCACGGGCGTGATCTCGGGGGTGGACGTCCGCTACGACTTCGGTCCGGGCCCGGCCCTGCTGGGCCGCCGGCTGCGGGACGTCCGGCTGGTCGACGCCCCGGCGCCGGCGGACCGGCTGTACGGGCGGATGCACGCGGGGCGGGGCGTGCTGCTGGACCGGTCGGGGCTGCTGTCGGCGGCCGGCCGGGAGGACCGGGTGGACGTGCTGGTGGACGGCTGCCCGGAGCTGGGGGCGGCGGCGGTGCTGCTGCGTCCGGACGGGCACGTGGCCTGGGTCGGTGAGGAGCCGGGGGCCGGGGAGGGGTTGCCGGAGGCCCTGGCGCGCTGGTTCGGCCCGGCGGGGTAGGGCGGCGGTCGCCGGCGGCACGGGGGTGGAGCAAGGCTCCGGTGCGGGCCGAGCTCCATCGGGTGCTCCTGGACGAACTCGGCAGCCGCGGTGAGCTGGACTGGTCCCGCTGCGCGGTCGACCCGGTCAGCATGCGCGCCCCGAAAAGAGGAAGCTGACGGGTCAGAATCCCGTGGAGGGACGGCGTCCCGACTCAGCCGCGCTCCTTGGACGCGTTGCCCTCAAGGGCCTGGACGACCTTCTTCGCGGTGGCCTTGGCCGAGCCAGGATTCTGGCCGGTGACGAGGTTGCCGTCGGTGACGACGTAGGGGACGAACGGCAGTGCCGCCTTCTCGTAGAGCGCGCCGCGCTGCTTGGCCTTCTCCTCGGCGTTGTAGGGGACCAGTCCGTCGACGCGGGCGAGGACTTCCTCGGTCCAGGCGAATCCCGTCATCTTGCGGCCGGCGATGAGGTAGGAGCCGTCGGACAGCCGGGTGTTGAGCAGGCCGCAGTAGCCGTGGCAGACCGAGGAGACGATGCCACCGCGCTCGTGGATCTCGCGGGTGATGCGCTGCAGGCCCTCGCTGTCGGGGAAGTCGTACATCACCGCGTGGCCGCCGGTGAAGTAGATCGCGTCGTACTCGGAGGGGTCGATCCGGTCCGGGCTGGCCGTGTTCTCCAGCAGTGCCGTCTTCCCGGGGTCGGCACGCCAGGCTTTGGCGGTCTTGTCGTAGTTCGGGAACTTCAGGGCGCGCGGCTCAAGGGGCACCGCGCCGCCGGCCGGGCTGACGAGTGTCTGCTCGTAGCCGTGTTCCTCGAAGACGTGCCAGGCGTGCGTGAGCTCGGAGAGCCACAGGCCCGTGGTGTGGGACGGGTCGTCGTAGTGGCCGACGTTGGTGACGACGTGGAGGACGTGCTTGGTCATGGCTGATCTTCCTTCGTGCGGGCCGGGACGGCGAGGTGACGCTCCGTCGCGGTGCAGGGCATGCGCGGGCTGGGCGGCACGGATCAGGAGCCGACCGACGTGATGGCCAGGAAGGCGCTGCGCACCCGGTCGGCGACCTCCTCCTCCGACATGGCTCGCAGCTTGCCGTCGAGGTGCAGGCAGGCCAGCCCGTGGGCGAGCCCCCACCCTGCCGACGCCAGCGCCGAGGCGTCCGCGTCGGGGAAGACGTGATCCAGCGCGTCGGCCAGCAGCGCGTGCAGGGCGTCGGCGGCCTTGACCCGCTCGTCGTCGGCGTCGTCGCACGGCTTGCCGAACATCACGCCGAACAGGGCCGGGCGCCGCAGCGCGAAGGCGACGTAGGCGACGGCGAACTCGGCCAGGTCCGAGGCGGAGGCGGGCAGGCCGCGCCCGCTGCCCAGGTCGGCCAGCAGGTCGCGGAAACCCTCGACGGCCAGCGCGGACTCAAGGGCGTCGCGGTCCTTGAAGTGCCGGTACGGCGCGGTCGGCGACACGCCTGCCTGGCGTGCGACGGCGCGCAGCGAGAAGGGTTCGCCGTTCTCCAGCATCTCCATCGCGGTCGACAGCAGCGCCGCCCGCAGGTCGCCGTGGTGGTAGCTGCTCTTCTCCAATGTTGACATCGCTTACTCTGCCCTCCCATGCTGTGTTAGCACTGTAAACATAGCGTGGGTCCCGAGGTGCCGTCACCCCTGACAGTCGAGCTGCCGTCGGCGCCCGCACCATCCACCCCAAGGAGATTCCCAATGGCATTGTCAAGCCGGGGTGGTGACGCCCAGTGATCGGGTCATGCCGCTGCGGCGGCCGGGCTCGGTGTGACTGCCTGGAAG
>NZ_BAAANS010000043.1:0-79308 GCF_039529925.1 Kitasatospora saccharophila | reverse complement strand
ACCCCCCGCCCCTCCCCAGCCCGCCGCCAGGCCACCTCCCCCCGCCCACCGCCCTACCCCGCGCCCTCGATGCCCGCCCCGGCCCAGGAGCTCAGCGGCCGCCACGACCATCCCCGGCCCCTCCCCGGCCCGCCGCCAGGCGACCTCCCCCCGCCCACCGCCCTACCCCGTGCCCTCGACGCCCGCCCCGGCCCAGGCACTCAGCGGGCGCCACGACCACCCCCCGGAACCCTCCCCGGCCCGCTGCCAGGCGATCTCTCCCCCACCACCCCCGGCCCGCCGCCAGGCGACCTCCCCCCGCCCACCGCGCTGCCGCGTGCCCTCGATGCCCGCCCCGGCTCAGGGGCTGAGCGGGCGCCACGGCACCGGGCTGGACAGGATCATCGAGCTGGTCGGCTGCCCGTAGCCGCCGAGCCGGTCCGTCAGCCGCTCGAAGGCGGGCATGTCCGGGACCCCGACCAGCAGCACGCAGCACGCCCCGCCGGTCACCCGGTGCAGTTGGAACACCTCCGGCCAGCGCGCCACCTCCGGGTCGCGCAGCAGGCAGCGCATCCCGTAGCACTCCACCGTGACCAGGGCCATCACCGCCGCCCCGGCCTTCGCCGGGGCCAGGTGCGCGTGGTAGCCGGTGATCACCCCGTCCGCCTCCAGTCGGCGCACCCGTTCGGCGACGGCCGGCGGGGAGAGGTTCACCCGGCGCGACAGCTCGTTGTACGACAGCCGCGCGTCGGCCTGGAGTTCGGCCAGCAGCAGGCGGTCCACCGCGTCCACGGCGGCTCCTTCACGTTCGTCAGGCGATCGGGGCCGAACGCCTCGCGAACGGAAGGCGGGTGCCCCCATCCGGGCTACGACGCCCATTCAAGAGCAGCGCCCCGCGCCGCACAATGGGTGGCGCCCGCCGCACCCCGGGCGGGCGGATCCGAGGAGGTACCGGCCATGACCGGCCAGACCCACCGTCCCCACCTGCGGTTCGGCCCCGAGCAGGACCCCGGCGCGTCCACCCCCTACGCCCGGTACGTGCGCCTGGCCGAGTTGCACGCGCTCCAGCGGCCGCGCAGCGCGGAGCCCGCCGAGTACTCGTTCATCGTCACCACCCAGGTGATGGAACTGCTCTTCGACCTGCTGCACCGCGACTGGGACGCCGCCCGCGCCGCGCTGCGCGCCGACGACCTGGACGCCGCACTGGCCGCGCTGCGCCGCGGGCAGCACACCCAGGACGTGCTGATCGGCTCCTGGGACCTGCTGGCCACCATGACGCCCGCCGAGTTCAGCGCCTTCCGCCCGGCGCTCGGCGAGGCGTCCGGCTTCCAGTCCTCGGCCTTCCTGCTGCTGGAGTTCCTGCTCGGCAACCGCAGCGAGGGCCTGCTGGAGATGTACCGGGACTCCCCTGCCGAGTACGACGCGCTGTTCGCCGCGCTGCGCACCCCCGGCCTGTACGACGAGGCGCTGGCCGTGCTGGCCCGGCGCGGCCTGGCGGTGCCCGGGCGGCCGGTCACCTCCCGGCACCGCCACGACGCGGCCGTGGAGGCCGCCTGGCGGGCCGTCTACACCGATCCGGCGCTGGCCGACCTGGTCCGGCTCGGCGAGGCCCTGCTGGACACCGCCGAGCGGGTCACCCGCTGGCGCCAGCGGCACTACTCCGCGGTCAAGCGCACCATGGGCGGCAAGCCCGGCACCGGCGGCTCCAGCGGCCTGAGCTGGCTCAAGCAGTCCGCCGACCAGGACGTCTTCCCCGAGCTGTGGGCCGTCCGCAACGACCTCTGAACCGCGCCGGCCGCCGGGTCGGCCACCGCGCCGACCACCGGGCCGGCCCTCGCACGGCCCCGACCGCCGACCGCCGACCGCCGACCGCCGAACCGCGACGATCTCCGAACCCTCCGGGAGCGATGCCGTGACCCCCACCCGTGAGCAGTGCGCGGCCCGCGACGCCGCCGACCCGCTGCACGCCCTGCGCGCCGAGTTCGACCTGCCCGCCGGGGTGCTCTACCTCGACGGCAACTCACTGGGCGCGCTGCCCCGCCGCACCCCCGGCCACCTGGCGAAGGTGGTGGCGGGCGAGTGGGGCACCGGGTTGATCCGGTCCTGGAACGAGGCCGGCTGGTTCCACCAGCCCGGGCGGCTCGGCGACCGGCTCGGCGCGCACCTGCTGGGCGCCGCGCCCGGCCAGGTGGTGGTCTGCGACTCCACCTCGGTCAACCTGTTCAAGGTGCTCGGCGCGGCCCTGCGGCTGCGCCCCGGCCGCCCGGCGCTGCTCGTCGAGCGGCACGCCTTCCCCACCGACCTGTACGTCGCCGAGGGCCTGGGCGCCCTGCACCCGAACAGCCGGACCGTCCTGCTGGACTCCGCCGCCCGGTTGGACGCCGTGCTGGACTCCGAGGCCGCCGTGGTGCTGCTCTCGCACGTCGACTACCGCACCGGCGAACTGCTGGACATGGCGGCCGTCACCGAGCGGATCCACGCCGCCGGGGCGCTGGCCGTCTGGGACCTGTGCCACACCGCGGGCGCGCTGCCGATCGAACTGGACGCGGCGGGCGTCGACTTCGCCGTCGGCTGCGGCTACAAGTACCTCAACGGCGGCCCGGGCGCGCCCGCCTTCCTGTACGCCGCCGCCCGCCACCAGGCCGACGCCGCACAGCCGTTGACCGGCTGGTTCGGGCACGCCCGGCAGTTCGACTTCGAGCCCGGCTACCGGCCCGCCGGGGGCGTCACCCGGTTCCTCACCGGCACCCCGCCGATCCTCGGCCTGGCCGCGCTGGAGGCCGCGCTGGAGGTCTGGGAGCTGGCCGACCCGGCCGCCGTGCGCGCCAAGAGCCTCGAACTGTCCGACCTGTTCCTGGCGTCGACCGCCGACCTGGAGGTCGAACCGGTCACCCCTCGGGAGCACGCCCGGCGCGGCAGCCAGGTCGCGCTGCGGCACCCGGACGGCTACGCGGTGGTCCAGGCGCTGATCGCCCGCGGCGTGATCGGCGACTTCCGCGCCCCCGACCTGATGCGCTTCGGCTTCACCCCGCTCTACCTCTCCCGCACCGACGTGCACGACGCGGCCACCGCCCTGCGCGAGGTGCTGGCGAGCGGCGAGTGGCGCGCCGAGCGCTTCGCCCGCCGCGGCGAGGTCACCTGACGGCCCGCCGGCGCACGGGAACGGCCGGGGCCCGCGGGCCCCGGCCGTCCGTCGCTCACCGGCGCTCTCAGCCGTGGCGGCCCCGGCGGGCGCGGCGGGCCAGCGCGATCACGCCGCCGCCCAGGCCCAACAGCACCGCGGCGGCCCCCGCCGCGGGAGCGACCAGGTCACCGCCGCCGGTGTCCGGCAGCGGCGGCCGGGTCGGGGTCCAGGTCGGGGCGGGCGGGTGCGGCGTGCTCGGGCTCGGCGACGGCACGGGGCTGGTGCTCTGGCTCGGCGACGGGCTCGGGCTGGGGCTCGGGCTCTCGCTGTTCGACGGCGAGGGGCTCGGCGACGGGGACGGCGAGGGGCTCTCGCTGTTCGACGGCGAGGGGGACGGCGACGGGCTCTCGCCGCAGACCGGCAGGTCGCCGTCGAACGGGTAGTTGTGGATCTCGGTGCCGGCGCTGCCCTGCTGCAGCAGGTTGCCCGCCAGGTACACCCGGCCGTTGGTGCCCGGGTTGGAGAGCGTGGTGTTGCTCGCCTCCTGGCCGGTCATGATCGAGCCCTGCCACTGCGCCGTGCCGCCGACCGTGACCTGGGTGGCGAGCGGGAAGTTCCACATCAGGTTGGGTCGCAGGGTCGCCAGCGGGTCGTCGGCGTTCCCGGAGCCGCTGTCGGTGTAGACCGACACGTCGGTGCCGGTCATGTTGACGATGACCGTGGCGCCGGACGGGATGTTGTCGAACCGGATGTGCTGCACGGCCTGTGCGGAAGTACCGATGTTCCCGGCGTAGTTGAACACCTGCCGGGCGCTGGTGCCGTCGCCGGTGAAGACCACCGTGTCACCGCTCGGGTCGACCGTGCCGGTGGCCGCCTGGGCCCACATGCAGGCGGAGTGGTGCTCGATGATCGGCCGCAGCGGCGTGAACTCGTCGATCGCCGCCGGGTTCTGGATCGCCTGGCCCTGCGGGGTGATGTCGTAGAGGCCGGTCAGGGTGGTGCCGTACACCAGGTTGCCCCAGCGGGCCGTCGGCGGGTTGACGAAGAAGTCCGTGCCGCCGATGAACAGCCTGCTCGGGTTGTCCTTGGCCGGGTTGTTCTCCATGAAGGCCGAACTGCCCACGGTCACGTGGTCCGTGGCGTTCGGCGGGGTGACCATCGATCCCACGCCCACCACGCCCATGTTGAAGGCGCCGCCGTTGCCCTTCGCGATGTCGAGCTTGCCGAGGATCGCGATCTTGCCCTCGGCCTCGGCCGCGTTCTCCCGCACCAGGTAGTCGCCGCCCACGAAGACGTTGAGCGTGGCGTCCTCGCCGACGAACGGCCCGGTGTGCGGCGGCTGCCAGGTGTCCGGGCAGGATCCCGTGCAGGGGCCCAGCGGCGGGAGCATCTGGGCGGCCTCGCCGGACGCGGCCAGTGTGATCAGTGGAGCGGCGACGAGCGCCGACACCGCCGCGAGGCGGAGCAGCGGGTTCTTGCCACGGACGCCGTGTCGCACGGACACCCCTCTCGTTGACGGTTGGTCAGCAGACAGCAGACCCGGTCAGCAAAGGGGAAGCGCTCCCGCCGTCTCGAACAGCGGGACACCGACCCGCCGGAAAATCATTCGAACGGACTATTTTGATCCTGCGTCGATGAAACCGCCGGCGACCCCCGCCGGCCCCGGGAAGGGAGACCCGTGCCGAACCCCCCGTTCGCCATGCTCGCCACCACCGCCGAGGTGCTCGCCCGCCCGGACGCCGACGAGCGGTGGCTCACCGGGTTCGAACGCGAACGCCTGCAGCGGTTCCGGCGGGACGGCGACCGCGACGACTACCTCGCGGCCCACCTGCTGGTCCGGTACTGCGCCGCCGCGCACCTGGGCACCGAGCCCGCCGCGATCGCCTTCGGCCAGCAGTGCCCCGGCTGCGGCAGCACCGTCCACGGCCGCCCGTACCTCACCGACCGCCCCGGCACCCACCTGAGCCTGTCGCACACCCACGGCGTGATCGCCGCCGCGGCCGGCCCCGTCCCGGTCGGCGTCGACGTCGAGTACCTCGGCCGGCGCGACAGCGCCCCGGCCACCCTCCAGCACGTCCTCGCCCCCGCCGAGGCCGCGCTGGTCCAGGGCCACCCCGACCCCGCCGCCGCCTTCCTCCGGCTGTGGGTGCGCAAGGAGGCGCTGATCAAGCTCGGCCGCGCCACCCTCGACACCCTCGGCGAGCTCGACCTCTCGCACCTCCCGCTCGACCCGCCCGCCGCCCACCGGGACGGCGACCTGCACTACCTCGAACTCACCACCGCCGCCGCCGTGTTCACCGCCGCCGCGACGGTGCCGGTGCGACTCCGGGAGCTGTGAGGGCGGTTCAGCCGCAGCGCCCCTCCCACTCGGCCCGGGCGAAGTCGCCCGCCGCGAAGGCGGCCGGCGGGATGCCGAAGTAGATCGACCCGTCGTCGCCCCAGGCCCAGCCGAGTTCCTCGTCGGCGGCGAGCTGGAGCAGGTGGACCAGGGGCCCGTCGGCGTCCCGGCGGGTCACCGCGGTGCTGTACGAGGTGTCCGGCCAGCCGAACGCGCAGTGCCGCCCGGCGGTGTTCCCGTCGAAGTCCTCCAGCCGGTCGAGGACCACCTCCGTCGCGCCCCAGCGCCGGTCCCGGTCGTACGCGAAGTCGTCGTCGTCGACGTCCCAGCAGTCCGGCAGCATCACCGACCCGACCGCGCGGACCGGCCGGGCCGGGTAGCTCCGGGCCGGGGCGGGCGCGGGCACCTCGACCGCCCGCCCGGGATCGGCGGCGAGCACCCGGAAGTCCGGGGCGGTGGACCTGTCGAGCCGGCGGTACTCCTCGTAGGGGATCTCCGGATCGAGGTAGAAGAAGTTCAACAGGCCCGGCCGGAGCGGCAGTTCGGCGCCGAGCCAGGGCGCGAGCGCGTCGGTGTCCAGGACCGCGTGCAGGGACAGCGGCACGCCCTCCAACTCCGGCCAGGGCGTGCCAGGTTCGAGCAGTGCCGCCCCGCCGAGCCGGCACCGGCCGGTCGGCGGCGCGTCCGCCGTGGCGGCCTCCAGCCGGAACCCGCGCCGCGCCAGCTCCGCGAACTGCGCCCCGGGCCCCTCCCCCAACCGCTCGGCGCAGACCCGCCGCAGCTCCTCCGCATCACGAAACTCCATGCCGCGCATCCTCCCAGCACCCACCGACGGTTCGGGCCGGGACGGTCACACCCGCCGCAGCAGGCCCACGAGTTCGGCGTGCACGCCGGGGGCGGCGGCCAGGAAGGACGGCGCCGCGGGCGTCCACGGCGCGCCCCGCACGTCGCTCACCACGGCCCCCGCCTCGGCCGCCAGCAGCGCGCCGGGCAGCAGGTTCGCCGGGTCCGCGCCGTACTGCCAGAACGCGGTGAGGTGCCCGGAGCCGACCTGCGCCACCTGCAGCGCGGCGGGCCCGAGGTTGCGGACCGCGGGGACGTGCGGCAGGACGGCGGTGAGCGAGGCCCCGGCGGCCCGCAGCGCCGCCGGGTCGCGGGCGATCCGCGGCGGCTGGGCGGTGGCGAGCAGCGCGGTGGCCAGGGCGCGCGGGCGGGGCGCGCGGCGGCGGCCGTTCAGCCGGGCGCCGCCGCCGGCCACCGCGCCGTACGTGGCACCGGCGAGCGGAGCGTGCACCACCGCCAGGGCGGGGGCGCCGTCGCGCAGCAGGGTCACCGTGACGGCCCACTGCGGCAGGGCGCTCAGGTACTGGACCGCCCCGTCGGTGGCGTCGCACAGCCACCACTCGCCCGCCCCGGGCACCTCGCGCGCCCACTCGTCGTCCAGCCAACCCGCCCGCGGGCGCAGCTCGGTGAGCCGTTCGCGGAGCAGCAGCGCGGCGGGCCGGTCGAGCGCCTCGAAGGCGGCCCGCGCCTCCTCGGCGGTGGCGGCGGCGAGCGGTTCGGCGGCCTGCCGCCCGGCCAGTTCGCGGCCGACCTCGCGCACGATCCGCTCGACGGCGGCCAGGGTCTCCAGCACGGTGTTCCTCCTGCGTTCCGGTGGTGCGACCAGGAGTACCGTCGGGGCGGCGGTCCGGGACGTCCCCGGGCCCGGAGCGGCGGAGATCGGACGGCATGGACACCGAGGCGACGGATCCCGCCACCGCGCTGGACGCGCTCGACCGGCGGCTGGTGCACGCCCTCCAGGTGGACGGGCGGGCCGAACCGGGGCGGATCGCCGCGGCGCTGGGGGTGTCGGCGCGGACGGTGACCCGGCGGCTGGCGCGGCTGCTGGGCACCGGCGCCGTCCGGGTGGTGCGGATGCCGGACGCCCGGGCCGCCGCGCTCGGCGCGCTGCTGCTGCGGGTCCGGGTGCTGCGCGGGCGGACGGAGGCGATCGCGCTGGCGCTGGCCGCCCGGGCGGAGGTCCCGTTCGTCGACGTGATGCTCGGCGGGCAGGAGGTGTCGGCGGTGGTGCTGGGCGACGCCGCCGCCCGCGACCGGCTGCTGCACGGCCTGCTGCCGGCCACCGACGCGGTGCTGGAGTCCACCGCGCACGCCGTGCTGCACCTGTTCGCGGACGCCTCCGCCTGGCGCTGCGGCGCGCTGACGGCCGCCCAGGAGGCCGCGCTCGCCCCGCCGCCGCCCGCCCCGGCCGACCCGCCGCCCGCCCTCGACCCGCTCGACCACCGGCTGCTGGACGCGCTGGGGGCCGACGCCCGCCGCTCGCACGCCGCGCTGGCCGCCGCCCTGGCGGTGCCCGAGTCGACCGTCCGCCGCCGGCTGCACCGGCTCGCCGCAGGGGGACTGCTGCGCACCCACGTCAGCGTGGACCCGCGGCTGCTCGGCGCCGCCGTGGACGCCAACCTGTGGCTGGACGTCGAACCCGGACGGCTCGCCGCGGCCGGCGAGGCGCTGGCCCGGCACCCGCAGGTGCACGGGGTGCTGGCCACCAGCGGGCCGACCAACCTGATGGCCGCCGTGTTCTGCCCCGACCACCCGGCCCTCTACCGGTTCCAGACCGAGGTGCTGGGCCCGCTGGGGGTCCGCCGGGTGGAGACCGCGGTGGTGGCCCGCGCCGTCAAACGGGCCGGGACCCGGCTGCGCCAACTCCCGGGCTGAGCCGGACTGTCGGTGCGGCGCGGCAGACTGGAGGCATGTGCCGAAGCATCAAGACGCTCCGCCCGCCGATGACGCCCGACGCCACCCCCGAGGACGTGCACGCGGCGGCGCTGCAGTACGTCCGCAAAATCTCCGGGTTCCGGGTGCCCGCCGCCCACAACCGCGAGGCGTTCGACGCGGCGGTGGCCGCGGTCGCCGCCGCCACCGCCCAACTGCTCGCCGCGGTCGAGGTGCGCGGGGTCACGCCCCGTTCGTCGACCCCGGCCGGATGACCATCAGCACCAGGACGACCGCCCACAGCAGGTTGAACACGCCCGCCGTCATCGGCAGCGCCTTCAACTTGCCGGTGGCGCGCGCCGTTTCGGCGTCCTTGTCCTCGGTCGCGTCCAGCGCGTCGACGGTCGCCTGCTGACCGGGCAGCACCACCAGCAGCAGCACGCCCGCCGCGACGGCCGTCAGCACGATCGAGGTGATCAGCCAGGCGTTGCCCAGCACGCCCATCGCCTGCGCGGTGCCGATGCCCAGCAGCGGGATGCCCAGGCCGATCAGCGCGTACACGTTGCTGATCCGGTGCAGCAGCCGCACCGAGACCTGCGCGGCCGGCTGCTCCGGGCCCGCCGCGAGGGCGGCCTTCGCCTTGCGCGGGAACATGCTCACCGCCACCGCGACCGGACCGATGCACAGCGCCACGACCAGCAGGTGCAGACTCAGCAGGAACTTGGCCATCGCCGGCGCGACCCTTCCACCACAACGGAACCTCGACGCCCGCCACGCTAGCAGCGCTTATCCGGGGGCCCGGGCAGAGCCCTGTCAGGGGCTCGGCAGAGCGCGCACTCAGGGGCTCGGGGAACGGCGAGTCCGTGCTGCTGACGGCCGGAGCCCATCGAAGTGTCCGTGCTGCTGCGTGTAGTAACAGAACCAGAAGCAGGTGCCCGCTCCGGCAGTGCACCGTCAGCAGCATCGACCCGCCGTTCCCCGGGCCCCTGATGTGTCCCCCTTCGCCTGTCCGACAGCCCTCCCGCGGACTGTTACAGAGCCGGGCGGTGGCCGTTACCCGGTCGGCGGCCGGTCGTGCGGCGGGCTTCCTAGCGTGGGCGTCGTCGACCCGGGGCCGTCCCGGTCGCGGGCGACGAACGATCGGAGGATCCCGATGTCAGGTACCGCTTCCGTCCGCCGGGTGGCGCGGCTCGCGCTGGTTCCGGCTCTCGCCGTCGGTGCGTTCGTGCTGCCGGGCGCCGTCGCGTTCGCGGACACCGCCGCCCCGTCCGCGTCCCCGACCGCCGCCCCGTCCGCGAGCGTCTCGGCCGTTGCGTCGCCCGTCCCGGGCGCTGCCACGCCGTCGTTGGCGCCGGCGCCGGCGGCCGACCCGAAGAACGGCGGCCTGCCCAGGGGTGGTGCGCAGACCGGTGAGGCGGCGGTCGACGGCGGTTCGGTGACCGGGCTGGTGGTCGGGGTCGGGCTCGCCGCGGCCGGTGCGGCCGGGATCGGGCTGCTCGTCCTCCGGCGCCGTGCCGACTCCCGGGCCTAGCCCGGAGGGCCGCCGTGGCCGGCGCCGCTGGTGGGCGCCGGCCTTGGCGGTCGGGCTGCTGCTGGCCGGCGGGGTGACGGTGGCGGCCTCCCGCGGTTCCGCGCCCGCGCCGGTGCGGGTCGTCGCGGCGGCGCCCGCCGGCGTCCCGTCCCCGGTGGCCCCGTCCCCGGGGTCTCCGGCGCCTGGGGTTCCGTCGTCCGTCGCGGCTCCGGTGTTCTCCCCGCCGGTGCGGGTGGTGGTTCCCCGGATCGGGGTGGACGCGCCGGTGCTGGGGGTCGGGCTCAATCCGGACGGCACCGTGGAGGTGCCGCCGCTCGACCGGCCGGGGCAGGTCGGCTGGTTCCGCGCCGGGGACGGGCCGACCGTACTGCTCGGGCACTACGACACCCGCAGGGGCCCGGCGGTGTTCCACGGGGTGCCGGGGCTGCGGCCGGGCGACCGGATCGAGGTCCGGCAGCAGGACGGCGGCACCCGCGCCTACCTGGTGCGCGAGCTGCACCAGTACGCCAAGGACGCGTTCCCGACCGAGCTGGTGTACGGCGCGGCCGCGGGCCCGCAGCTGCGGCTGGTCACCTGCGGCGGCACGCTCGGCGGTGACGGCCACTACTCCGACAACATCGTCGTCTTCGCCGACCCGCTGCCGTGAGCGCGCCGGCCGGACCGACGACCGACCGGCCGCCCGCCGCCCCCCGGGGCGGCGGGCGGCCGCCGCCGGTGGTGCAGACTGGCCGCACCCCGCCCGCCGACCGAAAGGCACCGTCCGACGTGAGGATCCGGCCCCTCCGCACCGCCCTGGTCAGGTGCGCCCTGCTCGGCCTGCCGATCGTCCTCGCGGTCACCGGCTGCCGGTCCCCCGGCGGGCTGGAGGACGCCGGGGCGGCCCGGCCGGTCCGCTCGCACCCGAGCGCGCAGCCGCTGTGGCCGACCGCCGGGTCGGCGCCCGCGGCGCCGCCGCCCGCGCCGGTCGAACTGGAGCGGCCGGCCCCGCTGCCCGGGCTGGCGCTCGACACGCTCACCGGGGTCGACGCTCGCACGGTGCTCGCGGCGGACTCCGCCCTCACCGGGGACGAGCGCCGGGGCCTGGCGGGCGGGTGCCCGGGCTGCGAGGTCCGCCCCGCCCAGTACCGGGACCTCGACGGGGACGGCAGCCCCGAACTGCTGACCGCCGTGCTCTCCGGCACCGGCCCGGACGCCCCGCGGCCGGTGCTGCACGTCTACGCCCTGCGCGGCCGCGAGGTGCTGCCGGTGCTGGCCGTGGCGGTGCAGCCGGACTTCGCCGCCGAGACCGTCGGAACGGACCTGATCGTGCGCGAGAGCTTCGGCCCGTCCGTCGAGACCAGCCGCACCTACCGCTGGAACGGCGAGCTGCCGGTGCTCGTCGACCGGCGGGTCGCGGTCACCGGGCCGGACGCGGACAGCTCGGACTGCCCGGCCGCGGACCCCTGCGGGTCGGTGGTCCTGCTGGCGCCGACCCGTACGCCGTCCGCCGCGCCCGAGCCGGCGCCCGTGCCGAGTGCCGTCCCGACGCTCGCCCCGAGCGCCTCCGTCAGCCCCGCCACCCGGGAGGACCGGTGAGCGCCCCCGTGCCCGGCACCCCGCGGATCCTGCTGGTCGAGGACGACGAGGTGATCCGCGAGACCACCCAACTCGCCCTGGAGCGCTACGGCTTCCCGGTGGAGACCGCGGGGGACGGCCTGGAGGGCCTGGAGCGGTTCCGCGCCGCGCCGCCGGACCTGCTGCTGCTCGACGTGATGCTGCCGCTGCTCGACGGGGTCGGGCTGTGCCGGCGGATCCGCGAGGAGAGCCAGCTGCCGATCCTGATGATGTCGGCCCGCACCGAGCCGGTCGACGTGGTCTCCGGCCTGGAGGCGGGCGCCGACGACTACGTGGTCAAGCCGTTCGAGATCGCCGTGCTGGTCGCCCGGATCCGCACCGTGCTGCGGCGCACCGGCTTCGGACCGGCCGCCGCCGCGACCGCCGCCGCCCCGGCCGCGGTGCCGGGTCCGGGGCCCGCGGTCCGGGTGATCGACGGCCTGGAGGTGGACACCGACGCCATGGAGGTCAGGGTGGCCGGCCGCCCGGTGCCGCTGACCCCGACCGAGCTGCGGCTGCTGCTGGAGTTCACCGCCTCGCCGGGCGTGGTGCTGGAGCGCCAGACCCTGCTGGAGCGGGTCTGGGACTACTCCTGGGGCGCCGACAGCCGGGTGGTGGACGTGCACGTCCAGCGGCTGCGGGCGAAGATCGGCGCCGCCCGGATCGAGACCGTCCGGGGCTTCGGCTACAAGCTGCGGCGGACGCCGTGACGCTGCGCCGCCAGATCGCCGCCGTGATCGCGCTGGTCTCCTGCCTGGTCGCGCTCGCGGTGGGGCTGTTGGTCCACCAGGCTTCGGTGCGCCAGCACACCGACCAGGCCCGCAAGTCCGCGCTGACCGCCCTGGACGCGGTGCTGACCGGGTACGACGGGACCGGGGAGCTGGTCGCGGGCTGGCACGCCGCCGAAGGCGACCCGGAACTGCCGCCGGAGCTGCGGCAGTTGGCCCTGCGGGGCCGGCAGGGTTCGGCGCTCGGCCCGGGCCCGGCCGGCCCCGCGATGTGGGCGGCGGCCGGCACGGACGGACGGGTGCTGTCGGTGCGGATCGACTACGCCGAGGACGCCCGGGCGATCGCCGAGCTGGACCGCGCGGTGGCGGTCGGCGCCGCCCTGTCGGTGCTGGTCACGGTGCTCGCCGGGGTACTGGCCGCCGACCGGATCAGCAGCCGGCTGCGGACCGCGGCCCGGACCGCCCGCACCATCGCCCGGGGCGACCTGGACGCCCGGATCGGGCCGCTCGGCCGGGCCCGCGACGAGGTGGCCGAACTGGCCGCCGCGGTCGACTCGATGTCGGCGGCGCTGCGCAGCCGGCTGGTGGGCGAGCAGCGCTTCACCGCGGACGTGGCGCACGAGCTGCGCACGCCGCTGACCGGTCTGCTGACCGCGTCCGAGCTGCTGCCGCCCGGCCGGCCGACCGAGCTGGTCCGCGACCGGGTGCGGGCGCTGCGCGACCTGACGGAGGACCTGCTGGAGGTGTCCCGGCTGGACTCCGGGGCCGACGCCCCGGAGCTGGCGGACCTGCCGCTCGGGCCGCTGCTGGCCCGGCTCCTGGCGGCCGGCGGTACGGCGGTCGGCGGGGGCGGGGCCGAGCTGCGGGTCGTCGCCGACGCGGTGGTCAGCACCGATCCGCGCCGGTTGGACCGGGTGCTCGCCAACCTGCTGGCCAACGCCCAGCGGCACGGCCGGCCGCCGGTCGTGGTGACGGTCGAGGGGAGCACCGTGACCGTGCGCGACCACGGGCCGGGCTTCCCCGAGGAGGTCCTGCGCGAGGGGCCGCGCCGGTTCCGCACCGGCGCCCGGGAGCGCGGCGGCGGCCACGGCCTGGGCCTGACCATCGCGCAGGGGCACGCCCGGGCGATCGGCGCCGAGCTGCGGCTGTCCGACCATCCGGACGGCGGCGCGCTGGCCCGGCTGGTCCTGCCCGGCCCCCGGGCGGACCCGGGGGCCTGAGCCCGCTCACGGGCGGGGCAGCACGCAGCCCGTCCTGGTCAGGTCGAGGACGTTGCCCGGCCCGAAGCAGTTCGGGATGGTGTAGGTCTCCTGGGCGTAGCCGATGCCGGGGTGGATCGTGACGGCGCCGTTCTGGTCGACCTCGCAGGGGTTGTTGAGGGTGCAGGTCTGGCCGCAGATATTTCAGATCCGTAGTGTTTGGTCGGGGGTTTCCCCTATCGTGCCCGCATGGGCAACGTCCTCAGCCTCCCCAGCATTCAGGCGCTCCAGCCTCGCCTCATTGCAGCCCTGTACGCCCGGGCCAGCCACGACCCACGGAAGCGCGGCACCAGCACCCGCGACCAGTTCGAGGTCGGCGAGATGGTCTGCGAAGAACTGGGTGCCGAGATCTACGACTACTACGAGGACCGCGGCCTGTCCGCGACCCGCAAGGCGAAGAAGGTCCGCAAGGACTTCCAGCGGCTCACCGCCGACGCTGAGGCCGGCTGCTTCAACGTCATCGTCTACGCCGACAAGAGCCGCATTGCCCGCGACCTCGAAGTGTCGATCCCCCTCCGGTCCCTGTGCGAGCGCACCGGCGTCAAGATCTACTACGACGGCCGCCTGTACGACATGCGCGTCCCGAAGGACCGCCAGGACTTCACCAACGACGCCGTCGCCGCCGAGGCCGAGGGCGAGGACATCATCAAGCGGGCCGACCGCACGGCGCGGCTCAACGCCCGCCGCGGCCGGCCGCACGGCGTCGTCGCGTTCGGCTACCGGCGCCGCTACGACCCGGACGACGGCACGCTGATCGGGCAGGAGCCCCACCCCGAACTCGCGCCTGTAATCATCACGATGTTCGACATGATCGACCAGGGCAAGAGCCAGCGGTCCGTCCTCGCCTACGCCCGGCAGTTCCGGCCCACGATGACGTTCCCCGGGCTGAAAGTCATCCTGTCGAACAAGACCTACATCGGCGTTCGGACCAACCGTGGCCAGGAGTACGAGGCCCAGTGGGATCGTCTGGTTTCCGACGAGGTGTTCTACCGGGTGCAGGCCCGGATCAGGGACACGTACAGCCCGAGGGCGGAGGTCCAACAGAAGCTGCTCTCCGGAGAAGCCTGGTGCGCCAGCTGCCGCCCAACCAACCCGGCCCCCGCAGCGAGCAAGATGCGGGCGTTCCCCGGCCGCACCATCCCTCCCCGCGTGGACGGCAAGGGGAAGGCGTGGGGCGCGCGCGTCTTCCCCGCCACGTACGGCTGCGGCGGGCGGGGCGACGTCTCGATCGTCCAGCACCGGGCGGACGCGTGGGTCGAGGAGGCCGTGCTGGCGTGGCTGTCCTCGCCTGCCGCGCGGGAGGCGTTCCGCCACGACGCCAGGGACGCCGACATCGCAGTCACGCGGGCCCTGGCCGACCGCCTCACCCGGGAGCTGGAGGAAGCCCAGACTCTCGCCAAGACGATTGACCCCATGACGGGCCTGACCATGCTGTCGGTCGCGTCCCTGGCGGCTGTCGAGCAGGGGTTGCTGCCGGCGCTGAAGGCTGCGCGGGCGAAACTCCAGCAACTCATGGAACTCGGCGATCCGCTCCTCGATCGGCTGGTCAATTCTGGCGGCCGGATCGAGTCGGTGTGGAATGACGAGCTGGACATGGACCAGCGCCGGTCCGTGCTGCGGTCATGCGTGCGCATCGAGATCCTGAAGGCGACGACGCGGGGCAGGTGCCAGCCCAGCGTTTCGACCCGGATCAGGTTGATCTTCCGGGGCGAGGCAGGGTTCGACGAGTGGCCGGGGCCTGCCGCCACGGCGAGTTGATCAGTCGACGAGCGACGGTTCCGGGCGGCGGGCGGCCAGGTCGATGACCCGGGCCTCCGCCGGCGCCTGCTCCTCGGCGCCCCAGAGCGCGCCGCCGAGCGTGTCCCTGACCCCGCGGAGGTATTCGGCGGTGCGCGCCTGCAGCAGTTCCTGCCGGTGGCGGGCGGTCAGCTCGGCGCGCTGTTGGGCGAGCTGGCGGCCGAGGGAGGCCATGAGGCGCTCACGCTGGCTGCCGAGGGTGGCGTAGGCGGCGTCGTACTGGGCTCGGCGCTCGGCGTCCTCGGCGGCGCGGGCGTCGATGCGCGCGAAGCGCTGGTTCAGCAGGATGGTGGCGGGGATCCCGGCGGTGGCGGCGCCGATGAGCGCTCCGGCCAGAACGGGGACTTGGTCGGCCACGAGGAGGGCGGTACCGGCGAGGTCTGCCAGCCCGGCCGCAGCGATGAGAGCGATCCCCTTGATGGTCATGGCTGTACCCCCGTGGTGCGTCAGCTGCCGGTCTCCTGGGCCCCGCCCCGCCGGCTGCTCTGGAAGAGCCGCCGCGCCGATTCAACGGCGTCCCGGACGGCGGCGCGTTCCTCTGGGGTGTTCGCTCCCCATTGGTCGGCGAGGTCGTCGGCGGTGACGGGCCTCGATGCTACGCGTGTTCGGGCCTGCTGGTCGAGGAAACGGTTGGGGATCGTTCCGGATGCGACGAGCAGTTCCAGCGGGGGCCTGCCGAGTGCTTCGGCGATGAGGAACAGGCTGGGGGCGTCGGGGACTCGGACGGCGTTGACGAGGCGGCTGACGGTGCTGCGAGGGACTCCAGCGGCGTCGGCGAGGCGTGCGGATTCACCGAAGGCGTCGAGGTCGTAGCCAGCGGCGGGCGCCCACTGCCTGACGTAGGCGGCAGCGGCGGCGGGATCGCGGTCGTCAGCCATCAGCGGTAGTCCCGTTCGGTCGGGCGGATCTGTTGCCAGGGGGCAACGGTACAGGCCGGAGGGGCGGCCGGCTGCTCGGGGGCTGCAGTTGGCGGGAAGTCGACCACCCCAGAGTGTTGCCCTTGAGCAATAGTTGGGGCAGACTATTGCCCAAGGGCAACAGAGCACCTGAAGGAGGTGACCCCATGCTCTTCTCTCCCACCCGCCTGCGCCGCGTCACCACGGCCGCTGGCGACACCAGCCTCAGCAAGATCGCCGCACGTACCGGCGTTGCGCCCAGCACCATCAGCAGACTGCTCAACGGCCGCCGGCCGCCGAGGATCGGCACCCTGGAAAAGATCGTCGCGGCCTACCCCGCGTTCTACGAGGACCCCGACGCCCGGACTGCGGCATGACCCGCGAGGAGCGCCTGGCCATCCTCGGCCCGGACGACGTAGCCGCCGCCCGCCGCCGCGCCGCCGCGGCACCGCCGCCGACGCCCGAACTCTGCGCGACGCTGCGCCCGATCCTCGCCCCGGCGATGAACCGCGTGCTCGCCGCCGAGGCGGCCGCCGCGCAGCAGCCGCTCGCGGCCTGACCGGCCCCAGACATGGGTCGGGCCCCTGCCCGGATGCCACCGGATTGCGCCCGGTGCCGGCACAGAGGCCCATCGGCCCACCCCGAAACCCACATCCGATCAACGGAAGGAGAGGCAGGCCATGAGCCAGCCTACCCGTTCGAACAGCCCGTTCGCCGGGCCCGACCCCGCCACCGTCCCCACGGTGGCCCGCCCCACCACCCCGATCCTCGCGATCATGGCCGGGCTGCAGCGCTTGTACGACCAGGTCGCCATCCCGGGTGTGCTGCTTCACGAGGCGGTCCTGTCCGCGGACGGCTTGTCGGTGGAGCTGCGGGTGTCGGGGATCGCCGCGCTGTCGTCCTGGTACGACGCCCACCCCCGCAGCTCGGTGTCGATGGGGTCCCGGCCCGGCCCCGGCGAGACCGAGGAGGTCCGGGGCGGCCTGTACTGGCTGCTGAGCTTGGGCCAGGTCACGGATGGTGTGCGGGCGTACGCCACGACGGTCACGGCCGAGTTCGAGGTGCTGCCGGACACGGCGTTGGTGCGGGCGTTGTGCCCGTGGGAGGCGCGGTTGCGGGCGGTGCAGGCGCGGGAGATCGCGGCGCACGCGGCGAAGCCGGGAGTGGCGGCGTGAGCGGTACCGGGTGGGCGCTGCTGGTCGTGGCCGTGTGGACGGCCGGGTTCGCGCTGGTGGCGCGTGAGGAGATCGCGGACTGGTGGCACTGCCTCCGGGCCCGGTCGGCGCGACGGGCGGCCCGCCGGTGACCGCCGAGCCGAACGCCTGCACGCACTGCGGGATTCCGAAGCGCGAGCACATGCAGCGCTGGAAGCCGCTGCCCGTCAGCTGGCACTGGTGGGCGGCCCCGACGGACAGCCAGATCCTCGCGCGGATGAAGGCCCGACGGGCCGCCCGCGTCACCAACTCCCAGGACGGAGGTTCCTGATGAAGCACCAACCCCTGCTGGCGGCCCGGGCCGCCAAGCTGATCCAGGGCGCGGGCATCCGCCGCCTGCGGTCCCGCCGCGCCGCTGCGGCGCTGGCCGATGCCGGGCTGCTCGCCTGGCCCGCCGAGGCGGACCCGTCCGGTCTGTCGCTGGGCCTGGAGATTCGGGCGGTCGGGATGGGCGTCGAACTGGACGCGTACCGGCTGTTCCGGGTGCTGGTCGGTGCGTTGGCGGCCGAGTCGGTGGAGGACCCGGAGGGCGTCGCGGCCGAGCTGGCCGTCATCGACGGCGCGAAGGGTCCGGAGTGGGAGGCGGTGCTGGACGTGCTGATCGAGCGGCTGGGCGGCGCGGAGGTGCGGTACCCGACGGCGCGGTCGGTGCACCGGCTGATCGAGCGGCTGGCGCAGGCGGCGGGGCCGGTGCTGCCGGCGCAGCAGGACCGGAGGGCGAGCTGATGGCCACCCGCCGCCTGATCGTCACCGTCGAGCTGAGCGACGAGCCCGGCGCCACGGCCCGCGAGCTGTTGGACGAGGTGTCCACCGCGGTCGAGTACGCGCACCGCCTCATCTCCGACGTCAGCCCTGACTACTCCGAGGAGGACCTCTGATGCGCATCGTGATGCGCCGTGAGGACGAGGACACCCAGCGGCTGATCCGAACGCTGCGCGAGCAGCTGGCCGAGGCCCGGGGTGAGGCGGTGGTGCAGTCGTCCGCGAACGGACGCCTCACCGCGAGCGCGGTGACGGCGCAGGCCGAACTCGCCAACAACAACCGGGTGCTGCTGAGCGGGCACCGGGTGCTGCGGGAGGAGAACGCGGTGCTGCGGGAGCGGGTGCGGCTGTTGGCCGCCGACCGGGATGGGCTGCTGGTGCAGCTGGATCGGGCGTTGGGCTACGACGACGCGGTGCTGGCGGACATCGCCGCCGGGGCCGTGGACTTGAAGAAGAAGGCGAGCACCACGCGATGACGATGACCGAGCTGCCGGGGCCCAGCGCCCCGGCCGCCGGGCGGCGCATCACCCCCACCGCCCGCCTCGTCCTCCCCGCCGACGCCGACCGCGACACCTGGCTGAACGCCCGCCGCCAGGGCATCGGCTCGTCCGACCTCGCCGCGATCCTCGGCCTGTCCAAGCACGGCAACGCCCTCACCGTCTACTACGACAAGCGCGGCGAACTCCCCCTCGACGACGAGGACTCCGAGCCCGCCTACTGGGGCCGCGTCGACGAGGAGGGCGTAGCCCGCCGCTGGGCCGCCAGCAACCGCACCTCCGGCCGGCGCGTCGGCCTCGTCGCCAACGTTGACCGGCCGTGGCAGATGTGCACCCTCGACCGGCGCGTCAACGCCTGCCCGATCGACCCGGCCGCGCAGTGCGCGCTGGAGATCAAGTGCAGGGACAAGATGAAGGCCCCGCAGTGGCGCCGCGGTTGCCCGGACGATGTCCTCGCGCAGGTGCTCCACCAGGCCGACGTGTGCGGTTTCGACCACATGCACGTCGCGGTGAAGATCGGCGGTAACGACTACCGGCAGTTCACCGTTCGCATCGCCGAGCACGAGCAGCTGGTCCTCGACCTGCGGGCCGCCGCCGCCGAGGTGTGGCAGCGCATCATCGACGGGCGGCCGCCGGTCCTCGGCCCGGACGCCGACCCGGACCCGCTGCTCCACCTGTACCGGCGCCTGCACCCGGAGCGCTCCGGCGTCGTCCGGATCGACCGGGACGGCGACGCGCAGGACGCCCTCGACGACTACCTGACGGCCCGAGCCGAGGTCACTGCCGCCGAGCGGCGTCAGAAGGCAGCGAAGGCCCGCATGCTCGCCGCCCTGGGCGGCGCCGAGATGGCCGTGATGGGCGACCGGCCCGCGTACTCCATCGAGCAGCGCAGCAAGCGCGGCGCGGACCTGAACCGGCTCGCGGAGCGGTGGCCGGAGGCGTACGCGGACTGCGTCGCGGACCGGCCGTACGACCAGATCAGCATCCCCACCGACGTGCGGAAGAGGCACAGCACATGACCCAGCCCACCACGCTCGCGGAGCGCGCGGCCGCCGCGGCCGGCCGCACCGAGCGCGAGTCGTCCTCCCCGGTCGAGTTCACCACGCCGAACACCCCCGTCGACACCACGATGCCCGACCTCGGCGACTACGAACCCGGCGACGACGACCCCGAGATGATCCCCGTCCACCTCGCCTGGCTGCGTGTCCGCCGCGACGTCCGCGGCATCGCCAAGCGGGAGCAGTACAACGCCGCCGGCACCCGCTACAACTTCCGCGGCGTCGACACCGTGGTCAACACCTTCGGCCCGATCACGCTGAAGCACGGCGTGAACATCTTGCCCGTCAGGGTCGACGCGGAGTACCGCGACACCACCACGTCCAAGGGCAACAAGATGCGCGAATGCACGGTGACTGTCTCCTGGCAGGTCATCGGCCCGATGGGCGACACCCTGCCGAGCCTGCTGCAGTCGCAGGGCGAGGCGCTGGACTCCGCGGACAAGGGCAGCGCGAAGGCGCAGAGCGTCGCGCTGCGGGTGCTGTTGCTGAACGCCGGGCTGACGCCCACGCACGACAAGGACCCGGACGCCTCGCACGTCGACCGGGGTGAGGCGCCGCGCCGGTCGGCCCGCGACTACCTCGACGAGATCATGCGGCCGGACACGGCCCGGGCGCGCCTCGCCCAGATCAACTACGAGATCAAGCAGGCCGGCCTGTACAGCGCGATCGTTACGAACGAGGACGGCGCGGAGGAGCAGCTCGGCGCGCTGCTGTTCCGGGTCGGCAACGAGCGCATCGCGGGCGGTGCACAGTGAGCTGGGGCCTGGGCCGCATCGTGGCCTTCGACACCGAGTCGACCGGCCTCGACATGGAAATCGACCGGATCGTCACCGCCGCGGTGATCGGCCTCGGCGGCGGTGAGGACACCGCGGTGCTGTCGTGGCTCGCCGACCCCGGGATCGAGATCCCCGAGGCCGCGTCGGCGATCCACAAGGTCACCACCGAGCGGGCCCGAGCCGAGGGCCGCCCGGCCGCCGAGGTCGTGCGGGAGATCGGCGAGGCGCTGGCCGACGTGGTGGGCAAGGGGCTGCCGGTCGTCGCGATGAACGCCAGGTTCGATTTCACCCTGCTGGACCGGGAGTTGGCCCGGCACGGCCTGCCGTCGCTGGCCGAGCAGGCTGGCCGGGAGCCGCTGGTGGTCGACCCGTACGTGATCGACAAGGCCGTCGACAAGTACCGCAAGGGCTCCAGGAAGCTGATCGACATGGCCGCGCACTACGGCGTGGCCCTCGGCGACGACGCCCACGAGGCCGGTGCCGACGCCCTCGCGGCGGCGCGGATCGCGTACAAGCTCGCGGCCCGGTACCCGGCCGCCCGGCAGCCGCTGGAGCAGCTGCACGCGGCGCAGGTCGAGTGGGCGCGGGAGCAGGCGATCAGCCTGCAGGCGTACTTCCGGAAGACCGACCCCACCGCAGTGGTCGAACCGCAGTGGCCGCTGGTCCCGCGCCCGGGCGGTGCCTCGTGAGTCAGCTGCTGCTCCCGACGGTCGTCCCGGCTCCGGCCGGGGCGGCCCCCGCCCCCGCCCCCGCAGCGGCCGGGGCCCGGCCGCTCGTCATCGGCCTCGACCTGTCCCTCACCTGCACCGGCATCGCGGGCCACGGATGGAGCGAGCACGTCCGCGGCGGCACCCGGCGCGGCGAGGAACGCCTCGGCTACATCCTCGGCGAACTCCAGTCGTTCTACCGGGCCGCCGACTTCGTGGCGATCGAGGGCGAGTCCTTCGCCAGCAAGCACCGGCACGACGAGATGATCTCGCTGTTCTGGCTGGTCCGCCTGGACCTGTGGAAGCGCGGCATCCCGATCGCGGTGATCAAGCCCGCCAAGCGTGTCGTCTACGTCCTCGGCAACGGCCAGCCCTGCGACCCGGCCACCGGCCACCGACTCACCGGCGACCCGCTCAAGGCCGCCGTCCGCGACGCGGCGAGCGCGCTGTTCGGAGTCGAGTTCGAGGGCCCCGGCAAGTTCGACCGCGCCGACGCCTACGTGGTGTTCGCGATGGCGATGCACCACCTCGGCCACCCCCTCGCCGAACTCCCCGCCACCCACACCCGCGCCCTCGACGGCGTGGCCTGGCCCGAGAGGACCGACCAGTGACTCACCGCCTCACCACCCCCGGCCTGATGGCCTGCACGCGGTACCCCGACCTGTTCAGCACCCCCGACGGCCACCGCGTCAGCACCAGCACCTACCAGGCCCGCCTGGACGCCGCCCGCGAGATCTGCATCGAGTGCCCGATCATGCTCGCCTGCCGCGACGAGGCCCGCCAACTCAGGGCGTTCGGCGTCTGGGGCGGCGAGGACGACATCGAACGGGCGTCCGCCGGGTTCAAGCCGCGGCAGCGCCGACAGCCCGCGCAGTGCGGCACCGAGGCCGGGGCGCGCCGCCACCGGCTGGCGCAGGAGAAGCCGTGCACCATCTGCCTGCAGGCCGAGACGGGCGCCCAGCGGCTGCGCAAGCGGCGCGCCGAGCCGCCGAAGTGCGGCACCCGTCGCGGCTACCAGCGCCACCGGCGCCTGGGCGAGGACGCGTGTGAGCCGTGCCGGATCGCCAACACCGAGGCTGACCGTCGGCTGCGCGCGACCGGCACCACCCTCGCCGCGTGACGCCGTGGACCGGCGGGTTGACGATCCGCCCCCGCGGCCTCGGCGGCCGGCCGACCGCCGACTACCTGTGCACCCGCTGCACCCCGCACTACCACGCCCGCCTCGTCGGTGAGAACGTTCGGCACGCCGCCGACCTCCGCACCTCCCACCTCGCAACCCACCACCCGAAAGGCACACCATGAGCGCCGACGACACCCAGCTCGTCGCCATCGACGGACGGGACGCCCTGTTCTACCTGATCGTCAGACCTGGGGCGGACACCGCCAACGTGGTGCTGGAGCACGGCGGCAAAGGCATGTCGAAGCAGCAGGCGGCCTACATCCTGCGTACCACGGCCGACAAGCTCGACCCGGCGGCCTGATGAGCGGGCCCCGCACCGCGGTACGCACCGCATGCCCGCGGTGCGGGGCCACCACCATCGCCACTCCCGACGGCCGGCTCCTCGACCCCGAGCCGCACCCGCTCGCCGTCCACCTCCCCGACGGCGGCCGACTCGATGCCGAGCAAGCCGCCGAGATCCTCACCGGCCGGGCCCCGGCCCGCGCGCACCACCCGCACCTCCCCGGCCCCTACGGCTGCAACCCCGCACCCCTCACCCTGTTCTAGAGGAGCCCCGTGAGCAACGTCCGCCCCTTCCCATACGAGGTGCCCGGCGACGAGCGCCGCGCCACCTCGCTGGAGGACGTCGCCGAACAGTGGCTCATCGCCGCCGTCCTTGACAGCCCACGCGGCTACCAAGAAGCCGCCGAGGTCATCGAACGCGACGACCTCACCAACCACGGCTACCGCCTCATCTGGGACATCACCGGGCAGCTCATCGCCAACGGCCGCGAGGCCCACGCCCTCGCCGTCCGCTTCGAGATCGAACGCATGGGCCGGCTCGCCGAAATCGGCCGAGGCCGCCTCATCGACGACCTCGCCGCGATCAACATCCCCTCCGGCATGGCCGGTTCCCTCGCCGAGAAGGTCGCCCAGCAGGCCCGCGCCTGGCGTGCCTCAGCGTTTGCCGTCCGCTACCGGCAGGCCGCCACCGAGTCCGACCCCGACGACGTCGACCACCTCCTCGCCAAGCTGCTGGACGAGCACGTCGCCGAGGAACGCGCCAAGGCAGAACGCGCGTCGAATCCCGGCGGCGGCCCGGCGCACATTCTCGCCGCGGCCCTCGACTGGCAGGCCCTGTTCACCACCGACTACCACAACGTCCGGCTCCTGCCCGGACGGATCCTCGCCCCCGGCCAGCAGATCGCCGTCGTCGGCGACGGCAAGGCCGGCAAGTCCCTGTTCCTGCAGGAGTGGGTATGGCGGGCCGCCACCGGGCAGAGCGCCCTCGGCGACACCCCGCAGGACCCGATTCGGGTCCTCTACATCGACGCCGAGAACGGCCACCCCGAACTCCAGTCCCGCTTCCGCTCGTTCGGCGCCCGCCCCGATGCCATGGGCTCCCTGACCTACCTGTCGTTCCCGCCGATCCGGCCTCTCGACACCGCCGCCGGGGGCCAGGACCTCCTTGCCGCAGCCAAGGCGGTCCGCGCCGACGTCGTCGTCATCGACACCATCAGCCGGTTCATCAGCGGCGAGGAGAACTCGGCGGACACCTGGCTCGCCCTGTACCGCAGCACCCTCATGCCGCTGAAGTCGAACAGCATCGCCAGCATCCGTCTCGACCACACCGGCAAGGACGGCGACCGCGGCGCCCGGGGGTCCTCCGCGAAGCGTGATGACGTCGACCACGTCTGGGAGTTGCGGGCGCAGGGCGGCGGCATTCTCTCTCTCAAGCGCACCCACTCCCGCACCGGCGTCGGCCCGGACGAGTTCACCATCCTGCGACACGCCCGCCGCGACGGCGACACCTGGGCCGCAGGCGGCACCACCCACAAGCTCATGGACTGGCCCGACCGGGCCGCGCTGATCGAGGGCAGCGCCGAATGGATCGCCACCAAGCTGGAGCAGGCCGGCGTCGACCCGACCTGGGGCAGTCCCCGGGTGGCGAAGTGGTGTGCCGAGAACGGCATCCGGGCGGCCAAGGCGAAGGTCGAAGAGGCGGTTCGGATCCGGAAGGCGAAGGCGGTTCAGGAGGCCCGGAAAGACCTCCCCGGACACCTCCCCTACTCGCCGGTAACTGAAACTCCCCGCGACCAGCGGGGAGGGAAACACGAAACCGCAGGTCAAACCTCCCCCGGGGAGGTCGCGGGGACCCCTGGGAACGTGCCTCAAGCACCTCCCTCCCCCCGTCCCCCCTCTAAGGAGGGGGGAGGGGAGTGCGCACCCGGGAAGGAAGCGCCGATCTGCACCCTCTGCGGCGACCCCTTCGACCCCGACTGGGCCGCCCGCGGCTACACCACCCACCTCCTCTGCGACACCCCCCGCGCCGATCCCTAACCCCAGCCACCGCGCCCCGTTGACGGGCCGCCAGCCACACCCGAGGACCCGCGATGACCGACACCCAGCCCACCGCTGACGTCACCCCCCTCGGCGACCCCCCGCCCTGGGACGACCGCCCCCGACTCTCCTACGACCTCCACGTCACCATCAGCAACGGCCCGTTCCAGGACAGCCACGGCTACGAGACCGGCCAGACCTGCCCCGGCTGCGACCAGCGCCCCACCGACGGCGACGAGATCACCCGCATCGGCACCACCTGGTGGCACCTGGCCTGCTTCACCCGACACATGCGCACCGGCGGCGCCGACGCCGCGTGGCAGGCCCTCGGCACCGACCTCGCGGCCCGACCGTCCCGCTACTCGGTCGCCGAGACCCGCGCGATCACCCGCAACCTCCTCCGCCTCGCCACGAAGGGCACCCGATGACCCAGCCCACCCCGACCCCCGACCTCGACACCATCCAGGCCTGCGCCGACGACCACCCCCTCATCGCCGACGACTGGTGCCAACTGGAACGCGGCCACGCCGGGATGCACCGATCCGGTGGCGACTGCTGGTCCAACGACTCCGACCCGGCCCGCAGCGACCGCTGACACACCCGACACCCGCCAGGAGCCACCGTGGACCCGATCATCGCCCGCTGGGACCGCACCGAAATCCCGCCAACCACCGCCACCGACAACACCATCCTGTGCTGCCTCGCCGACGACGGCACCCCCATCGCCCTCATCCTCAGCCCCGACGAGCGCCGGCGCCTCGCCCGCGAACTCACCACCCCCGCGCCCGGCCTGCCCCGCCACCTCCCCGGCGGCCGCCGTACCGTCCACCGCCGACGACTCACCACCCGCTGACCGCCGTGTCCGCCGACACCTACACCGCCATCAACTGCGACGCCAAGAACGGCGAGTGCGGCAACGCCACCCACCTGCCGACCCCGTCCACCGCCACCGAAGTCCGCCGCGCCCGCGCCGCCGACGGCTGGCACACCCGCCCCGGCGGCCGCGACATCTGCCCCGACTGCTGGACCGCCGGCCACCGCTGACCACCGCCGCCTGACCACACCAGACCAGGAGCCACCGTGCGCCCGCCCACCCCCTACTTCGGCAGCAAGGCCAGCATCGCCCCCTGGATCGTCAGCCTCCTGCCCGCCCACCAGCACTACGTCGAGCCCTACGCCGGTGGCCTCTCCGTCCTCCTCGCCAAGACCCCGTCCCGCATGGAGACCGTCAACGACCTCGACCACGAACTCGTCACCTTCTGGCGCGTTCTCCGCGACCGGCCCGACGACCTGATCCGCGCGGCCGCACTCACCCCCCACGCCCGCGCCGAACTCGACGCCACCTGGGACCCCACCGACGACGATCTCGAACTCGCCCGCCGCATCTGGACCCGCCTCACCCAGGGCCGCTCCGGCACCCTCCGCAAGACCGGCTGGCGCCACTACATCGACCCCGCCGGCTCCGCCACGTCCATGCCCGGCTACCTCGACGCCTACCGCGACCGCCTCGCCGCCGCCGCCGAACGCCTCATGGCCGTCAGCCTCGAATGCCGCCCTGCCCTCGAACTCATCGCCGCCTACGGGCGCCGCCCCGGCGTCCTGCTGTACGTCGACCCGCCCTACCTCGGCTCGACCCGCGGCTTCGGCAAGAAGAACTACCGGGTCGAGATGCAGAGCGACGACCAGCACCGCGAACTCGCGGCCGCCCTGTGGGAGTGCACCGCGCCCGTCGTCCTGTCCGGCTACGACAGCCCGCTGTACGACGACCTGTACGACGGCTGGCACCGCTACACCGCGGCAACGTGGACCGGCAACGCCCGATCCGACATGGCGCGTACCGAGGTCGTGTGGTCGAACCGCGAACTCGCCGGCCAGTCCGAACTCGACCTGTTCCCCGCCGCCTGACCACACCAGACCAGGAGACCACCAGCATGACCACCACCGACCGCTCCCCGCGCGAGCAGTTGGAGCGCGCGTTGCACGTCAGCTTCAAGCTCCCCGAGCAGGCCCGCGCGATGCTCGACGCCTACCGCGACCAGGTGCTCGCCGAGGCCACCGAGGTCCTGCGCAGGCTCCCCGCGGCCGAGGAGGACCGGTGGTGGGACACCCGAGACCGGGACCTCGCGATCCGCCTGCTGCTCGCGGCCCGCACCGGCCAGGAGGGCTGAGACGTGGCCGACCAGCCGATCTCCGCCCGCCAGCGTCTCGCCGCGCTGCTGGACGCCGCCGGCGTCGACTACGACACCGCCGACGCCGCGATCACCGCCGCGATCGCCAAACAGATCGCCCTCATCGCGCAGGCCCTCGAACTCGCCAACCCGGCCAGATCGCCGGAGTTCAGCGCGGGTGTCGAGTGGGCCGTCAGCACCCTGTACTCGACCGCTGGGCAGCTCGCCAAGGTGGCTGCCCGGTGAGCGCGCCCGAGCAGCAGGCCGCGCCCGAGCAGCCCGACCTCCGGCAGCGCCTGGTCGACGCCCTCCGCGACGCCGCCTACGACTGCGACGGGCACTGCGGCCTCGACGAACAGGACTGCCTGGCCCAGCACCCGATCGAGGTCGCGGTCGAGCACCACGGCGTCGCCACCGACGTGTACGGGCCGATCACCGCGCTCGCCGAGGTCGCGGCCGACGCGGTGCAGCCCGAGCTGGCCGCCCTCCGCGAACAAGCCGAGCGCTACCAGCTCGGCGCGCTGGAGAGGGCCGCGTTGCTGGAGGAGGCCCGCGACGAGCTGGAGGCGGCCGGACAGAACGGCGCGCACGGCGACGCCTGGCCCGCGATCGCACCCGCCATCCGCGCACTCGCCGCCGAGAACACCCGGCTCCGCGCCCTCCTTGCCCGCGACCACGCCGCCGCCTACCACCAGGGCGAGCCCCGCGACAGCCTGCTCTGGCACTGCGGCCGCGACCACTGCACCGTCGCCCCCGCCGCCCGGCCGACCACCTGACCACCATGCTGGACACCACCAACTCCCCATCCCAGGAGGCGACATGACCCGCTGGACCGACGACCCGACACTGAACGCCCCCGACGGCCACACCTGGCAGCGGCCCACCCACGACCCCGAGCCCTGCCCGAACTGCCAGTGCTGCAGCAAGCGCCTCTGCGAGAAGGCCGCCACCACCGTCATCCCCGCCGGCGACGACCACCCCGAGATCCGCGGCATCGGCTGCGAGCTCGCCCTGCCCGACGCGACCCACTACTCCACCGTCGTCGGCTGCCCCTGCACCGCGCACCTGCCCGTCTACGGCCCGTCCGCCTGACCACCCATCCGGCCGCCCCCCGGGGCGGCCCAACCCAGGAGCCCGACATGGCCCGCTGGACCCGCACCGAGACCACCCTCCGCCGCGTCACCCACGCCGTTCCCACCCCAGCCCACCACGCCGACCTGCACGCCGCCCTCGACGCCGCAGCCGGCCGGTGGTTCCGCGACCACGGCCGCAGCGTTGGCGAGGACTTCCCCGACGACGCCCTCACCATCACCGTCACCGACGGCGCCGTGCTCATCTCCTACGACATCACCGACACCGAGGCCGCCGAGTGACCCGCGTCCTGGCCGCCGCCGGCTGGCTCCTCCTCACCGCCACCGTGGCCGTCGTCCCGCTCGCCCTCACCCTCGCCCTCTGCCGCGCAGCAGCCGACCCGACCGACCAGGAACAGCCGTGACCCCCGAGCACACCCCGCGCCCCGGCCACACCTGGAACACCACCGTCCGCCCCGTCGAGCAGCCGGTCACCGACGAGCAGCCCGAGCCCCGGCCGAACCGTGCTGCTCGCCGCGCCCTCGCCCGCCGCCGACGCTCGATGGGCCGCACCGACCTCCCCGACATCGCCAACTACCCGACCACGCCCCGCTGACGCCCGCCAACAGGCAAACGAAGAGGGCCCCACCCCCTATGCAGCCGGCAAGCACCAGTCGGGGGTTGGCCCTCTTCAGGAAGCCAACCACGGTCTCCAACGCCGAGTATCGAGCCGAGGACACCGCCATGCAACTGCCCCACTTCGTACCCCGCACCGACAGCACCACCGGCGTCCTCCCCTGCGTCGGCAACGCTCACCTCTTCGACGAACCCGGCACCGCCGACCAGGCCGCCGAACTCTGCGCCCGTTGCCCGATCCGAACCGCCTGCGACACCTGGGCCACCACCCACCGCGAGTGGGGCACCTGGGCCGGCCGAACCGACGAAGACCGCGGCACCCCCCGCACCGAACTCCCCGACCGACGCCGCATCACCCGCGACGAGGAGTACGACGACTGCGGCACCGAAACAGCCCACCGCCGCCACGCCGCCCGCGGCGAGCAGTGCGACCGCTGCGACACCGCCCGCGCCGAACGAACCCGCGCCGCCCGGGCCGCACGGCTGATCGAAGAACACCAGCGACCCGGCGGCCCGACGCGGTACGGGTACCGACTACACCTGAAGCTCGGGATCCCCGCGTGCCCGCCCTGCTTGGCGGCGCACACCGCAGAGACCGGGAAGAACTGGTACCGGCACGCGGCGTAGCAACAGAAGGGCGGTGGCAGGAAGCTCCTGCTACCGCCCGCTGCACGTGCTACGCCTCGGTGTTGCGGATGGAGTCCGCCACGCCCTTCGCCAGCTCGCCGTCGACCCGCTCGAAAAACCTGACGATCAGGCCGTGGACTCGGTCCTCGGCGACGCCCTCGCTGACCAGCAGCTCGTGCAGCGCGCCGTGCAGGACGCCTCGGGTGTACGCGGTGGCCCGCTCAGTGGCGGTGCCGTCAAGTGTGTTCGACATGTGACCAGGCAACCACGTTCCGGCGCGGGCGCGCCGGGGTTTCACGGAACTCCGCCTCAAGGGCTACGGGAGCAGCACCCGTTGACGGCCCGCCACCAGGTAGGATCGGGCCACACAACAGAGCGGGCCAGGCACGGGGATCGCAGCCCCGGCCCGGCCCTGACCAAGGAGAAGCACCTCCATGGCTACCGCCCAGCCTACCGGCGCCCGCGCCCCCTGGTACGCGCGCACCGCAACCACCGCCGGCCGCCCCGTCGTTCTCGCCCTGGCCCTCGCGATGTGCGCCCCCGGCGAGTACCAGCTGGCCCGCCTCGCGGGCTGGTCCGACCCTTGGGCGTACGGCATGCCGGCCGCCCTGTCCGCGTACGCGGGCATCGCCGCTGTCGTCGCCGCTTCCCGCCCGAAGGGCGCGCGCGGTCGGGTCTCCGCGATCCTCGGGGCCGGTCTCGCCATCGCTCTGGCGCTCGCCGCGCAGATCGGTGCGCACCTGATCGAGCAGGGGCACATGCAGGGCAACCAGGCGTGGTTGATCGCGTTGATCTCGGCGGTGCCCCCGGCGGTGGTCGGGCACCTGCTGCACCTCGCCGCGACGCCGGTTCCCGCTACCACGCCTGCCACGGGCCAGTTGACGCCCCGCCGGTTCTCCCAGGTCGAGCAGACCCCGGCGGAGGCCGTGCCCGCAGGCGCCCCGTCCAGCCCCGTCTCGGCGGTTCCGCCTCGGCCTGCGGCCGCGCCGCATGTTCCTGTCGCCTACTCGGACCCGCGCTGCACCGTGATCCGCAGCCTGTACGCGGGCGGGTACCGGCCGTCCACCAGCAGCATGCGCGACGCGATCGCGACCGCCGGGCTGGAGTTGCGTTCGGACGGGTTCATCCGGGGGACGTTGCGGCGGCTGGTCGAGGAGGCCGAGCCAGAGCTGCGCCTGCTGCCGGAGGAGCCGGTGCGGCGGCTGGCCGCCGTCGGCCCGTAGCCTGATTCCCTGCTGGCCGCCCCGGGACGCGGGGCGGCCAGCGCGACGGAGAGGACACCAACGTGAGTACCGACGGTCTGCTGGAGTTTCTCCGCGCGCGCCTGGACGAGGACTCCGACGTCATCCGCGCAAGCTGGAACAAGGGAGACGTCACCTCCGAGCGCTACCACGGCACGCCCTTCGACCCCTCGCGGGCCATGGCCGAGGTCGACGCCAAGCGGCGGATCCTGGACAAGTACGAGTACTGGGCGAAGAGGAATTCGTTGGGCCTCCCCGACAGTGTCGATGGCGGCCGTGAATACGGCTTGGAAGACGCGGTTCAGTGCCTCGTCCTGCCGTACGCCGCCCACCCCGACTACCAGCCCGGGTGGGCGCCTCAGGCATGACCGACGGTCACAGCTCGGCAACACCCACCACGTGCCCCGCACCCGCCCGGCAGGCTGTCACCCATGACCAAAACCACCGTCGTCACCCGCCGAGGCGCCAACCACGGCCTGCACCTGTTCCTCACCATCATCACCGCCGGCCTCTGGGCCATCACCGGCTGGCCCATCGCCGCCATCATCGGCCGCCGCACCAAGACCACCACGCACACCGAGTAGCAACCCGGGCCCACCCCGGGTTAGCCCGGCAGCCCCCACCGCCCGCCTGCCTACCCTGCCCACCAGGGAGGCAGCACGATGGGCGCACCGAACAACAACTCCGCGAGCACCACCGAAGTGCAGTTCCGGCGACACACCGCCGTGGAGCTGCGCCGCACCGGCATGTCCTACGTCGCCATCGGCGAGCACCTCGGCGTCAACCGGAAGACCGCGTGGCGCTACGTCCAGGACGCCCTGATCGAACGCGCCCGCGAGACCGCTACCGACCGCGACGCCCTCGTCGGCGAGCAGATCGTCGTCATCGAAACCGTGCTGGAGGGCCTGCTCCCGAAGGTCGCTGCCGGTGACGCCCGGGCTGCCGAGGTCGTGCTGAAAGCCCTCGACCGGCATGCTCGCCTCTTCGGCCTCGATGCGCCCGTCCAGATCAAGGCGGAGCTGACCAACGAGCGGGTCTCCCGGGTGATGCAGCTCGCGGAGCAGCTCGCCGAAGCAGCCGGGTCCGGGCAGTGACGATCGCCCCCGACGTGCTCGCCGAGATCCAGCAGCTCACCCCCGAGGAACTGGAGCTGCTGGAGGGCGAGCTGGCGCGCCGCGCGTGGGAGGCCCGCTGGTCGTCGTGGACGCCGTATCCGTGGCAGGTCTGCCCCGGCGAGGTCGAGACGCACGGCATGTGGCTGCAGCTCGGCGGCCGCGGCACCGGGAAGACCGACGGCTGCGCCCGGTACATGGTGAGCCACGTCAACGGGCCGCCGTGCGACCCCAGGTTGCCCGGCGGGCACCGCATGTCGATCATCGCGCCGACGCAGGGTGACGCGGTCGAGTCGGCCGTCAACGGGCCGTCAGGGCTCAAGGCCCACGACCCGCGGGTGGTGCTGCGCACGACCGTCGGTGGCACGTACGTGCGCTGGCCCAGCGGTGCCGAGGCGAAGCTCTTCGGCGCGCACACCCCCGACGACGTGGAGCGCCTGCGCTCCGGCGGCAACAGGTGCCTCGTCTGGCTGGAGGAGGCCGCCGCGATGCGGCACCTTGGCCCCGCGCTCACCCACTCCGCGATGGGCCTGCGCGTCGGGCCCCGCCCGCACTACATCGCCTCGACCACCCCGAAGCCGCGCCGGGATATCGTCGACCTGCTCGCCCGCGAGGACGTCCTCACCACCCGGGGCCGGACCCGCGACGCCCACCACCTGCCGCAGATGATGCGGGACAAGCTGGTCGCGAAGTACGCCGGCACCCGCATGGAGCGCCAGGAACTCGACGGCGAGCTGCTCACCGACATCGAGGGCGCGCTCTGGTCGTTCGCTCTGCTGGACGCGACCCGGGTCGGCGCGGCCCCGCCGATGTCCCGGATCGTCGTCGCCGTCGACCCCGCCGCCACCTCCAACGCCGAGTCCGACGAGATGGGCATCATCGTGGCCGGCCGCTCCGCCGCCGCGATCCCCGACCGCAACGGCACGACCCGGCAGCACGGCTACGTCCTGGACGACCTGTCCGGCCGGATGCCGCCGCTGGACGCCGTGCGCCGCGCCGTGCAGGCGTACCACGCCCACCAGGCGGACGCGATCGTTGCGGAGGTCAACAACGGCGGCGACTGGATCGGCACCGTCGTGCGGCAGGTCGACCCGACCGTCAACTACCGCACCGTGCGCGCCAGCCACGGCAAGACCACCCGGGCCGAGCCCGTCGCCGCCCTCTTCGAGCAGCACGCCGCGCACCTCGTCGGCGGGCACTCCACCTTGGAGGACCAGCTCGCCACCTGGGTCGCCGGCGACGCCTCCCCCGACCGCCTCGACGCCCTCGTCTGGGCCCTGACCGAACTCATGCTCGCCCCGGCCGGCAACTTCGCCGCCGTGGCCTGAGAGGAGACCGCCCGTGGGACGCCGTCACCAGCCCAGCCGCGCCCGAGGCCGCCGCGCCGCCGCGCCCGGCGCCGCCCTGGACGCGCTCAGGGACCGGCGCCCCATCAGCTTCAGCACCGGCTCCGCCGTAACCCTCAACCTCGACCCGGAGTCCCGCGGCTACTCCCACTCCGCGGTCGCGTACCGGTGCGTCGCGGCGATCGCCGACAACGGGTCCAGCATCGACATGGTGGTGCGCAACGGCGAGGGCGAGGTGATCCAGGGCCACTGGGTGTCCCAGCTGTTCAACAAGAAGCCCAACCCCCACATGTCCGCGCTGGTTTTCAAGAACGTGATCCTCCAGCAGGGCGAGTTGGCCGGGCAGAGCCTCGTCTACCTTGACCGCGGCGAGACCCGCCTCGGGCCCGTGCAGGGCGCGTACATCATCTACGACCCGGTACAGCCGGTCGTCGACAAGCCGGCCGCGGACCAGCCCACCCCCGGCGACCTGCTCGGGTTCGTCGTCAATCGGGCGGACGGGCAGCGGATTCCGCTGCTCCCCGAAGAGGTGCTGTGGCTGCGCTACCCGCACCCGTTCGACCCGCTGGGCTGCCTCGCCCCGTGGAAGGCGGCACGCCACGCCGTGGACATGGACGCGTTCGCCCGGGAGTGGCAGCGCTCCTCGTACCAGAACGGCGCGTCGCCGACGGGCGTGATCTACCTCGGTGAGATGAACGAGACCAGCTACCTGCAGGCGAAGGCCGCGTGGCGCGCCGAGATGCAGGGCCCGGCGAACGCCGGCCGGAACCTCCTCGTCGCGTCCCCGCCCGGCGGCTCCGGCAAGGGCGTCTCGTACGCCCGCGTCGGGCTGACTGCCGAGGAGATGGACTACCTGGAGTCCCGCGTCGCGAACGCCTCGGAGGTGGCGCTCGCGTTCGGGGTGCCGCACGACTACCTGTTCGGGCAGTCCACGTACAACAACCAGCAGAGCGCCAAGACCACGCTCTGGTCCGACACGATCAAGCCGAAGCTCGACATCATCGCGTCCGAGGTCGACCTGCGCCTGCTGCCGTCCGAGGCCGAGGACGCCACCTGGGACTACGACTCCGTCACCGCGCTGCAGGACTCCCAGGACTCCGTGGCCAACCGCGTGCGCGCCAGCACGTACGCGGACCTGATGATGATCGACGAGGGCCGGGCGCAGCTCGGCCTCGGCCCGCTCCCGGACGGCCTCGGCCAGCACACCCTGACGCCGTACCGGGCGCAGTTCGCCCCGGTGCAGGGGCAGGCCGCGGCGTCCGGTGACCGGGCGTGGGACGTCGACTGGTCGCAGGCGCTCGCCCCGGACCTTGATGCGGTGGTCGAGCGGGCCGTCACCAGGGCGTTGACGGCCGTCCGCGGCGTGCTCCCGGCCGTGCCCGCGCCCCGGCTGGAGCTGACCCGCGGCACCGTCGGGCCGTCCGTGGCGCAGGTGCAGGCCGACTACGACGCGATCGAGGCTGAGGGCCGGGCCGCCGTGCGGCGCCTCGCGAAGGAGCAGCAGGCCGCGGTGCTGCGCGACTTCGACCGGCTGATGGCCAAGCCCCAGCGCAGCGCCGACTGGCTGGCCACCCTGCTGACGCAGGCCGCGGCGCTCGCGGTCGAAGGCCGGGTTCGGCTCGCGGCCCCGGACGGCGAGCAGGTGCCGGCCGCCGAGATGTCCGAGTTGGAGCTGGCATCCGGCCCGGACGGCTGGGAGCAGCGCATCAAGGCCCGGGACCTGTTCGACCCGCGGTACTGGCGGAAGCGGACGGCCGAGGCGCTGACGCCGTTCATCCGCCGGGCGGCGAAGCGCGGCGGACAGGGCGTGCAGGACGGGTTCGACGTCGACCAGCCCGATGTCGCCCAGGCGTTGGCGGACCGGGTGGACGAGCTGGCCGGGCAGATCACCGGGACGACGCAGCGCGCGCTGGAGGCGCAGCTGCTGCAGCACGGTGTTGAGCAGGGCGAGTCGGTGGCGAAGCTTCGGGCGCGGCTGCAGAAGGTGTTTACCGACCTCAGCGACTACCGGGCGGAGATGATCGCGCGCACCGAGACGGTCGGGGCGTACAACGCTGCGGCGCTCTCGGCGGCGCTCGACTCGGGCGCGGTCCGCAAGAAGTGGCTGGCCACCAACGATGCGCGGACCCGGCAGTCGCACCGGCTCGCGAACGGCGACGTGGTACCGCTGAACAAGCGCTTCACGGCCAGCCAGTCCAGGTGGCCCGGTGACCCGGCCGCGCCCGCCAACCAGTCGATCAACTGCAGGTGCACCCTGCTGTTCGAGTACGAGGAGAACTGATGGCCACCCTCCTGCGCGGCGAGGTCCCCGCGATCCTCCAACCCGCCGGCGCCGCCCAGTACCAGGGCGCGTACTGCCCGCCCGGCGTCCCGTACGCTGAGGTCCGCCGCGGCCCGTTCGACGGCAAGACGGACATCGCGGTCCGCCCGGACCCGGACGGCGAACTGCCCAGGCACATGACGTTCGGCGGCGGCCGAATCGTCTACGAGTACGACGGCCGCGACGACCGGGGACGCGCGGTGTACCGGTACGCGCCGCGGCTGTCCCTGTCGCACCGCACGGTGATGGACGGCGTGGCGGAGGTCTACGCCCAGCACAAGCTGGAGGGGAAGAGCTGATGGCCGAGTTGGAGCTGCGGCAGCTGGGCGACGTGCAGTGGCGCGTCGCCGACGGCGAGGACGGCACGTTCGAGGGCCTGGCCTGCCGGTACGGCGTCGTCGACTCGTACGGCACCACGTTCCACCCGCGGGCGTTCCGCAAGGGCGGCCTGAAGGGCCAGTACGCGATGCTGTTCATGCACGACCCGGCGCAGCCCGTCGGGGTGTTCACCGCCGAGGAGCGGGACGACGGCCTGCACATCGCGGGTCGGTACGACGACACCGCGGCGGGTCGGGACGCCCGGACGATGGCCCGGTCCGGGAGCGCGCCCGAGCTGTCCGTCGGGTTCGTGCGCACCGACCTGCCGCCGTTCGAGAAGCTCGCGCAGCTCTCGGAGGAGGACTACAAGGAGACGCTGGCGAATATCCGCGGGGCCCGGTTGGTGGAGGTCTCGCAGATCACCGCCCGCATGGCCGCCGTCCCGGGGTCGAAGCTGAAGACCGTCCGGGCCGCGCTCGGGGCGCTGTTCGACGACTCCCCCCTGGACGGCCTGGATACCCAGGTCGCCGCCGAGCGGGCTCGCCTCGCCGCGCAGGGCACTGCCCGCCGCCGCGCCGCCGCGCGCCTCGCACTCGCCGTGACGGCCCGCTGACGGCTCGCTGGCGGGGGTCCGGCCGGGGTTAGCCCGGCAGCCCCCGCCAGCACCCTGCCTATCGTGCTACCCATCCGGGCCGCCCGTACCGGACGTACAAGCCACGGGCTCGCCGGGGCGCTCCACCGGCCGTGAAAGACGGACGCACACCCAGACCACTGGGGCGTGCACACGTCCCACGGACCCGAGAGGACCCGGCGATGAGCAACACCCGCCGCGCGATCGGTACCCGCAGGGGCCGAGCGCACCAGGGCGAGGACCCCACCCTCCGCTACCCGATCTTTCCGATCGCCGGTGGCGCACCGACCCTGACAGAGCAGCGCGACGAGGTCATGCGCCTGCTCGCAGACGACTCCTACGACGGTGACGTCGACGAGCTGATCCAGCGCGCCGACCAGATCACCGGACAGATCGAACTCGCCCAGCAGCGCGACGCCCGACTCCGGGCCCTGCAGGCTGCGGCCGTCCCCACCCCGGGCGAGGGGCAGCAGCGCGCCACCCAGCCCGGCCAGCAGCCGGACGGCACCGTCCCGGACCCGGTCACCGCCGCCGAGGCATTCGTCCGCTCCGCCGCCCTCGCGCACTTCCGGCAGAACGGCAAGGTCGGCAAGTTCTCGGTGGAGCACCGCACGATGCCCGCGGGCACCGTCACCACCAGCACCTACCCGCTGCAGAACCACCGCGTCCCCGGCGTCATCCCGCAGAACCCGGACTACCCGCTCCTGGTGGCCAACCTCCTGGACCGGCAGACCTCGGACGGCACCACGCTGGAGTACCTGCGCGACACCTCCGGCCCGGTCACCGGCTCCGGCACCTGGAACAAGGCTGCCGTGGTCGCCGAGGGCTCAACCAAGCCCCAGTCCGGGCCGTTCTCGTACGACACCATCACCACCACGCTGAAGACCGTCGCCCACTGGGTGCCCATCACGAGGCAGACGGCCGACGACAACTCCCAGATGATGGGCTACATCAACGGCCGGCTGACCTACGGCCTCGACTTCCTGATGGACCGGCAGATCCTCACCGGCAACGGCACGACGGAGATGCAGGGAATCCTCACCACGCCCGGCATCGGCACCTACCAGCCGGGCTCCGGGAACACCGACGCGAAGCTGATCACCGTCCGCAAGGCCCGCACCCAGGCCGAACTGGCGATGTACCCGCCGGACTCGGTCATCATGAACCCCCTCGACTGGCAAGACATCGAGCTCGACACGGACGCCAACGGGCAGTTCCGGGTCATCACCTCGGTGACCGAGCAGGCGTCCGCGATGCGCCTGTGGGGCCTGACCGTCGTGACCACGGTGGCGATGGCTCAGGGAACGGCGCTGCTCGGCGGGTTCCGCGCCGGGGCGACCCTGTGGGAGCGGCAGGGGGTGACGCTCCTGATGACGGACTCGCACGCGTCGTTCTTCATCGACAACGTGCTGGTGCTCCTGGCTGAGCGCCGGGCGAACGTGGCGGTCCACACGCCGGCCGCGTTCGTCAAGATCACGTTCGCGGCGCTGCCGTAATGGCCGGCGTCCAGCAGCAGGTGACGCTCGTCAAGGGCGGCACGCGCAAGGACGGCCAGGAGACCGTCGACCTGCGGGTCATCGGCACTTCCCTGGCCCTGATGGACGGCACCGCCAAGCCCACGATCAACAACCAGGGCAGCACCTTCGCCGACCTGGCCGCCGTCACCACCGCCTACAACAACCTGCTCGCCGCGCTGCGCACCCGTGGCGTGATCGGAGGCAGCTGATGACCACCCGCAAGAGCACCGACGAGACCGAGCAGGCTGCTGTTCGGCCCCGCGAGTACGCGGCCGGCACCGGCTGGGACGTCGGCCAGAGCGCGCCGGACGACGCCTACCGGGCGCTCGACCCGGACGGCACCGGCGCGCCGGTTGGCCCCGTCGTTCACACCCACCCGGGCGGCTACGCCGTACAGATCGTCGCCAAGGGCGCGCTCGTCACCGAGAGCGTGGCGCGCGCCCTGGCGGCCGCTGACGACCCGTCGACGGAGAGCTGACGGCCCGTGTACTGCACTGTCGCCCAGGCCCGCGCCGCTGGCTGCACCGGTACCGACGGCGAGGTGATCGGCTGGATCAGCCGCGCCCAGGCCGTTGTCGACGCCTACACGCAGCAGGCGTTCGAGCCCACCGACCTGACCGTCGCCGGGACGGTCAGCCCGACCGGGCTGATCCTCCTGCCGCGCCGCGTGCGCACGGTCAGCGCGGTGCGTCTCGGCACGGGCCCGGGCGACAGCGACCACACCATCCCGGCCACCGCGTACCGGGTCACCAGCAGCTCGGTCCTCGGGCAGGTCGACGCGGTGCAGCTCGCGCAGTACGGCTACGACGACCTGGTGGCCGGCGCGGAGTCGTACTCGGGCGGCTGGGCGAACCTGTGGTGCCGCTGGGGTAGCTCGGCGCTGGTCGACGGCAGCTTCGGCTACGACACGCCGCCGCCCGGCGTGGACCTGGCGACGGCGATGGTCGCCGCGTGGTCGCAGCTGGTGGCGACGGGCCAGGGTACGGCGGGTGGCGGGGTCGCGCCGGGCGGGATCCAGGTCGACGACGAGGGCAACAACGTCGTCATCGAACCCGCCACCAGCGATGACACGGGTGACGGGCCGTCAACGCCCCGCGCGACCACCGGCGTTCCGCAGGCGGACGTCCTCCTCTCCCTCTACCGCAACGACTACACGCTGATCGGCGGCGCGTGATGGGCGGCCTGTCGTACAACGTCGACAGCGGGGCGTTCCAAGGCGCGCTGCGGGACGCCCTCGACCGGCTGCGTGGTGAGTCCCAGCGGGTGATGGACCGGGTCGCGAACGACATGGTCAACACCGCCAAGGCCCTGGCGCCGGTGGACACCGGCCGCCTGCGCGCCAGCATCCGCGCGATCCCCGCAGGCGGCGGCCGGTTCACCTACACGGTGGCGGTCGGGACGAACGTGGAGTACGCGGCGGACGTGGAGTACGGCACCGCGCCGCACGTGATCCTGCCCAACAAGAAGAAGGCCCTGTTCTGGCCGGGTGCCGCGCACCCCGTTGCGAAGGTCAACCACCCCGGCACCGCCCCGCACCCGTTCATGCGCCCGGCGATCCTGCGCGCCGAGGAGCTGTTGCGCGCCCACGCCAAGGGGGTCCGCTGATGGCCGCCACCACCGCCGGGGCGTTCCGCACCTGGCTCGGCCCGCAGGTCGCCCCCGTCCCCGTCGTCCGCGACGGCGCCAGCCCGGGCCAGACCCTCCCGTACATCGTCGTCCAGGAGGGCACCAACTACATCAACCACCCCACCGCGAACGGCGACTACGGCGACCCCGACCGCGAACTGGTCATCCAGGAGATGGTCCAGGTCGACGTCGTCCAGCAAGCCCGCACCCAGGACGCCGGCGGCGCGCCGAACGCCGAGGACTACAACCTCGTGCCGCTCGTGATCCGCCTCTGCTCCGGGCCGTTCCAGGCCGGGCCCGCCGGGTCCCACGTCTCCGGCGTGCAGTTCGTCTCCGCCCGCCGCGAACCCATCGTCGACAACGTCGTCCGCACCCCGATCACCGTCCTCGTCACCCGCACCCTGGAGCGCCCGTGAGCACCCCCACCGAACCCGACCCGGGCCCCGGCCCGGAAACCACCCCCGACGGGCACACCTGGCTGGACCAGGAGTACTGCGCCGACCAGCGCATGTGGGCCCCGCCCACCCCACAGGACATGCCCCCGGAGTGGCCCGCGTGGCGGCTGCCCGACTGGTACGCGGGCCGCACCGGCATGGTGCAGATCCCCGGGCAGCCTGGCCAGCCGGGCGTCTACCAGTACGTGTGGGGTGGCTGGCTGCCGTGGCAGTCCCTCGCGGACCGGTTCGACCACGCGGGGCAGTGGCCGGACGCGGTGCAGTCCACGGTCGGGGCGATGCAGGCCGAGCTGTGGCCGCCCACTGCGGCGGCGGGGGACGTGCCGCTGATCGCCCTGTCCGCCCCGGACGACCTGGCGGCGCCGCCGCTCTCGGACCCGATCTCCGGCCCTGACCCGACCGCTCCCGAAGGGAACTGACCGTGCCTCTCTCCCACGTCTCGAAGCTGTTCAGCATCGTCGACTGCAAGATCACGCCGCTGCTCACCGACCCGGCCGGCGGCACCGCGACGTACGCCGCGCAGTCCATCGACGTGCCCGGCATCCGGGTCCTCACCGTCGCCGGGTCGGTCCAGGCGAAGACGCTGCGCGGCGACAACAAGCTGCTGGACTCGAACAGCTACGTCGACGGGGTGACCGCGTCGGCGGAGCACGCCAAGCTCTCCCTGGACGTGCTGGCCGCGATCCTGGGCGGCACCGTCATGGACTCCGGCACCACCCCCGCGCAGAAGTCGACGCTCGGCATCACCGGGGCGAACGCCGTGCTGCCCTACTTCAAGATCGAGGGCGTCACCCCGCCCGGCGGCAGCGACGCCCTCGGCGGTGACGTGCACCTGGTGCTCTACAAGTGCCAGCTCAGCAAGTTCCCCGACCTCGGCTTCCAGGGCGACGACTACAGGATCCCCAAGTTCGAGGTGAACTGCGTCCCCCTCGCGTCCACCGACAAGTGGTTCGACTACGTGTTCAACGAGACCGCCGTCCCGATCCCGTAACGCGCCCCCGCCAACCCGCCCGGGGCCGCTACCAGTTCGGCCCCGGGCCCACCCCCCGGAGACACCCTGTGACCCTCACCGCCGCGCAGGCCCTCGGCACCGGCCCCACCATCACCCTCACCGACGGCACCGCCCCGCCGCTGCGCTACACCTTCCGCAGCCTTGCCCTGCTGGAGCAGCGCTTCGGGTCCGTCCTCGCGATCCAGGCCATCATGGAAACCGCCGCCACCGGCCTTGCCTTCGGCCCGCTGCTCGACATGCTCGGCGCCGGGCTCGTCGGCCGCGACGGCGGATTCACCCCGCACGTGAGGCACCGCCAAGACGTCACGGGCAAGCGGGTGGTGGAGGAGATCCTCTACCGCCGCTCCCACGACGGCACCGACCTCGGCGAGCTGCTCGACCTTGTGCGCCTGAGCGAGTACGCCGACGCGATGAACCACGCCTTCAACCTGGCGTTCGGTACCGGCAGCCAGGGAAACGACCCGGGCCCGGCCCCGACGACCGAGACGGCTTCGCCTGGGCCCAGCTGATCTACACCGCCACCGTCCCGCTGCGCCGCACCATCGCCGAGTTCTGGGACCTGACCCCAGCGCAGCTCTACGCCCTCGTCGACCAGCACAACCTCGCCACCGGCCCCGGCCCCGGGCAGGGCGACGACTTCGGGCCCGACGAGCCCGGCCTCTACTCCACCCCCGACGGGCTCGCCCGCCTGTCCCAACTCCCGTACGGAGGATGACCCATGGCCGGCCCGGCGATCGACCTACCCGCGCTGGTCACCAGCCTGAGCATCGACATGTCCGGGCTCGCGGGGTCGCAGGCCGACGCCGCCCGGCAGGGGTCCGTCCTCGGGGAACGCCTGGGCGACGCGATGCGCGAGCGGATCCGCGCCGCGACCGGGCACCTCCCGCCGATCGAGATCGACGCCGACACCAGCCAAGCCGACCGCGACCTCGCCGAGCTGCGCGGCAAGCTCGACGCGCTGGCGGACAAGCGGATCGGCGTCGACATCTCGGCGGAGAAGGCGATCCGCGAACTGGACGACCTGCAGGTCCACCTGGAGCGCGTCGCCCTCACCCACCCCGACGTCGAGGTCACCGCGAACATCGGCCGCGCCCTGGCCGACCTGCAGGCCATCACCGCCGCCGCGCACGCCATCCCCGACGCCGAGATCGACGTCGACGTCGACACCCACAACGGCGAGGCGGACATTGAGCGCCTCGGTCGCGGCTTCACCGCGCTGGCGGGCAACGCCCGCGGCGCGGCCGGCGCGCTGGCCGGGTTCGCGTCCACCGCAGCTCAGGTTGCGGGGATCGTCGGGGCGCTGGGCCCGATCGTCGCTGGCACGGCGCAGGCGATCGCGGGGATCGCGCCGGCTGCGGCAGTCGCTGCCCCGGCGCTGCTGTCCCTGGTGTCTGCGGGAGCCGCGGCGAAGGTCGGCCTCGGCGGGATCGGGGACACGTTGAAGGCCGCGTTCGCGCCGGCCACCGGCGGCGGGGCGGCGGCCGCGACGGCGAACACCAACGCGTACGCGGACGCGCAGCGCAACCTGGCCTCGACGATCCAGCAGACTGCGGACGCCAACAGCCGGGCGCTGCGCAACGTGGGCGATGCGGAGCGGAATCTCGCGGACGCGCAGAAGGCCGCGCTCGCGGCGCAGCAGGACCTGAACGACGCCCGCAAGGAAGCGGCGCAGGATCTGCAGGACCAGAACAACCGGCTCGCCGACGCCATGCTGTCCCAGCGCGACGCGACGCTGCGAGTGCAGGACGCCCAGCTCGCCCTGCAGTCGACGATCAACAACGACCAATCCACGACCCGCCAGCGGGCGCAGGCGCAGCTGACGTACGACCAGGCCCGGCAGCGCCTGGTCGAGCAGGACCTGCAGGTGCAACGGCTGCAGGCCAGCACCGCGGAGGCGAACGCCGCCGGGGTCGACGGCGCACAGAAGGTCGTGGCTGCGCAGGACCGGCTGGCGCTCGCGCAGCGGAACACCGGCGACGAGGCCCGCAACCTCGCCGACGCGCAGCAGGACGTGGTGCGCACCGCGCAGCAGGGCGCGGAGGCGATCCGCCGGGCGACGGAGGCACTGCAGCAGGCCGGGGCCACGGCGGGCGGCGCGGCCGGCGGGGTCGACAAGCTCGGGCAGGCGATGGCCCGGCTCGCCCCGGCTGCGCAGGCGTTCGTTCGCGAGATCATCGCCCTGCAGCCTGCCTGGGACGCGCTGCGCCTTGACGTCCAGCAGCGGCTGTTCGACGGGCTGGCCGCGTCAATTCGCGACAACGCGAACACCGTGCTGCCCGCTCTGCGGCAGGGTCTGGACGGATCCGCCGAAGCACTCAACGCCATGGCGTTGAACCTGGTGTCGGCCGCCGGGCAGCTGTCGTCCAGCGGGACGCTGGGCCAGGCGCTGGACGGCGCGAACACGGGGCTGCAGAACCTGGCGACGGTCCCGGCGAACGTGCTGCAGGCGTTCGCGACGCTGGCCGCTGGGGCGGGGCCGCTGTTCGACCGGTTGACGGCCGGCGCGGGCGGGGCCCTCGACCAGATCAACTCCCGGCTGTCGACCGGCCTGCAGTCCGGTGGGCTGACGGCGGCGATCGACGGGGCCGCCGCGCAGTTCGGTGTACTGCTGCAGGTGATCGGCAATGTCGGCAGCGCGCTGGCTGCGGTGTTCGGCCCGGCGCAACAGCAGGGGGCGACGTTCCTCGACACGCTGGAGAAGTTGAGCGGGGCGCTGGCGGCGGCGTTCAGCACCCCCGAGGTGCAGGCCGGGCTGACCGCTCTGTTCCAGACGGTCGCGGCGATAGCCTCCACCGCGATGCCGCTGCTGAACGCCGCGCTGCAGGTGATGGGCCCGGTGCTGGCCGCCCTCGGCCCGCCGCTGCAGGTCCTGGTGTCCGCGTTCGGGCAGGCGCTGCAGCCGATCATCACGGCTCTGGGGCCGCTGCTGCTGACGGTCGCTCAGGCCATCGGGCAGCTGGTGCGCGCACTCGCCCCGCTGTTCCCCGTGGTGGGTCAGCTGGTGGCGATGCTGGGCGCGGTCCTCCAGCCGATCATCGCCGCGCTCGGCAAGATCTTCGCCCAGCTCGCGCCGATCATCGCGCAGGTCGGGCAGATCATCGCCGCGGTGCTGCAGCCGATCCTGGCGGCGCTGCCGGTCGTGCTGCAGCCGATCCTGGACCTGATCACCACGTTGACGGGCGCGCTGCTCCCGGTACTCGGCGTGCTGCTGGCGGCCCTGGGCCCGGTTCTCGGCCAGCTCGCGCAGGCGTTCGCGCAGTGCATGGTCGCGCTGGCGCCGATGCTGCAGGCCCTCGCGGTGCTGATCGGCGACGTGCTGAAGGTACTGCTGCCGCTGCTGACGCCGATCATCCAGCTCATCGGGCAGCTGGCGCAGGCATTCGCCGGGGTCCTCGCGAACGCCGTGACGAACGTCGTGGTGCCCGCGTTCCGGATGATCTCGCAGCTCCTGTCGGGCGACTTCTCCGGCGCCGCGCGGTCCTTCAAGGAGCTGATCGTCGGGCTCGCGAAGACGGTCATCGACATCTTCTTGGAGCTCCCGCTCAAGGTCGGACAGATCTTCGACAACTTCTTCGGGCAGATGATGCAGATCGGGGAGAAGATCATCAAAAGCCTGATCCAGGGCATCAAGAACCAGCTCGGCGCCCTCGCCGACACCCTCAAGGGCGTCACCAGCTGGATCGCCGACCACAAGGGGCCGCCCGAGAAGGACGCCCGCCTGCTCACCCCCGCCGGCGAACTCATCATGGACGGCCTCATGGTCGGCATCGACAACCGGCGCGCAGCCCTCGGCGCCCAACTCGGCTCCGTCACCCGGCAGCTCAGCGCCGGACTCGCCGGCGCGGTGGCCAGCCCGAGCCTGTCGCTGGCCGGGTCACCCAGCGCGCTGACGGGCGCCTACGCGGGCATGGCCCGGCCGGTCCACCAGACCAACACGATCAACCTGTACGGCAGCCAGGCGACCGCCACCGCAGTGTCCAGCGAACTGTCCTGGAAGGCGAAGGTGGGATCCCGATGAGCGCGATCGGACGGATCGTCTGGAACGGCCTGACGATGGGCCCAGGCACCCAGTACGCCGTCGCGGACCTCCCCGACCTCGACGACATGCCCGAGATCCGCAGCGCCGACGTCGACCGCGGGCAGGCCCACGGCACGTGGACCGGGGAGGACTACACCAGCGCCCGAGTCATCACACTGTCGGTGCTGCTGCGCGGCACGGACCCGGACGACCTCGGGCGGCTGGTGACGGCGCTGCGGGCCGCGGTACAGCCGTGCGCCGAGCCGCAGCAGCTGCAGTTCCTGGACCGCGGGGTGATGGTCATCGCCAAGCCCCGCAAGCGCAGCATCCCCTACGACGCCACCACCCTGCTGCCGTCCACCACCGCGCACCTGATGTTCTACGCTGCGGACCCGCTCGTCTACTCCTTGGACCAGCACTCCCTGTCCACCACCGCGTACGCGCCGGCGTCCGGCCGCTCTTACCCGCGCACCTACCCGTGGGTGTACGGCACCGGCAGTACCGCGGGCACCCTGCAGTGCGTCAACTCCGGCGGCTCTCCGACCTTCCCGGTGCTGCGGATCGACGGACCCGCGGTGAACCCGGTGATCCAGCTGACCGAGACCAGCGCGGTGCTCGCTCTCACCACGACGCTCGGCCCCGGCGAGTACGTGATCATCGACACCGCCAGCCGCGCCGTCCTGCACATGGGCACCACCCCCCGACGCGACTGGATTTCCGGCATCCCCGCCTGGCCTGTCATGCAGCCAGGCCGCAACACCTTCGTATACCGCGCCAGCCCGTACGGCGACGGCTCCATCCCCACCTACCTCACCGTCACCTGGCGCGACGCCACCCTGTAGAGAGGACCCACCGATGGCCATCATCTCCCCGCCGGCCTGGCAGCAGGGCGGCTCGTACGGGGCGCGCACGGACCGGCTGTCCGTGATCTCCGGGCTGCTGTCGTACCCGGGGGCGTCGGGTGACGAGGCGACGCCGCTGCGGGTGCGCTCCGGCGTGAAACCCAGCTACCAGAACCAGCAGCTCCGGGTCGCGGCGCAGGGCACCCCGAATATGTCGGTACAGGTGTCCGCGGGTTTCTGCTACGTGGAGAACAAGGACTTGGCAGGGTACGGGGCATACACCGTCGTCAACGACGGCCCGGTGAACCTGCCGATCGCCGCGTCGTCCGGCAGCCAGTACCGCAAGGACACGGTGGTCGTGCAGGTGCTGGACGCCGAGACTCTCGGCACCGTCAACTCCGGCTCCCTGCTGGTGGTGCAGGGCCCGTACGCTGCGAGTGCCGGCGCCACGACCCGCGGCACGATCCCCCCGAACTCCGTAGTCCTCGCGGACGTCGCGGTCGACGCGGGCGTAACCAGCATCACCGCCGCGAAGATCAGCGACGGACGGCAGTTCCAGGTCGCATCGGGCGGGATCATCCCCGTCACCTCCACCACTCTCCCGGATCACCCGGCGCCGGGCCAGACGTACTACCTCACCGACACCGACACGTTCGTCTACGGCACCCTGGCGGGGACCTACACCAACCTGCTGCAGTCCGCGGGCGCATCCGCGATCGGGCAGTGGCAGTCGAAGTACAAAGCCGGCGACACCCCCCGGGCGTCGACCACCACGGTGTCGGCGGACCCCGACCTCGCCGGCATCCCCGTGGTGTCCGGCGGCGTCTACCGGCTCCAGGCCGTCCTCTTCTACAGCGCCCACCAGGACGGCGACCTGCGCATCCAGTGGACCGCCCCGGGCACGAGTACCCTGCGCTGGCACGGCCACGTCCTCGCGACCGGCAGCACCGGTACCAGCGGCCCCGCGATCTACGACGCCCAGCAGATCGCTACCGTCTACCAGCCCGGCGGCGCCGACGCCACCAACACACCGATCCTGACCGCGTTGGTCAACGGCACCCTCGTGGCCGGCGCCGCCGGCACCGTCGGCCTCACCTGGGCGCAGGCCGCCAGCCACGCCACCGCCACGATCATGCGCCAGGGCAGCACCGTCTCCCTGCAGCGGCTGGCCTGATGACGCAGCACCAGTACACCTACCTGTTCTGCGACCTGCGCACCGACCGAATCCTCGCCGAACTCCCCCTCCAGGATGTGGAGTACTCCACCGAACTCAACGGCATCGGCACCTGCACCGCCACACTGCCGCTCAACTCAACCACCGCGCCGCTCCTGCCGATGGACGCGACCATACCCACCCGCACCGTCCTGTACATCGACCGCGACGGGGTGATCGTCTGGGCCGGGATCGTCTGGACCCGCAGGCCGCTGGAGCGCGGCGGCCAGATCTACGGCGCCCAGCTCCAAGCCGCAGAGTTGCCGTCGTACTGGCAGCACCGGCACGTCAACGTCCTCTTGTCCACGGACCCTACGGTGCTCACCGCCAACGGCGCGAACACCGCGTACGTCCCGGCCGGGCAGCGCATGTACGCCGACCAGGCGTGGATCGTGTGGTCGCTGCTGCAGTACGCGGCCGCGGACATCTCCGGCGCCGGGTCGATCGGAGTCGACACCAACCTGCTGACCGCCCCGACGGGGATCACCCGCACCCGTACGTACGACCCGGCGGAGCGGCCGGTGATCTACGACCTGATCGCCCAGCTTGCCGAAGTAGACAACGGGTTCGACTGGGGGATCGAGACCGGGTGGAACGGGGACGGGAGCAGGTACCGGCGCTGGCAGGTGTACTACCCGCGCCGCGGCCGCCCCGCCAGCTTGACGGGGTTCACGTTCCAGCATGGCCCGGGCGGCAACATCCTGGCCCCGGACTGGCCGGAGGACGGCACCCTGCTGGCGACACGGGCGATTGCTCTTGGCTCCGGGCAGGGCATCGGCGTGGTCGTGGGGCAGGCGGAGGCGACGGACATGCTCGCCGCGGGGTGGCCGCTGCTGGAGACGGTGGCCAAGTACTCGGGGGTGAGCGAGTACAACACCATCCAGAGCCACGCCGCCGCCGACCTGGCCGCGCACTCGAACGCCACCACCGCGCCTACCTTCAGCGTCCTCGCGGACGCGGACCCGGTCCTCGGCTCGTACACCGTCGGGGACTCCGCGCGGTTCATCGTCGACCCGAACCCCTACTACCCCAACGGCCTGGACGACGAGCTGCGGATCGTCACCATCAAGGTCACGGTCACCAGCGGCGGCCCGGAGACCGTCGCTCTCACCTGCGTGGAGGCATGATGGCCCAGTACCTGCGGACCCAGTCGCTGGAGGCCCGGGTGGCCGAGCTGGAGCGGCAGCTGGAGGTGCTGGCGCGCACCAACACGATCGGCAGCACGACGCTGACGAACGGCAACCTCGTGCTTCGCCAGGGTGGCAGCATCTTGGTGATGTCCGTGCAGGACCCGAACCGGGTGGTGTGCCGGATCGGGGACCTCCACAACCCCGACATCAACGGGGTCCCGCAGATGGGCATGCAGCTGTTCCGGGACACCCCGGCGAACGAGCTGACCATGGCGCTGTGGCAGCCGGACGCCTACACCGGCTCCGGGTTCCCGACGCAGTTCTGGGCGGTGTACGACGGCAGCGGGCGCTACGTGTTCACCACGGACGCCATCTCGAAGAAGGGCGTGGCGATGCCGTGGCGGCCGGTCGCGTTCAACGCCACGGCTTTCGCGTCCGCCCCGTACGCGCAGGACACCGGCTGGACTGAGATCTCCAGCACCTACGTCCCGCTGGACGCCCCGAAGCTCTACCTGAACATGGCGTTCGTCGGCGACCAGATCGGCGGCGTGAACACCGGCGGCAACTACCGCGTGCTGGTCAGCGGCACCCAGGTCACCGCCGGGACGGTGCCCGCCACGTTCAACTGGGTGAACGCCTCACTGGACGTCGACATGACCCCGTACTACGCGCCGGGGACCGCGGCGCAGGTGTCGATCCAGGTGCAGCGGACGTCGGGTGCGACGACGGGCGGCCGGGGTGGTGGCGCGGGGGCGATCATCGGCTCGGTGTCGGGCTCGTTCCAGCGCGGGTCGTAGCCGGGGTTAGCCCGGTAGCCCGAACTGGCGTGCTGGCTAGCGTGATTGCGCTACCGGACCTCAACAGCGGGCCCGGAGAACCGCCGCTGGAGGCACCTGTGCAGCTCGTCCCGCGCTCCGACTGGGGCGCACCCGCCACCACCCCCGCCGCCCTGATGCCGACGGCCAAGGGCGTCAAGGTCCACTGGATCGGCGGCCGGTACACCACCGGCGCCCAGCACGGCGACCAGTGCGCGGCCGAGGTCCGCGCGATCCGCCAGGAGCACCTGAGCAACCCGGACCAGCGCTGGGTCGACATCGCCTACAACCTGGTGGTCTGCCAGCACGGCGTCGTCTTCGAGGGCCGCGGTGCCGGCCACGAGTCGGGCGCCAACGGCAACCAGCCGCTGAACCTCGCGCACTACGCGGTGTGCGCGATCCAGGGCACCAACGAGTCCGCGTCCGACATGCTGAAGGTCGGCCTGCGCGACGCGATCGAGTACCTCCAGGCCCACGGCGCCGGCCCCGAGATCCTCGGGCACCGGGACGGGTACGCGACGGACTGCCCGGGCCCCGAGCTGTACGCCTGGTTGCACGCGGGAGCCCCCCGCCCGGGCGGCACCGTCCCGGCGCCCGTGCAGCAACCGACCCCCGCGACCCGGGCCCCGGCGGCCCCGGCCTGGCCCGGCCGCCTGCTGCGCGTGCAGCAGCCGATGCTGCACGGCGACGACGTCCGGCAGTGGCAGCAGCGGATGCGGGATCGCGGATGGAGCATCACAGCAGACGGCTGGTTCGGCCCGGCGAGCGCCGAGGTCGCGCGCCGGTTCCAGGCTGAGAAGCACCTCGCCGCGGACGCCGTAGTCGGCCCGGCCACTTGGGCCGCGGCCTGGACTGCCCCGGTCACGTGACCCGCCTGCTGGAGCTGCTGCTCCACCGCATCGCCGCCTGGGCCGTCCGGCCCCCGGTTACCACCGACCCCACGGAGGGGACCATGCCCAAGTTCTTGCTCGACCTGTCCGAGCGCACCGTCGCGACGTACGCGGAGGCCCTGATCGGTCTGCTGCTCGTCGGCGGCGTCACCAGCCTCTCGGCGCTGCAGTCCGCCGCGGTGGCCGCGGTCCCGGCCGGTCTCGCGGTCATCAAGGGCGCCCTGGCGGCGTTCCTCGGCCGGGCGGACACCGCCGCGCTGCTGCCCGCCGCGGCCGACCCGGCGAGCCGCGAGTGACCGCCCCGCCGCCGCCCGACCTGGGCGTCTACATCAGCCCAGCCCAGACGCACGCGGAGGTACGCCGGGTGGCCGACGGCCAGATCCGCATGGAGGCCAAGCTCGACGCGATCCTCGCCGACCAGCGCGAGCACCGGGAGACGATCGCGGACCACGAGCAGCGGATCCGGCGGCTGGAGGCCGGGCGGTGGCCGCTGCCGACGATCGCGGCGCTGGCCGGCATCGGCGGCTTGGTCCTCGCCGCTGTCCCGCTGCTGCAGCACTGACGGCCCGTCAGCACGCAGTATGCTGGTCCAGCAGCACTTCCCAATCGGGAATGACCCGGGACCCGGATACGGGCCTGACGACCCGCACATGCGGGTTCTTCCTCATGGAATCGCAGCGAACCGCCCCGCTCGCCTCTTCGGAGGTGGGCGGGGCGGTGTCGTGCGTCCGGGCTCAGGCGGCAGTCAGCTGGGCGATACGCTCGGTGTAGTCGGCGACCAGGCGCTGGCCGCCGCCCTTGCCGAACGGCTGCATCCGCTTCTGCAGGTCCACCGCCGCCTCCACCGCCCGGCTGCTCTTGACCTTGCTGGTCAGCGAGAGCGTCCGCAGGCCGGCAGCGTGCGCCGCGTCCAGGTCGCCGCGCTGCAGGTAGGTGCTGGCCAGGACCGCCTGCGAGAGCGCGCCACGACGGGCCCGCTTCTGCTGCCGGGCGTGGTCGATGCTGCGGCGGGCGTGCTCCTGCGCGGCCACCGGGTCGCCGATGTCCCGCAGGGTCACCGAATGCTCGCCGTGCAGGTAGGCCGGGTCGATGAACAGCGCCCACTCGGGCTCGGCGTCGTGGTTGATCTGCTCGGCGGCGGTCTCGGACTGCGCCACCGCGCGGGCCGCCGCGACCTTGTCGCCCAGCTTGGCGTGCGCCCGAGCTTCCAGCGCCCACAGGTCCGCAAGGCAGGCCGCAGACCCGCCGCGCAGCCCGTGACGGCCGGCCTGCGCGATCCGCAGACCCTCGTCGGGGGCGCCGAGGAGCGTTGCCTGGTCGGCCATTCCGGCGAGGACGTGTGCTCCGAGGGCCGCGTTCTGGGATTCCTGGGCGAGCCGGAGGGACTGGATGAGGTAGCGCTGCGCGGTGCCGTGCTCGCCGTTGTCGTAGGCCATCCATCCGAGGAGGTAGGTCTGTTCGGCTGCGGCTTCGCACAGGGCCCGGCGGACGTCGTCAGAACTGGCGCGCTGCAGCAGCGGGTAGACGTGGATGTTCATGTAGGAGGCGAGGAGGAGTCGGCCGGAGCCGCCGCCCTGAAAGATGTCGACCTTCTGAAATTCGCTGAACATGTTGCGCACCGCGGTGACGTCCTCGAACCGCACGCGGGGCCCGGGGTCGGGCTGCTGGTCGAGGGTGTCGAGGAGCCAGTCCCGGCTCGGCCCGACGGATGCGACGGCTGCGAACGGTGCGGCGGTCAGAAACAGGCGGCGGTCCACGTCGGCCCTCCCCAAGTCGGAGACGGTTTCCACGGTAGTCGCCCAGTCCCGGGAGTACAGCAGCGAGCGGTCCTCCGCAGGGCTCTCGCCGAGTCCGAGTTCTGCCGATGTGACCCGATACCCGAGGGCTGCTGAGATGACGTCAGCGATGATGCCGGGCACCGGCCGGCGGGGTCGCTGGCCCTCGATCCAACGGCGCACGGCGGACGCGTCGGGGCCGACTTGGGGGTGTCCTGCCTGGTGAGCGGCCCGCTTCACGCGGCGCGCGAGTTCGGCGTTGCTCATGCCGGTGCGCGCGAGCCAGTCGGCCAGCTGCTGGTTCCTGTTCGCCATGGCTCCTGGGTACCCCTCCCTGGCAATCCGCGCAGAAGTACCACCCTCTGCCACCCCTGGAGAGCGGACGCCAGCGGTCCTCGGGGTGTTGCCTGTTGGTGATGGTAGACCGCCGACCGCATCAAGGAGCTGCAGTGCCAGAATCCGCCCAGACCTGGGCATTAACGCCTGCCGCGTTGGCGTCGCGAGCATGGATCGACGCCACCGCCGACGGCCTCGTCGCCTTCCTCCTGCTCGCCCCGTCCTCGACTGCCATCGGGCTGGAGGACATGGCGGGACTTGCGGCCGCCATCGGCCTGGCCGGCCCTCAGGAGTCGATGCCGGCTGTCGGCGAGCGCGTCACCGTGGCCGGCGCCCGGGCCGTCCTGCAGGTACCGGAGATCGGTCGGGCCTTCAGGATCGTTGCGACCGAGGAGTGGCGCCTGCTCGTGCGCCGCGGCGGAACGATCGTGATACTCCTCAGCGCCGACCCGCTGCCCGAAGGCGCCGCCAAGGCCGACGTCGACACCCATCTGCGTGCCGGCACGGCAGCGGGTCGGCTCTGGCTGGGCAAGGCGCTGAGGAGCGGGGGTACTGGCACCTGGGTTGCCTGCGGGGAGTGCTCTCGCTGCGTGTCCGGCACCGGCCGGAACCGCGACCCAGAGGCCGCCGACTGCTACGCGGAGTGGCTCGACGCCTCGGTGGCCGCAGCCGCCCTAGAAGCTCGGCGGTCGGCGTGAGCGGCCAGCAGGCCGCCCTAGCGGCCTTCGAGTGTGCCTCCACCGCCGCCATCCTGCTGGGCCGCGAGGTCCCGCTGAGGACGCTCACGTGCGGGTGCTACCGAGTCTGGGTCGACCTGGCCGGTGTAGACCGGGTCGTTGAGGGCGAGGTCGTACAGCACCTCTTGTCGGCCGCCCCCCAACTCGCCGGCCGCGCCTCGTCCAGCGGCAAGCACCGGGACCTGCACGCAGACTTCCACGAGCCGTCCTGCACCGGGAAGTCGGCATGAGCGCCCGCCCGACGGCGCCCGCCGCCTACCGGGTCGAGACGCTGCGGATGGCCGACGGCATGCCCGTCCTGGGCATCCGCCGCCCCGACGACACCTGGCACCAGTCGATGGGGCAGCCCGCCTCGTACTACAACCTCCCCAATGCGGAGCGGTCCGCCGCCGAGCTCAACCGAATCCACGGGCTGGCGGGGACGGCTCAGCCGTAGAGGAACCGCCACGACTCCACCCCCAGCGCCCGCGCAAGGGCCGACAGGTCGTCAACCGTCGGCGGCGTCACCGCCCGCTCCCACGACCCGACGGCCTGCCGGTCCCGCCCGATCGCCTCAGCGAGCCGCTCCTGCGACAGGCCCCGCTGGTGGCGGAGGTACCGGATCCGTTCACCGACCAGGCGGCGGTCGCGGAGCTGATGTTCGTCGGGTTGCACCCCTTGACGCTGTCGATCATGTAGCCGATTGTCTGTATACCAAACCCGCCACTAGTTCGATCACACGTTCGACACAAGGACCGCCCCGTGCCCGAGACCGCCCTGACCGCCGCACACCGCCTCGTCAGCGCACTGCGCGAGGAGTTCACCCTCCACGGCATCAGCGCCCCCGGCCTCCAGGTCGACATGGCCGCCGTGCTGTCCGGCGTGCCCGGCGTGCAGCTCGGCGGGGTGGACGGGGATGCGGCGCAGCACCTCCTTGACGCGCTGCGCCACTCCGCGCCCCCGGCGCCTACGACTCCGTGCCCTGCTGCATAGCCGCCCAGCGCATGCCCAGGCCGAACTGAGTGGTCACCCCCAGCGCGACCTTGAGGCGCGCTACCTCGGCGTCCACCAGCTGCCGGCTCACGCCGAGGCGGGCCGCGATCGCCCCGTGAGTGTCCCCATCGGCCAGCCCCGCCAGGATCAGGCGACCGCGGTCCGAGATGACCGCCTGCGGCCGCGGGCCGCCCCACGGCTCGGCCCGGGCCCAGACGCGGTCCACCTGCTGGGCCACCCACCCGGCCACCCCGGGGTCGTGAACCACGTACGCGATCGCCTCCTCCGACGAGTCGATCAGGTCGTCGCCGGGGATGACCGCGATCAGGCGGTCGATGACGATCAGGCGGCTGAACGGTTCGTTCAGCGTCCGGAACTGGGACCCCCGCCCGGTCATCTCCTCCACCCACGCGTCCATGCCGTCGCCGCCGCGCGCGGCCTCCTCGTAGAGCACCCGCATGGCGACGCCGCGGGCGAGCGTCTCGGTGTCGCGCGCCGCGCTGATCGCCCGCGCCTTCTGGCTGCGGGGCCCGCCCGGCTGGCAGCTGATGATCTCGCTGGTGGCCGAGTCGAGCAGCGTCACGAGCCTGGCGTTGATCGCGCCGGTGCCGCGCAGGTACTCGATGCCGCCGCCGGCCGCCCGTGGGTGGCTGAGAAACGCCTGCTGCAGGCCGCCGAACTGCTCGCCGACCTCGGCCGCGAGGCGTAGCCGCTCAGTGGCCTGGTCGATGGCGGAGCTGGCCTGCCGGTACAGGTCGGCGGTGGAGCGGGCGACGACGGAGGAGGGGTCGACCACGGAGTATCCGGTGTGTCGGTCCTCGCGGATGAGGCCGAGGTTGAGCAACTCGCCTAGCGTGCCGCCGTCTTGGGGCAGGTCAGGGGGCGTATTGTCGAGCATCCGGGTGTACAGCTCGATGGCCTCGGTGGTGACGAGCTGGGGGGCCGCCAGATCAGGGGTCATAGGGAAAACCCTATCTGGCATTTCCCTACTGTGCAGAGGTTGTGTTCAAGTCAGGCGTGCGGAATCGTTTCACCACGGACCACCTCAGCAACTCCAGCCCCCACAGGCCCCGCTGACGTCCGACAACCCCTCACCGGCCCCCTCAGCCAACCCCCGCAGGAGCACCCCCTTGAAGACCCGCGCCGCCCTCTTCCTCGCCTCCGCCATCGCCATCGTCACCGCGCTGCTCGCCGCCCCCGCGAACGCCGACAGCACCACCCCGAACCCCGCCAGCAGCCCGACCTCGACGCCGGACCCCATCTACACCACCAACGACACGTTCTGGGGCAACTAGAGGCCCTCCACCCTGCGGCGCCGCTCCACCCCGGGCGGCGCCGCCGCCGCTCCACCCCTGCACCGCAGCGCCACCCAGCACGGCGCACCACCCTCAGCACCGCAAGGAGACCGGCATGGCCGCAGCAGCAGCAGCAATCCTGGCGTTCCCGGCCCCAGCCCCCACGGCTGAACTCCCCCGCCCCGTCCGCTACATCGGCGCTGCCGCCGCCCGCACCGACCTCGCCCGCGCAGACCTGGCCCGCGCGCGAACCATGCCCTCCAACGCCCCAGCCGCCGAGCTCGTCCAGGTGGTTGAAGCCCTACGCGGCAGCCTGCACGACATGCTCCAGATGACCATGGCACCCCAGGAGGAGTGGGCGGTGCTCGACCGCGCCGAGAGCGTCGACCTGGCCGCCCTTCGGCCGGCGTCGCTGGCCCAGCTCGTGTCCGACCTGAGCATGGACCTCAGCAACAGGATTTCCTAACCCCTGGCCGAACACTACGGATCGGATATTACTGGCCGTCCTCGTTGATCGTGTTGTTGACCGCGACGACCTGGCCGCTGGTGGCGTCGATCACCGGGGAGCCGGAGGTGCCGCCGATGATGTCGCAGCCGGAGGTGTAGCGGACCGAGTCCTTGAAGGTCCAGCCGCCCTCCTTGAGCCGGTAGGCGAAGCCGTCGACGCTGCAGGAGTAGGTCTTCTTCCAGTAGCCGGAGACCACCTTGATCGCGCTGCCGGCCACCGGGTGGGCGGTGGACACGGTCAGCGGGGATATCCCGTAGCGGCTCTTGATCGTCGCGTAGCTGGTGCTCAGCCGGTAGAGGGTGACGTCGGTGTCGGTCATCGTCGAGTAGAGGACCCGGTTGGCGCGGACCGTGCCGAGGCTGCCGCCGGTGGAGCTGAGCAGGGTGAAGCTGCGGGTGGACGCCTGGTTGGTGACGACCTGTCCGGCGGCGGGCATGCCGCTCTCCAGGCAGTGGCCGTTGGTGAGGATCAGTCCGGGGTCGCTGTCCACCGAGGTGGGCATCCGCACCAGCGATCCGGAGCAGTTGCTGAGCGCGACCGTGCCCGCGAAGGTCACGGTGGCGGCGGAGGCGGGGGCGGCGGTGGCCAGGGCGGTGGCCCCGGCGAGGGTCAGCGCGCAGAGCGCGCCGGTGAGCGGCTTCTTCATGAGGGTGCCTCTCGGGGGGTGTGGGGGTACCACGGGGGTCCTACGGGGGTTCCCCTAAGTTGGCGCGCCCATGACATTGTGTCAAGAGCCCCACCGTCCCCGACGCACCGTCAACCCGCCCGCCCCGCCGGGCCGCCGGCCGCCCCCGCGGTCAGACCGCCAGCGGCCGGATCGCGGTCGGGGCGTCCTCCGGGCCGGTGGCCAGCTCCTCCCACTCCACGACCTTGTCGATGTCCGCGGCGGCCATCGAGATGTTGGTGACCCGCTCCAGGATCGCCTCGACCACCACCGGGACCCGGAACTCGGCGGCCAGCTTCTTGGCCTGCTCGAACGCGGGCAGCAGCTCCTCGGGGCGGGTGACCCGGATCGCCTTGCAGCCCAGGCCCTCGACGACCCGGACGTGGTCGACGCCGTAGACGCCCAGCTCGGGGGCGTTGACGTTCTCGAACTCCAGCTTCACCTGGAAGTCGATGTCGAAGTTGCGCTGCGCCTGCCGGATCAGCCCGAGGTAGGAGTTGTTGACCAGCACGTGGACGTAGGGGATCCGGTGCTGCGCGCCGACCGCCAACTCCTCGATCATGAACTGGAAGTCGTAGTCGCCGGAGAGCGCGACCACCTGCCCCTGGGGGTCGGCGGTGGCCACCCCGAGGGCGGCCGGGATCGTCCAGCCGAGCGGGCCGGCCTGGCCGCAGTTGATCCAGTGCCGGGGCCGGTGGACGTGCAGCAGCTGGGCGCCGGCGATCTGCGAGAGGCCGATGGTGGTGACGTACCGGGTCTCCGGGCCGAAGGCGCGGTTCATCTCCTCGTAGACCCGCTGGGGCTTGAGCGGCACCTCGTCGAAGTGGGTCTTGCGCTGGAGCGCGGCCCGCCGCTCCTGGGTGCTCGCAGCCCACTCCCGGCGGTCCTTCAGCCGTCCGGCGGCGGCGAGTTCGCGGGCCACCTCCAGCAGCAGCACCAGCGCGGCCCCCGCGTCGGAGGCGATGCCCAGGTCGGGGGCGAAGATCCGGCCGATCTGGGTGGGCTCCACGTCGATGTGGACGAACTTCCGGCCCGCGGTGTAGACGTCCAGGCCGCCGGTGTGGCGGTTGGCCCAGCGGTTGCCGATGCCGAGGACGAAGTCGGAGGCGAGGAAGTTCTCGTTGCCGTAGCGGTGCGAGGTCTGCAGGCCGACCATGCCCGCGTTGAGCCCGTGGTCGTCCGGGACGACGCCCCAGCCCATCAGCGTCGGGACGACCGGGACGCCGGTCAACTCGGCGAACTCCAGCAGCAGTTCGGCGGCGTCCGCGTTGATGACGCCGCCGCCGGCCACGATCAGCGGCCGCTCGGACTCCTGGAGCAGCGCGATCGCCTTCTCGATCTGGATCCGGTTGGCGGCGGGCCTGTGGACCGGCAGCGGCTGGTACGCCTCGGGGTCGAACTCGATCTCGGTGAGCTGCACGTCGATCGGCAGGTCGATCAGCACCGGGCCGGGCCGGCCGGAGCGCATCAGGTGGAACGCCTGCTGGAACACGCCGGGGACCTGCGCGGCCTCCAGCACGGTGGTGGCGGCCTTGGTGACCGGCCTGGCGATCGAGGCGATGTCGACGGCCTGGAAGTCCTCCTTGTGCAGCCGGGCGACCGGGGCCTGGCCGGTGACGCACAGGATCGGGATCGAGTCGGCGATCGCCGAGTACAGGCCGGTGATCATGTCGGTGCCGGCCGGCCCCGAGGTGCCGACGCAGACGCCGATGTTGCCCGCCCTCGCCCGGGTGTAGCCCTCGGCCATGTGCGAGGCGCCCTCGACGTGCCGGGCCAGGGTGTGCCGGATCCCGCCGGACGCCTTGAGCGCGGCGTAGAAGGGGTTGATCGCGGCGCCGGGCACGCCGAACGCCACCTCGACGCCTTCGAGCTTGAGGATCTCCACGGCCGCGCGGGCGGCTGTCATGCGGGGCATCGGCTACTCCTGCCGTCGACACTACTTCCGCGATGCGGAAGAATAGTTTTGTAATGCGAAAGCAAGCTAAGGCGGCCGCGCCGGGGCCGTCAAGGTGCTTTTCAACAGAACGTTGCAGAGTCGCGCCCCCGGGCCGATCTCCCCGCCCCGACCGGTGTCCGTTTTTCACCAGGAGCTGTCGGCCCGGCACCTCGCCCGGCTGGCCCGGGCACCCGTACGGTCGATCCGACGACGGAAAACGCCAAGCGGCTGAACCCACCAGAGGAGACACGTCCACGATGAGCACCATCACCCTGTACGGCGCCACCGGCACCATCGGCTCCCGCGTGCTGGACGAGGCGCTGCGCCGCGGCCACACCGTGACCGCCGTGGTCCGCGACCCCGCCAAGCTCCCCGTCGCGCACCCGGCGCTGACCGTCGTGACCGGCGACGTGCTGGACCCGGCCTCGGTGGCCGACCGCGCCAAGGGCGCGGACGTGGTGGTCAGCGCGGTCGGCGGCGGCGACGGGCCGGGCCACCAGGCGCTGATCGCGCCGTCCTTCGAGTCACTGGTGGCGGGCCTGCGCACGCTGGGCGCCGACGCGCCGCGGCTGCTCACCGTCGGCGGCGCGGGCTCGCTGCGCACCCCCGACGGCAAGCAGGTCTGGGACACCCCGGGCCTGCCGGAGTTCCTGCTGCAGATCATGCACGCGCACGGCGACGCGCTGGACTACCTGCGCACCGTCACCGACCTGCGCTGGACCAACCTCTCCCCGGCGGGCACCATCGCCCCCGGCGAGCGCACCGGCACCTACCGCGAGGGCCTGGAGGACCTGCTGATCGGCGCGGACGGCGAGAGCCGGATCTCCACCGAGGACTACGCGGTGGCGCTGCTGGACGAGGTCGAGGAGCCGAAGCACCTCGGCGAGCGCTTCACCGTCGCGTACTGAGACGTCCGCCGCGCGCCGAGACGCCCGTCCGGACCCGTCGAAGGGCCCCGAACCGCGCGGTTCGGGGCCCTTCGCGCGCTCCCCGGCTCAGTCGGGGATGACCAGGGCGGGGGTGTCCCGGGTGAGCACCTCGCCGCGGAAGAACGCCGGGCTGCGGCGCGTCATCACGGCCATCACCACCAGGCCGAGGGCCAGCAGGCCGGCCCCGACCACGAACACCGAGCCGACGCCGAACACCGAACTGCCGCTGCCGTAGGCGGGGTCGGCCATGTCGACCAGCGACTTGCCGAAGATCGCGGCCAGGGTGAGCCCGCCGATCAGCGGGAACACGCACTTGAGCAGCGCGTCGCGGACCGAGGCGCGGAAGTCGTGCCGGAAGTACCAGGCGCAGGCGAACGCGGTCAGCGAGTAGTAGAAGCAGATCATCAGGGTCAGCGCGGCGATGGTGTCGGCCAGCACGTGCGAGCTGACCAGGGTCATCACGGTGTAGAACGCGCCGGTGCCGACGCCCGCGGTGACGATCGCCCGCCCCGGGGTCTTGTAGCGCTCGTTGACGGCGGTGAAGGAGGCGGGCAGCGCCTCGTACACGCTCATCGCCAGCACGGTGCGGCTGACCGGGATGAAGGTGGTCTGCAGGCTCGCCGAGGCGGAGGCCAGCACCGCGACGAACAGCAGCACGCCCAGGCCGGTGCCCATCACCGGGCCGGCCAGCACGGCCAGCACGTTGGAGGAGGTCTCCGGGTTGCCCAGGCCGGTGCCGGTGGTGCCGACGCCCGCGTACATCTGCACCGCGACGGCGGTGAACAGGTAGGAGCCGACCAGCACCGCCATCGCCAGCATCGCGGCCCGACCCGGGGTCTTCTCGCTGCCGCCGGTCTCCTCGTTGGCGCTCAGGCAGGCGTCCCAGCCCCAGTACATGAACAGCGAGAGCGACAGGCCCGCCACGAACGAGGTGAAGGAGCTGGCCCGGAACGGGTCGAGCCAGCTCCAGGAGAAGTGCAGCGAACCGGCCGCGCCGTGGCCGGCGGACTTGGCGATCGCCATCACGCCGAACAGGCCCAGCACGGCCAACTGCAGCCCGACCAGGGCGTACTGGACGCCCTTGGTGGCGGTCATGCCGCGGTAGCTGATCAGGGTGGCGACCGCGATCAGCGCCAGGCAGGTGACCACGTGGACCAGCCTGTCGCCGTTCAGCGCCGCGACCGAGTCGCTGCGGGTGATCTCGCCGAGCAGCAGGTACAGGTACTCGGTGGCGACGCCCGCCAGGTTGGAGAGCACGATGATCGTCGCGATCACCAGGCCCCAGCCGCACATCCAGCCGACCTTGGGGCCGAACGCCTTGACCGTCCAGGTGAACGAGGTGCCGCTGTCCGGGATCGCCTTGTTCAGTTCCCGGTAGGCGAAGGCCACCAGCATCATCGGCAGGAAGCCGGCCAGGAACAGGGCCGGCATCCGCAGGCCGACGGCGGCCACCGTGGTGCCCAGGGTGGTGGTCAGGCAGTACACCGGGGCGACGGTGGACACGCCGATCACCGCGTTGCCGAGCAGGCCCACCGAGTTGCTGTTGAGACCCTTGGAGCGGACGCCCCCCGAGGCTTGGACGCCGGGGGCTTCGTCGACGCCCGGGCGGTTGTGGAGCTGAACCATTCCGGAACCGTAACCCCCACTGTTTCCGCAGCGAGCCGAGGCCGAAGCCGGTCGATCACCTTCACTTCATCTGGGTGATAGGGTCAGTTTCCGTTGATTGCATGATCTATTAGCGTCAATGGCCTTCGTTTCAAGCCGTCGGACTGCCGCTCGGCCGGGGACGAAAACCGCAGCTCGCCCTGTTCCCATCTTTTCGGGCATCAGTATGAGAAACGCCACATACCCGTGCGAAGCGGAACCGTTCGTTCGGACACCCCTGGTGTCCCCCGCCCGCGGGCCCCTATCGTTCCCCCGTCATTTCAGGGATCAGGGGAGGGAACCGGGATGACCGGCACGCTGACGTCCGACACCGAGGTCCGCACCGTCCGGGCCGGCCGCCCGGGCCCGGGCCCGGTCCGCTGCTCCGTCGGCGACCTGCTGCTCGCCGACCTGCCGGTCTCCGTGGTGCTCTTCCACGACGGCCCGCTCGACCCCGACGCCCTCGCCGCCGGACTCGCCCGCGCCCTCGGCCACCTGCCCGAGTTCGCCGGCCGGCTGCGCACCGACCCGGCCGGGGACCTCTGGATCGACACCGACGACGCCGGCGTCCCCTTCACCGTCGCCGACGCCCCCTACACCCTCACCGAGGCGCTCGACCGGATGGTGCTGCCCGCCGGCGGCCTGGTCGACCACGTCCGCGCCACCGAGGCCCGCCGCGAACCGCTGCCGCTGCTCACCGTCCGGCTCAACCGGCTCGCCGACGGCACCTGCGCGCTCGGCCTCTCCTGGCACCACGCCGTCGGCGACATGCAGACCTTCGCCCTGCTGCTGCGCACCTGGTCCGCCTGCACCGAGGGCACCGACCTGCCCGAGGTCCACCGCGCCGCCGACCGGGACGGACAGCTCGACGCCCACCTCCCCGCCGAGGACTGCGGCACCCCCGGCCTGCGGCTGCCCGACCCCGGCGAACGCGCCGCCCTGCGCCGCACCGTCGCCGGGGCCGCCCTCGCCAACCGCACCGTCCAGGTCTGGTTCTCCCCCGCCGAGACCGAACGGCTGCGCGCCGCGCACAGCGCCGCGGCCGGCCGCCGGCTGTCCGCCAACGACGCGCTCTGCGCCCACCTGCTGCACGTGCTGCGCGAGGTCGACGGCGCGGGCGACGAGGAACAGACCCTCACCGTGCCGGTCAACCTCCGCCGCGTCCTCGGGCTGCCCGACGGCACCCTGGGCAACCTGCTCGGCGAGATCCGGCTGCCCTACCGGCCCGGCACCGGGCCCGCCGGGTACGCCGCCGAACTGCGCACCGCCGTCGAGGAGTTCACCGAGAAGCACCTCGGCGTCCGGAGCAACCTGCGCTTCCTCGAAACCGTCGGCCGCGACCGTGCCGCCGAGTGCGTCCCGGCCGGTTTCGACCCGGCCCGCCGCACCCTCACCATCTCCAGCTGGTGCCGACTGGGCCTGCAGGACCTCCCGCTCGCCGGACGCCGCCCGATCGCCTTCAGCCCCGCCGCCACCCTCCAACTCCCCTGGACCTCCTGGCTGGTGGAGGGACCCCGCGGCGAGGGCCACCTCTACACCCTGGTCCTCCCCACCCGCGCCGCCGCCAGGCTCCGCGGCGCGGCCGCCCTGCTCCACCCGCACCGCCACCCCGGCGACCCCGCCCCGGCCGTCGCCCCGCGCAAGCTGCTCTGAGCCCGGCCGCCCGCGCCCCGCACCCGCGTCGCCCCGCGCCCGGCCCCCCGCGCGCCGCGTCAGCCGTCCGTCCGCCGTGCGTAGCCGTGGAGGAAGGCGTCGACCCCGGAGGTGACCGACTCCAGCACCTCGGCGGCGCTCGGCGCGGGGGCGTTGTAGGGGCGGATGGTGATCTCCGCGCTGACCAGGGCGATGAAGTGGCGGGCGGCGCGGGCCGGGTCGTCCAGCCGTAGCGCTCCGGCTTCGGCCAGCGCCCGCAACCGGCGCCCCAGCTCCCGCTGGACCCGGGAGGGGCCGGCCTGCTGCCAGGCGTCGATGACGGCCGCGGGGAAGTGCTGGGCTTCGGCCTTGATCTGCCTGATCATCGCGAAGTGCTCGGGGAACCTGGTCCGGTGGGACACGAACGCCTCGCCCAGGGCGATCAGGTCGGCCCTCGGGTCCACGCCCCCGACCTGCCGCTCGGCCGTCTCCACGAAGGCTTCGGCGACCTGGCCGGCCGAGATCCGGACCACCTCGGAGAACAGGTGCTCCTTGCTCTCGAAGTGGTTGTAGATGGTGCGGGTGGAGACGCACGCCTCGGCGGCGATCGCCTCGATGCTGGTGCGCGAGTACCCCTCGCGCCCGAACACGGCCCGGGCGCCCTCGACGATGGCCAGGCGCTTGCCCGCCCGCCCGCCGGTCCGCGCGGGTTTCCGGTTGCCGGTGACGTCCGTGGCGCTCAGGGGGTCCTCCAGTGCTCGCTGCGTTCCGTTGCTCAATTTACCATGCACGTTGTACTTTACTTATCTGACCGACCGTCAATCACACCGAGCGTCAATCACACCGGCCGGCGGCCGCACCGGCCCACCCGGCGCGGACCGCCCTCGGCTGGACCCCCGACCACCGCGGCACCCGAGCCTCCACAGGAGGAACGCACCCCATGGCACAGAAGTGGTGGACCCTGACGGCAGTCGTCGCCGGGGTGTTCATGCTGGTCCTCGACATCACCATCGTCAACGTCGCCCTGCCCGCCATCGGCCGGGACTTCCACGCACCGCTGTCCGGCCTGCAGTGGGTCATCGACGCCTACGCGCTGGCCCTCGCCGCCGGACTGCTCACCGGGGGCTCACTGGCCGACCTGTGGGGCAGGCGCCGGCTCTACGCGGTCGGCACCGCGGTCTTCACCGCGGGGTCGCTGCTGTGCGGCCTGGCCACCGGGCCGCTCTTCCTGTCGCTCGCCCGGGCCGGGCAGGGCATCGGCGGGGCGGTCGTCTGGGCCACCTCGCTGGCCCTGCTCAGCGACGCCTTCCAGGGGCGCGAACGCGGACTGGCCTTCGGCGTCTACGGCGGCGTCCTGGGCATCGCGGTGGCTTTGGGACCGGTCCTCGGCGGCGCCCTCACCAGCGGACTCGGCTGGCGCTGGATCTTCTGGGTCAACGGGCCGATCGGCATCGCGGTGGTCGTGACCACCCTCACCAGGCTGCGGGAGTCCCGCGGTCCGGCGGCGGTCCGTCCCGACTGGCTCGGCTTCGCCGCCTTCAGCGGCGGACTGGCCCTGCTGATCCACGGCCTGATCAGCGCTGGCGACGGCTGGTCCCACCCACAGACGTACGGCAGTCTGATCGGCGCCGGGGTGCTGCTCGCCGGCTTCCTGGCGCTGGAACTGACGCAGCGCCACCCGATGCTGGACCCGGGGCTGTTCCGCAAGCCCACCTTCATCGGCGGGCTGGTCGCCGCGGTCGGACTCAACGGCTCCCTCTACACCCTGATCACCTACCTGGCGCTCTACCTCCAGCAGCACCTGGGCTTCTCCCCCGCCCAGACCGGGACCAGGCTGCTGACGCTGACCGGGGCGATGTTCGTGTCCTCGACCCTCGCCGGACGGCTGAGCAGCGCCGTCCCGGTGCGCCTGACGATCAGCGCCGGCTTCGTGCTGACCGGCGCCGGCCTCGCGCTGATGACCGGGGTGACCGACACCTCCCCCTGGACCCACCTGCTGCCCGGGATGGTCGTCGCGGGGCTCGGCTCCGGCATGGTCACCGTGCCGCTGGCCGCCACCGCGGTGGGCGTGGTGGCGCCCGCGCAGGCCGGCACCGCGTCCGGGATCAACGCCACCGCCCGCCAGGTCGGTCTCGCCACCGGGATCGCGGCCCTGGGGACGGTCTTCACCGCCCGCAGCGCCTCTTCGGGCTTCACCGACGGGCTCAACGAGATCCTGTGGATCGGCGCGGCCGTGGCCCTGGTGTCGGCGGTGCTGAGCGCCGCGCTGATCCGCGGGAAGGACTTCGTCGGCCAGCCGCCCGGGGCCGCCGCGGCGGACGCGGGGACGGCCGCGGCCGCCACCGGGGCGCACTGAACGGCGGGACCGGGGACGGCGGTCTGGCGGCACCGGGGCGCACTGAACGGCGGGACCGGGGACGGCGGTCTGGCGGCACCGACCCGGGCCGTCACGGCTCCCGGCGGCCGCCCGGTGACAAATCTGCCATGCAGGTTGTACTTTACTTCGCGGTGAAGGTACGACCACGACCCCACGAGCACGAGACGAGAGCGGGAGGACGCACATGGGAAGGACAGTCGCGGTCATCGGCGGCGGTTACGGCGGAGCGGCCCTGGCCAAGGCCCTGGACCCGGACTTCGAGGTGGTGCTCATCGACCCCAAGGACTCCTTCGAGCACGCCGTCGCCGCGCTCCGCGGCCTGGTCAGCGCCCCCTGGGCGGAGCGGATGTACTACGGCTTCGACCGGCTGCTCACCCGCGGTCGCTTCGTCCGGGGGCGCGCCGCCTCGGTGGACGAGGACGGCGTGACGCTCGCCGACGGCAGCAGGATCGACGCCGACTTCACCGTCCTGGCGAGCGGCTCCAGCTACCCCTTCCCTGCCAAGTCCGGGGTCGACGACACCGCCGAGGCGCTGCTGCGGCAGGCCGACACCAGGGCCCGGCTCGCCCGGGCGCGGCGGGTGCTGCTGATCGGCGGCGGCCCGGTGGGCCTGGAGTTCGCCGGGGAGATCGTCGAGCAGTGGCCGGACAAGCGGGTGACCGTGCTCGACAGCGCCGGGGACGTCCTCGGCGGGCAGTTCCTGCCCGGGCTGCGCGCCGCCCTGCGCGAGCAGTTGGACGCCCTGGGCGTGCGACTGGTGCTCGGCAGCCCGCTGACCGGTCCGCCGCCGACCGAACCGGGCCTGGACGCCCCGTTCACCGTGTCCACCGAGTCGGGCGAGCAGATCGCCGCCGACATCTGGTTCCGGTGCCACGGGGTCCGCCCCAACAGCGTCGCCCTGCTGGGCGCACTGGCCGGAGCGGCCCGCCCCGACGGCTTCGTCGAGGTGGACGACCGGCTCCGACTCCGGGGCTCCGCACGGGTGTTCGCGATCGGCGACATCACGGCGCTGCCCGAGCCCAAGCGCTCCAAGGCGGCCACGGACCACGCGGTGGTGGCCGCCGCCAACATCCGGGCCCTGTCCGCGGGCCGGCCCGCGGACACGGCCCACCGCCCCGGCCCCGCGGCCATCATCGTCCCGTTGGGCTCGGCGGGCGGCGCCTCCCAGGTCCCGGGACCGGACGGCCCGGTGGTGCTGGACGCGGCGGCCACCGCCCGGTACAAGGGCGGCGATCTGCTCACCGGCCGCTACCAGGACCTCTTCTCCGCCGGGGCACCCGCCGCCCCCTGACCCCGGCCCCCGCCGGGGACAACGGCTCCCACCCGCGCGCCGCAAGCCCGGAGGCCGCCCCACCGGAACGGTGGGGCGGCCTCCGACCTGCTTCTTCGCTGTGGGCGCAGACGGTTTCGAACCGCCGACATCCGCCTTGTAAGGGCGGCGCTCTACCGCTGAGCTATGCGCCCCCGCCGCAGTGGGCCGGCGCGGCCGGTCACACGACGAGTGGACAGACTACCTGGTCCGCGGAGTGCTTCGCCGCCCCCTTCCGGAGGGCGGACGGGACGGGGGGTGCCGGGCGGGGCGGGTGATCGGCAAGAATGGCAGGGAGGAAGCGGCAGGACGGACACGGAGCAGGGAGCGCGCGGTGAGCAGTGGCGGTGGTCGGGGCGGCTGGTGGGGCGGCGGCCGTCGGGACGGCGCCCGCGCCGACGCCAGGGCGGCCCGGGAGGCCGCCCAGGAGTCGTTCTACGAGCTGGACTCGGCCCAGCGGGACGCGCTGCTCGCGGTGGAGACCGTGAAGTCCGCGGGCGAGCCCGCCACCGCCCGCCGGGTGGAGCAGGAATTCGCCGAGTTGACCGCCCGGATCGACCAGGTCACCGTCGCCTACCTGGGCGCGCTGGACTCCGTCGACCTGGAGTCCGCCGAGGCCGACCCGGGGGCCGTCGCCCGGGCCCGGCAGCAGCTCGACCAGGCCAAGCGCGAACTCGACGCCAAGCGCGCCGAGTTGGGCGCCTTCGTCAGCCGCCTGCAGCCGATCGTGGACCACGCCGAGGCCCAGCTGATCCGGGTCACCCCCGCCGTCGAACGGGCCCGGCAGGCGCTGCTCGCGGCGACCACCGCCCTGGAGCAGGTCCGCGGCGCGGGCCTGCGCGCGGACGACCTGGCGACCCGGCTGGCCGAGCTCGCGCCCGAACTGACCAGGCTGAACCAGGGCGTCTCCCAGCACGGCGTGCCCGCCACCCTGCAGCGCGCCGAGGACGTCGCCCGGCGGGCCGAGGCGGTCCGTGCCGAGGCCGCCCAGCTCCCGGAGCGGGCCGCCGAGATCGACCGCCGGGTGACCTCGCTGCGCACCCGCATCGATGCCCTGGAGAACCGGGCCCACACCGTGGACCCGGCGCTCAGCGAACTGCGCCGCCGGTTCTCCACGGCCTGCTGGCAGGACCTCCAGCGGGTGCCCGCGCAGACCGCGGACGCGGTGCGCACCGCCCGCGGCAAGCTGACCGAGGCCGGCCGGGCCCGCGACGAGCAGCGCTGGGCGGACGCGACGGCGGCGATCGGCACCGTGCGCGCCCTGCTCGACACCGCCGGGGGCGCGGTCACCGCGGTCAACGACCGGCTCCAGCAGCTCAACGAGGTGCAGCACGACCCGAACCGGGAGATCGAGCGGGCCCGGTTCGCGCTGCGCGACGCCCAGCGCCTCGCGATGGCCGGCCGGCAGGCCCCCGACCCCCGCCACGCCGGGCCACTGGACGCCGCGGTGGGGCGGCTGGACCGGGCGGTGGCCGCGCTGGAGGAGTCCGGCCGGCACCCCGACTACTGGCACTTCCTGACCGAGCTGGCCGCCGTCCGGGAGACCGCGGCCGAAGTGGTCTCGCTGATCCGCGGCCACTGAACCGGCCGTCGGTACCCTGCTCGGTATGCCTCGCTACGACTTCCGCTGCCGCTCCTGCGGAGCCACCTTCGAACTCAACCGCCCGATGGCCCGGGCCAACGACCCGGCCACCTGCCCCGAGGGCCACCCGGACACCGTCAAGCTGCTGTCCACCGTCGCCGTCACCGGCGTGGGCGCCGCCGCGCCGGCCCCCGCCGGCGGGGGCGGAGGCGGCGGCTGCTGCGGCGGGGGTTGCTGCGGCTGACGAGCGGAGAAAACAGGGGCCCGGGGAACGGCGGGTCCGTGCTGCTGCGTGTAGTGAACAGAACCGGAAGCGGCCGCACCCAACGGCAGTGAACCGTCAGCAGCCACGGCCTCGCCGTTCCCCGAGCCCCTGAATACGCGCTCTCGTGAACCCCTGGTGCCGCCCGCTGGGCTCAGCTGACGTGCTTGAGCACCTGCCGGAGGATCTCTTCCCCCGCGCCGACGCCGGTCTCGGTGAGCGCGGTGACGCCCGGCGCCGTCCAGCCGGTCTCGGCGAGTTCGCCGTGGCCCGGGCGCCAGCCCAGGTCCGCGGCGAGCAGGAGTTCGGCGTCGAGCAGGGAGTCGCCGGCCGCCAGGACGGTCGTGGCGCCGGTGCGCCGCCGCACCTCGTCCAGCGCGGCGCCCTTGGAGAGCGGGGCGGGGACGGCGTAGACCTTGCGGCCCTGGAGGGAGACCGTCCAGCCGCGCTCGGCGCACCAGGCGGTGAGGTCGTCGATCCAGCCGGGCGGGAGTTCGGCGCGCTCGACGACCAGGTAGGCGAAGAGCTCGTCGGCGACGCGCCGCTTGTGGGTCCACTCCGGGTCGGCGGTCAGCGCGAGGTGCTCGACGACCTGGGCGAGCGGGGCGCTGCCCTCGTCGAGGCGGGTGCGGACCTCGTGCTGCCAGTCCCGGTCGGGGAGGCCGTCGACCAGCAGGTGGCCGCCGTTGGCGCAGACCGCGTACGGGGGGATCCAGTCCGCGGTGGGGCCGGGGAGGTGGATCCGCTCGTACTGGGCGCGGGTGCGGGTGGTGACGGGGACGACCGGGGCGAGGGCCGCGATCTCGGCGAGCAGGGCGGCCGCCTGCTCGGTCATGAAGGAGAGCGCCTTGCCGTCGTGCACCTCCACCGCGAGCAGCCGCGGGGCGAGCCGGTCGGGCACGTCCAGGCCGAGGGCGCGGTTGGAGTAGACGAGGGTGCGGTCGAGGTCGCTGGCGACCAGGAACTGCGGCACGGGCGGGGTCTCCTTCGTTCGGGGGCGGGGGTCAGGTGTGGACGGCGGTGCCGTCCGCGCCGGTGGCGCCGCGGGTGTAGCGCGGGTGGATCAGGCCGACGCAGGTGTACGGCAGGTCGTCGGTCTCCTCGACCGGGACGCCGCGCTGTTCGGCCAGCAGCCGGACGTGGTCGAGGTCGGGCCCGGCGCCGCGGCGGGCCAGGATCCGCCAGGGGACGCGGCGCAGCAGGACGCGGGTGGTCTCGCCGACGCCGGGCTTGACCAGGTTGACGCTGTCGATGCCGTACTCGGCGCTGATCCGCTCGACGGCGGCCCAGCCCTCCCAGGTGGGGGTGCGGTCGACGGCGGCGAGCCGGGCGGTCTCGGCGGCGACGGCGTCGGCGACGGCCGGGAAGGCGGCGGCGACGGTGTCGACGAAGTGGCGGGAGACGTCGGCCCCGGCGAGTTCGCGGTAGAACTTGGCGCCGTGGAACTCGTCCGGCCCGGTCAGGTCGGCGCGCAGCACGGTGCGGGAGACCAGGCCGGAGACGGTGGAGTTGAGGCAGGCGGAGGGGATCAGGAAGTCGTCCCGGGTGCCGTAGGTGCGCACGCAGCCGCCGGGGTCGGCGAGGACGGCGAGTTCGGGGTCGAAGCCGGTGCCGGCCAGGGCCTGTTCGAGTTCGCGGGTGATGGCGCCCTTGCCCGTCCAGCCGTCGACGAAGACCACGTCGGCGGCGCGGTGGTGGGCGGCGAGGTGGCGCAGGGCGACCTGGTCGATGCCGCGGCCGCGGACGATGGAGACGGTGTAGTGCGGCACGTCGAGGCCGTGGGCGTGGGCGAGCCAGCGGCGGATCAGGACGCCGACGGGGGTGCCGGCCCGGGCCAGCGAGGCGAGCACCAGGTGCGGGCCGCGTTCGCGCAGCAGCGTCTCGGCGACGGTGCCGACGGCGGTGGCCAGCCGGGTCGCGGAGGCGTCCAGGGCGGTGTGGAAGAGCTGCTGGTAGGCGGCGCTGGGCTGGTACTCGACGGGCAGCGACTCGGCGTAGTGGGCGCCGCCGGACTGCACGGCCTCCTCGCGCTCCTCGGTGGGCGCTTCGAGGTGGACGTCGGAGAGGTCCTTGAGCAGCCAGGTGACGTCGGCGGCCGGGTAGCTGGAGAAGGCCGGGCCGTGCAGCGGGCGGGTGGCGGGCGGGGCGGTGCGTGCGGTCATGCTGGGTGCCTCCGACGGGTACGGGGTCATGCTCGGGCAGCGGGGCGTCCGGCGGGTGGCGCGGGGCGGTACGACGGGAGAACGGCGAGCACCACCCGGTCGGTGGCGGTGCGCAGGGCGGGCAGCAGGGCGTCGGGGCCGTGGTGCAGGGCGGGGGTGTCGGCGGGGTCGTCGACGACCAGGACGACGGTGTCGAAGCGGCGGGCCGGGTCGGTGCCGGGGGCGACGTTGTAGGCGTAGCGCTCGGTGGAGCGGTCGGCGGGGTCGTCGTGGGCGGTGAAGGCGAGCCGGGTGCGGATGGCGTAGCCGGGGTCGTCGAGGGCGAACACCGGGGAGCGGGTGGTGGTGGAGAAGCGCACCTCGGCGTCGGGGAGGGCGTGCTGGAGGGCTTCGGCGAGCCGCAGCGGGGCGTACATCAGCTCCTCGCAGCCGAGCACCAGGACCCGGCCGGGGCGGGGGCCGACGGCGGCGGCGAGGTGGGCGCCGAGGGCGGGCAGGGCGGCGTCGAGGCGGCGGCGGTGGGCGGGGGTGAAGCCGTGCCGGCCGCCGTCGGGCAGGTCGGCGGGCCAGGGCAGGTCGAGCCGGGTGAGTTCGCCGGGCGGGCCGCCGGGGGGCGGCGGGGCGGGGGCGGCCGCGATCAGCTCGCGGGCCCGGTCCAGGACGCCGTCGGGGAGTTCGACGCCGCCGGCGGCGGTGGCGACCAGGTCGAGGCGGGCGCCGAGTCCGGCGGCGGCGGCGCGCAGGCGCTCGCGGTCGGCCGGGGTGCGCAGGTCGACCAGGGCGACGGCGACGTAGCGCTCGCGGGGGTGGGCGGCGTGCAGGGCGCGGATGGTGTTGATGACGGTGGTGCCGGTGGAGAACTCGTCGTCGACCAGCACCAGCGGGCCGTCCCCGGCCAGCAGCAGCGGGTCCTCGGGGAGCAGCAGGTGGCTGGTGGCGTGCGAGTGCTCCTCCTCGAAGCCGCCGAGCGGGGCGACGCCGGGGACGGGCCGCCGGGTGGAGTGCAGGTAGGGGGCGTCGAGCCCGTCGGCGACGCTGTGGCCGAGGGCGGTGGCGGTCTCGGCGTAGCCGAGCACGACGGCGCGGGCGGCGTCCTCGGGGCCGAGCAGTTCGGCGACCCGGCGGCCGAGGTCGAGCCCGGCGCCGTGCACCGTCGCGGGCCGCTGCGGGACGTGCTTGCCCAGCACCCGGGAGACCAGCAGGTGGGCGCGTTTCGGGTTGACCCGCAGGGCGAGGCCGATCAGTCCGGTCAGTTCGGGCCCGCCGGTGAGGCGCAGGCCGAGCCGGTCGGTGACCCACTGGCCGGTCCAGGGGTCGGCCCCGACGGGCCCGGGGGCGGTGGTGTCGGCGGTCATCGGGGGCTCCTCTCGACGAGCGAGGCAGTGCGGGACGGTGCGGGACGGGACGGGGGACGGTGCGGGGCAGGACGGGGCGGAGCAGGACGGGCAGGGCGGTACGGACGGTGACGGGAAGGACGGGTGGTGCCAGTGGGACGGACGCGGGCGCACGCCCGCACGGTTCGCGGTTCGTCATCGAGCCTACGGGGCCCGCCGGGGAGCATGGATCGGCCGACCGGCCAGGACGTCGACGCCGACCGGCCAGGACGTCGACGCCGACCGGCCGACCCTCCCGTCAGCCGATCGGTTGACCCTCCGTCAGCGGCCCGGCACGCGGCGGCCGTTCAGCCGATGCAGGCCGACAGCAGCTCCGCGAAGGTGACCTCGGGCCGGGCGACGCCGAACACCTCGGCGCGCAGCAGCACCCGCTCGGCCCAGGCCCGGTGCGGCTTGGCCTCGTTCATCTTGTTGGTGTACGCGGAGCGGCTGACCCCGCCGCCGCCGCGGTGCTGCTGCAGGATGTCCTGCGCGTCGCAGAGTTCCTCGTGGGTGACCACGGACAGCGCGTGCACGGCGGCGACGTGGCTGGGGTGGATGCAGGTCTTGCCGAGCAGCCCGTTGGCCCGGTCGAGTTCGATCTCCCGGATCAGCCCGTCCAGGTCGTGCTCGATCAGCCGCTGGCGGACCCGGTCGGCGGGCGGGATGACCTCGGCGAACGGGGTGCGGCGCAGCTGGGGCTTGAACATCCGTTCCTGGAGCGGGAAGTACTCCCAGACCGGCCCGGTGACGGTGTGCCCGGTGCCGTCGGCCCGGCCGAGCACGTTGACCACGTCGCCGATCACGCCGGCCACCAGGGCGACGTCGTAGGCGGTCAGGTCGGGCGAGCGGCGCAGCCCGTACGCGGAGCACAGGTCGGTGACGCCGAGCCGGACGGCGAGGACGCGTTCGCGGTGCTTGTCGAGCAGCCGGGCGATGCCGTGCAGCTGCTCGCGGCGGCTCTCCAGGTGGGCGAGTTCGGGCGATTCGAGCACCGGCATGACGAACAGCCGCTGTCCGCTGCGCTCCTCGGCGCCGGTCAGCGCCTCCAGGTAGGGCAGGCCGCTGTCCTCGGTGAACTTGGGCACCACGAAGCCGCTGAGCAGGCGCAGCGCGGGGCCGAGGCGCTCGGTCAGGTCGGTGATCTGCTCGGGGGCCCGGACCCGGACGAACAGCAGCGGCAGTTCGGCGTCGGCGCCCTCCGCGGCGAGTGCGGTGAGCTGTTCGACGAGGTTGTGCTCGGCGTCGTCCACCTCGTGGTCGGCGATCGCGTCCTCCAGGCAGAGCACCATGGAGACGACGCCGCGGGCGGCCTGCTTGCGGACGTCGCGGGCCAGGGCGGGCCGGGTGGCGGGGCTGTAGAGCGTGGCGCCGAGCGCGGTGGCGAGGACGGACGCCTCGCTGTCGCGGTCGAAGGGGGCGGGCTGCTCGTGAAAGAGCCGGCTGCGGACGTCGTCCGCGAGATGCCCGAAGTGGCGCAAGGTGCTCTCCCGCTGTGGTCTGGTGGGCCCGCCGTCGGCGGGAACGGCTGACGTCTCCCTCCTTGGGACGGACGGCGCGGCCGGAAAGTTCGCGGGGAGCACCGACGCCGTCGCGGGTGGGAGCACCGGGGCCGTTGGCCGCTTATCGTACGGCCGTATGACCTCGGCGAAAGAGTTCGAAACATCGAATTCTCGCAAGATTGTCAGCCCCGTCACCGACCGCGCCGCGAACGCCCGCGCGGCGATCCGCCGACGGGGCGCGCCGATGCCGCGCCCCGCGTTGTCCCGGGCCCCCGGCAGGCGGCAGGATGGTGCGCCATGACGCACGTGATGGCGAAGGGCGCCAACATCCCGCTGACGGCCGCCGCCGTCCGTGCCGTCCTGCGGTGGACGGACACCCCGGGCATCCCGGACGTGGACGCCTCGGCCCTGCTGCTGACCGCCGGGGGCAAGGTTCGCGACGACTCGGACTTCGTGTTCTACAACCAGCCCCGGCACCCGTCCGGCCTGGTCCGCCACCTGCCCAAGCAGGTCGTGGACGGGACGGTGCTGGACGGGCTGGAGATCGACCTGGAGCAACTGCCGTCCGAGGTGGACCGGGTGGTGCTGGCCGGTTCCGCCGAGGGCGGCGCCTTCCCCGCGGTGCCCGACCTGCGGGTGCTGCTGTTCGACGCGACCGCGCCCGCCGGGACGCCCGCGCTGGCCGAGTTCGCGGTCGACGAGGGCGAGCAGGTGACCGCGCTGGTCGCCGCCGAGCTCTACCGCCGGTCCGGCGGCTGGAAGTTCCGCGCGGTCGGCCAGGGCTACCTGGACGGGCTGGTCGCGCTGGCCACCGACTTCGGCATCGCGGTCGAGGACGACGGGGACGCGGACGGTTCCGCGGTCGACCTGACCGACCACAGCGGGGACCCGCGCGTCCCCGCCCAGGCCCCGCAGCCGCAACCGCGGCCCGAGCCGCAGCAGTCGCAGCCCGCGCCGCCGTCCCCGGTCGACGAGGACGACTGGACGATCGCCCCGGCCGCGCCGCTGTCGTCCGCCCCGGCCGCCGAGCCGCCCGCCCCCGAGCCCCGGCCCGCCCACCCGGCCCAGCCCGCCCAGCCGCCGGCCGCGCCGGCCACCGCCCCGGCCGCCCGGGCCCCGCCCCCGCCGACCGTGCACCAGGGCGGCTACGGCTACCCCCAGCCGCAGCCGCAGCCGGGCTACGGCTACCCGCAGCAGCCCCCGGCCCAGCCGCAGTCCCAGCCCGGCAGCTACGGCTACCCGCAGCCCGCCGCCGCCCAGGGGTACGGCTACCCGCAGCAGCCGCCGCCCCAGGGGTACGGCTACCCGCAGCCGCAACAGCCACCGCAGCAGCAGTCCGGCCCGCCGTTCGCGCTGCCGCCGCAGGGCCCGCAGTTCCAGCCCCGCTAGCGGACCTGGCGGACCACGAACCCCCGGGCCCGCGAGCCCCCTCCCCCGGACGTCAGTTGCCGGACCCGGAGGGGGTCTTGTAGCCGCGCTCCCACTGCATGCCGAAGCCGTACAGCCGGTCCAGGTCGGACTGGAACCCGTGCACGTACCGCACCTCGCGGCGGATCGTCAGCTTGCCCTCGCCGTCGTTCTCGATCAGCACCACCGCGCACGAACGGGCCGCCGGGGCGCGCTCGTCGAGCTTGATCTCGATCCGCGGGCCGCTCTGCGGGACGATGGTGAGCACCGCGTGGGTGCGGTCGAAGGCGGGGGTGTCGTCGTAGATGTAGACGAAGATCAGCAGCCGCTTGAACTGGTCCTTCTTCTCCAGGTTGATGTGCATGGTCTCGCCGGAGGGCGCGCCGGACACGTCGTCGCCGGAGAGCTTGATGTACGGCGGCTTGTTGAGGTCGCCGAAGAGCCGGCCGAGCGGCTGCACCACGCCCCGGGTGCCGTCGGCGAGTTCGTACATGCAGGCCAGGTCGAGGTCGACGCCGACCGGCGCGGACCCGGTGTCGGCCGTCGCCAGCGGGCGCAGGATCCGCGGGTCGAAGAAGCGGCGCAGCGCGCCGCCCACGCTGGGGCGGTCGACGGTCAGGGTCGACCAGTGCAGGTTGATGTACAGGTAGCCGGTGGTGGCCGCGGAGCCGGTGATGGCGTGCTGCGGCTGGGACTTGGTCAGTGTGACCTTGAACTGCCCTCCGGTGTCGAAGCTGTCGCCGCGGTCCCCCTTCAGGAACTCCCACACCGAGACCATCGTGTCCTCCCCCAGCACCGGCTAACGTCCTCGCCTCTCCAATACCCACCCGGAGGGCCCTGAGTCAACGTCAACCCTCCCGCGCGCCCCGCTGGCAGAGGGTTCGTCACTCCCGTACGATGCCCGCTCCCCGGACGCGATATCGTCTCTCCGCACAGGTGTACCGTGCGTCACCTCTCTTCCCCCTGCCCTGCGGAAAGCCGAGGCCCTCCCCGCGATGAACCTCTCCTCCATACAGCTGGTCTGGGCCGTGGTAGGCGGTGCAGCCCTGCTGTTCACCGCCATCCTGGTGGCCTTCCTGCGCTTCAAGAACAACAAGCCGACGGACTCGTCGTCCGGCGACTCGTGGGAGCGCAGCGAGGAGCGCCGCCGTCGCAAGGAGGCCATCTACGGCGGCGCCTCGTACGTGCTGCTGTTCTGCTGCGCCGGTGTGGCCGCCGCGCTGTCGTTCCACGGCCTGGTCGGTTTCGGCCAGCAGAACCTGAACCTGTCCGGCGGCTGGGAGTACCTGGTCCCGTTCGGCCTGGACGGCGCGGCCATGTTCTGCTCGGTGCTCGCCGTCCGCGAGGCCAGCCACGGTGACGCCGCGCTCGGCTCCCGCATGCTGGTGTGGCTGTTCGCGGTCGCCTCGGCCTGGTTCAACTGGGTGCACGCGCCGCGCGGCGGCGCGCACGACGGCGCCCCGCAGTTCTTCGCCGGCATGTCGATCTCGGCGGCCGTGCTGTTCGACCGGGCGCTCAAGCAGACCCGCCGGGCGGCGCTGCGCGAGCAGGGCCTGGTGCCCCGCCCGCTGCCGCAGATCCGGGTGGTCCGCTGGCTGCGCGCCCCGCGCGAGACCTACGCGGCCTGGTCACTGATGCTGCTGGAGAACGTGCGCAGCCTGGACGAGGCCGTCGAGGAGGTCCGCGAGGAGCGGCAGGCGAAGATGGACGCGAAGCTGCGCGCCCGCAGCGCCGACCGCCGCGAGCGGGCCGAGCTGAAGGCGATCGCCCGCCAGGGCGGCGTGCTGGGCCGGGCCCGGCACGCCCGCGAGGTGCCCGCGCTGGCCGCGGCCGGCAGCGACGGCCCGTCCGCAGCGGAGCCTGCCCTAGCCCCCGAGGAGACCACCCTCGACCGGGTGAGCGCCTCCGCCCTGGAGCCCGCCGCCCTGAACGCCGGCCGCCGCCCCCGCGCCGCCGTCGAGTCCACCAGCAGCACCGGCAGCAGCTACTCGTCGAGCAGCAGCTCCTCCTCGTACAGCTCCCCGTACTCCTCCAGCGTCGACCTGACGATGGACGAGGACACCCTGTCGATGCCGAAGCTGGACTCGCTGGAGCGCAAGCTCCGGGCGATCGAGCAGCAGCTCGGCTGACCCGCAGCACCCGCAGCACCCGCAGCACCCCCCGTACGCCGAGAGCCGCGTCCGGCGAGGAAGTTCCTCGCCGGACGCGGCTCTCGGCGTGTCGCGGGCGCTGCGCTAGCCCTCCGCGCCCGCGCCCTCCAGCGCCTGCTGGCGCTTGTTGCGGACCATCGAGGAGGCCAGGGCGGCGCCGATGAAGGCGACGCCGATCAGGCCGGTGACGATCTCCGGGATGTGGTACTTGATCGAGGCGAGCAGGATCAGCGCCAGCGCGCCGATCGCGTAGTGCGCGCCGTGCTCCAGGTACACGTAGTCGTCCAGGGTGCCCTTGCGGACCAGGAAGACGGTCAGCGACCGGATGTACATGGCGCCGATGCCGAGGCCCAGGGTGATCTGGAAGATGTCCTGGGAGATGGCGAAGGCGCCGACCACGCCGTCGAAGGAGAACGACGCGTCGAGGACCTCCAGGTAGATGAAGAGGAAGAACGCGGCCTTGCCGCCGACCTGGACGATCGACTTGCCGGTGCGCTCGGCCTCCTCCTCGGCCTCCTCCTGGGCCTCCAGGCCGGACTCGAAGACCGCGGACAGGCCGTTGACCGCGAGGTAGGTGGCGAGGCCGCAGACACCGGCCAGCAGCACCGTCTCGGCGCGGTCACCGGCGAAGAAGCGGGAGGACAGGGCGAGCACCACCAGGGCGACGACCGAGGAGAGCGCGTCCAGCTTGCCGATCTTCTCCAGCGGCTTCTCCAGCCAGCGCAGCCAGTTGAAGTCCTTCTCCTCGAAGATGAAGTCGAGGAAGATCATCAGCAGGAAGACGCCGCCGAAGGCCGCGATGGCCGGGTTGGCCAGCTCCAGGTACTCGGCGTAGGTGTGGCCGTCGTGCGTCTTGCCGGAGTCGAGCGCCAGCTCGATGACGGTGCCCGGGTTGAGGTGCGCGGTGAGGCCGACGACCAGCAGCGGGAAGACCAGCCGCATGCCGAAGACCGCGATCAGCACACCGACCGTCAGGAACAGCTTCTGCCAGAAGGCGTTCATCCGCTTGAGGACGGTGGCGTTGACGACGGCGTTGTCGAAGGACAGGGAGATCTCGAGGATCGAGAGGATCAGGACGACGCCGAATCCTTCGGCCCCCCAGATCAGGCCGGCGGCGATCAGGCCGGCGATCGTGATGGCGAAGGACCATCCGAACGTACGGAGGAACACGGGGTCAGCTACCTTTCTGGCTGCCGGAATCGACCCGTTCCGGACTTGGGTGTGGTGCGGTTACTGGACGTTGACGCCGAAGTCGAGCGCGATGCCGCGCAGGCCGGAGGCGTAGCCCTGGCCGACGGCCCGGAACTTCCACTCGCCCTGGTAGCGGTACAGCTCGCCGAAGATCATGGCGGTCTCGCTGGACGCGTCCTCGGAGAGGTCGTACCGGGCGATCTCGCTGCCGTCGGCGAGGTTGACCACCCGGATGTAGGCGTTGGAGACCTGGCCGAAGCTCTGCAGGCGGGCGTCGGCGTCGTAGATGGAGACGGCGAAGACGACCTTGTCGATCTGCACCGGCACCAGGTCGAGGTGCACCTGCACCACCTCGTCGTCGCCGTCGCCGTCACCGGTGAGATTGTCGCCCTGGTGCTCGACCGAACCCTCGGGGCTGCGCAGGTTGTTGTAGAACACGAAGTACTCGTCGCCGGTGACCCGGCCGCCGGTGCACAGCAGTGCGCTGGCGTCCAGGTCGAAGGGCGCGCCGGTGGTCGATCGGGCGTCCCAGCCCAGGCCGATCTGGACCTGCGTCAGGTTCGGCGCGGCCTTGGTCAGCGAGACGTTCCCGCCCTTGGCGAGGGTGACGGACATCGACTTCCTCCCAGCTCCCGTCTCCGGGGCTCCCGGGGTGTGCTTCGGTGGACTGCCGCCGACCGCCCGGGAGGGCCGGCGGGACGCGCCCGGCGGACGCACCCCAAGAGATCTACGCCCCCGAGCGGCCGTGCAGTGCTGCACACCCGACTGAACTTCCTGAACTCCGCCTCCGGATCCGGCCGGTGCCCCCGCCCGGCGGCCTCGGACCGCCCCGCGCGCACCCCGGCCGGGGTGCGGATCGTGGCCGAATCTATCAAGCGGCGGCCCCCGGCAGGCCCGGCGCGGACCGGCCGGGGGGTGGCCGGAACCCGGCGGGTACGCTGCCGGGACCGCCGGACGAACCATCGCGCGGCACCACGTACACGGACGAACAGAGGGAGCGCGGTAGCGATGCCGTTCGAACCGCTCGACCGGACCGACCCCGAGGCGGTCGGCCCCTACCACCTGCTGGCGAGACTCGGCGTCGGCGGCATGGGCCGGGTGTACCTGGCCCGGTCCGCCGGCGGCCGCACGGTCGCGGTCAAGGTGGTCCGCGCCGACCTGGCCGGGGACGCCGACTTCCGCGAACGGTTCCGCCGCGAGGTGTCCGCCGCGCAGTCCGTCGGCGGCACCTTCACCGCACCGGTGGTGGACGCCGACCGGGACGGCGAGTCGCCCTGGCTGGCCACCGCGTACGTGCTGGGCCCGGCGCTGGACGACGCGGTGCGCGGCCACGGGCCGCTGCCGGTGGAGACGGTGCGCACCCTCGGCACCGGCCTGGCCCAGGCGCTGGCGGCGATCCACGCCGCGGGCCTGGTGCACCGCGACCTCAAGCCGTCCAACGTGCTGCTGGCCGCCGACGGGCCGCGGGTGATCGACTTCGGCATCGCCCGGGCGCTGGACGGCGACAAGATGACCTCCACCGGCGTGGTGGTCGGTTCGCCCGGCTTCATGAGCCCCGAGCAGGCCGCCGGGCGCCGCCTCGGCCCGGCCGGCGACGTGTTCTCGCTCGGCTCGGTGCTGGTCTTCGCCGCCACCGGCCACGGCCCGTTCGACCACGTCGAGGACGGCGGCGCCCCGTCCGCGGCCTCGCTGCTGTACCGGGTGGTGCACGACGAGCCCGACCTCTCCGGGCTGCCCGAGCAGCTGCGGCCCGCGGTCACCGCCTGCCTGGCCAAGGACCCGGCCGCGCGCCCGACGCCCGCCGAGCTCGGCGCGCTGCTGGGCGAGGCGGTCGCCCCGGCCCGCTCCGGCTGGCTGCCGGTCTCGCTGGCCTCGGACCTCGCCACCCACGCCGCCGAGGTGATGGACCTGGAGGCCCCGGTCCGCCCCGCCGACCCGCGGCTGGCCGCCGCCCCGGCCGCCCCGACGCCCACCGAGGTGTCCGCCGTCGACCCCGGCACCGTCCGGCTGCGCGCCGACGGCCCCGCCCCCGTGCCCGTCCACCCGGCGACCGTGGCCGTGGCGCTGGCCGGGCCGGTCAGCGCCGCGATCGGCGCCGCCCCGGCG